>NZ_JAWPOM010000015.1:0-101536 GCF_033344285.1 Vibrio sp. 779(2023)
ATGAGTAGTTTTACAGGCAAAGCCGAAACGGATGATAACCACCTACTGAAGTAGGTGGTTTAGGGCTGAAAACAAAAGGGACGCGAGTCCCTTTTTTGCCGCAGATTACTTGCCAATATGCAACTAGATTGCTAATTTATACTTGTACTTAATGAGGAGAGTTAGCCTTGACTGAAGGAATAGTCAAAGTTGGCGAACGTCTGGCGTCCGTATGTAACGATAGCCTTAAACTAGGACTGCAAGACACTTACCGACTCGGCGTTTTACGTGGAAACGTCCCCTTTGCTACTTGTGTTAAAAACACGCGAGTTGAAGTTTTTTCATCCCTACATTTCGACCATTGCCGTTTGGATATAAGTCAAAATATCTTTAACAATGACTTTCTTTTTGTAAGTTTATCTCAAGCGACAAGCAAACTATTTCTGCTCAAATACTGGTTATGCCATTCATACCTTCGGCTAAGCCTTCATTATCCGAAACATTCCTCTACCTCAACGTTTAATAGGGGTATACATGATTAATTTTGATGTTCTCAATACATACATGGATAACGACGTAGATCTCATCGTCACTGTTTTTTCTACATACCTCGAAGATCACACGAGTGATATAGAGCGTATAGATGAGCTATATGCAAGCAGATGTTGGTCAGAACTCTATCTATTAGCTCATAGTTTAAAGGGCATTCTAGAGAGTTTCGGAGAAGACACCGCGGTCATTGCGTTTCAAAGAATAGAAGAAAAAACCAGAAACGATACAGCGCCAGATAGCTCAGATATAGCTATAGTTACTAAAGAGCTAGCTGCAATTAATCAACAAATCTTCGCTTACTTGAAGAATATGCAATAAAGAAATTCAAGGCTTAACTGGGGGAAATATGGCAATGAATAATAGCAATTTCAGGGAGTTGATTGAGTCTCTCAAAGACCTAACACCAACTCAAAAAAGGTACTTACTTAGCCGTACAAAGATGGCGCTAGATGATGAAAGTAATATGTTAAACATCAGTGATATTCTAACACCAGAAGAGTTGGAGGCGTTACTATCACCGGCACCAACAACGAATACAAAATAACAATGATATACAACGCAACCGTCAGATTAACGCTAGGGACCAAGTGAAGGAAATCGACTTTGCTTGGTTGTTAGTTTCTCTCCCTATTCCTTTTCACTACAACAAACGTATTGTTTTCGAAACCTTTTTCCAATTTAAACAGGTCAGATAATTGAGCGACTAACATCAGTCCGCGACCAGAGGAGGACCAACTATCGTCATCCATTAAGTTAGGTGCCTCAATCTGTTTGTTTTTATGTTGGATGAACGTCTTTTCATTGATCGGCGCTCCGCAATCAGAGACTCTCAGTTCCACGAAACCGGACACTTGGTCATCCCCAACCCTACACTCCACTTCAATTGGCAGGCCTTCTATTTCACTGTAAGAATGAATATAAGCGTTATTCATGAGCTCAACGACACAAAGCTCCAATGATTGAATTGCATTTAAGGGGATTTGATGACCCATCAAAAACCGAACAACGTCTTTGCTCGCACTTCGTGAGTGAGTAAGGGAGCTCCCGTAAGTTCGTTTAAATTCGCTCTTTGACATTCTTTTCCTTAAAATCGAGCCTCTCACCATGCCATTTTACCTGTAAAAGGCTGGCATCATCATCAAACTCATCTTCGTTATGCCAAGATTGTACTTTTTTAAAGACGTCTCCCACTTGGTCTTCAACTGTCAGCGTGCAAACAGCTTTTATACTCGATGCCAATCGTTGTAGTGAAAACATCTCCTCACCCTGCCTCGCTTCAATCAAACCATCCGAATAAAGCCACAATGCATCGCCCTCATCCAGACTAATTTGGTTACCGATATATTCCATCGGCTGCATTGCACCAACGATAAAGTTATCGTCACCTATCTGTTCCATCGTTTTCGTACTCGCTCGCCAAACTAAGATCCTGGGGTGGCCAGCCGTGCAATAGCTAAGTCGCCCTGATTTTGTGTTAAGAATGGCGTAAGCCATAGTAAAGTAAAGTTGACTGTTTCTAGTTTGCTGATAACGCCGATTTAGCCGTTCAATCACAGATGCAGGCTCACTTACGCAATAGCCGTCATCTCTCAACTCCATCGTGATCGAATCAGGCCCCTGACTTTGAGATAGCGTTTGTTGAATAGAAAAAGCCATCAAAGCTGAAGAAATACCATGACCAGAAACATCAAATACATAAAACGCAACATGTTGTTCATCGAGCTCCAAATACCCCAACATATCACCACCAATCTGGGAGCATGGTTTGTAGACATAACTAAACTGTATATTTTGGATAGTTGATTCAGAAGGGAGTAGTTGCTCCATCAGATGACTCGCAGACTGCAGGTCTTGGTGAATTGTTTGATAGGCCGCATCTAGTTCTTTATTTCTCTCAACGAGTTTGTTGTGCAGTTCTAAAGTACGAAACCCCGCACGGATTCTGGCCTGAAGTTCCTCTACAGACGTCTTCTTATCTACGAAATCATCTGCGCCAGCATCAATGCCTTTCACGATCGAACTTTGGTCATTTCTAGAAGACAGTAGAACAAAGAAAATGTAACGCTCGCTAACTTTAGATTTTAATTGGCGACACAATTCAATACCACTAATTCCAGGCATCATTAAATCACTCAGCACAAACTGAATATCAGGGCGGTGGGTTAGCACTTCGAGCGCCGCTCGTCCGTCTTCAACAGCAAGCACTTCATAGCCTTGCTTTTCCAATGCACTGCTGATGTAAAGCAGGACTGTTTTACTATCATCGACCAAAAGAATGGGTTTCATCTTCCTCCTTAATACGGTTGCTTTACTGGCTAACGCAAAACACTAGTCACTGACTGCTCATTTCTAAAACGGCTGTAGTCTTCGGCTAATAATTGGTGTTGATATCGAGTGTAAGACAACGCTTCATTAGAAATTAGTATCTGATGCTCTTTTTCGATTAACTGACTTTGCAGCCTTTCAATCTGTTCATTCTGCTGTGTGTAATTGAGGTACAGTGCGAATAGACCAAAAACCGAAACCATTAACAGGGCTATTAGAATATTATTGATAGTTTTCACTTGAATATTCATGACCTCTCCTTGTCTATTATTAGACTTTCCATGATGAAAGAGAGCGTCTACGGACCAAGAGCTCGAGGCTCTAAAACGCAACGAAGCAAATTGAGGTTGTTTTTCCAATTATAGGCGATAGGAGAAAAAATAAGAAAAATCTGAAAAAATTTGAATATCCTGCTGAGTTAAGAATCGGTAAGGTAGTAGCAGCGAGCTATCATCCACTCGCTGCAATACATTAACTCTGAAATGCAGGTCTAGCTAAAATTTGGTTATACCATCGAGCAATGTTTGGCGACGTCGATAGCACATCAATTTCTAGGCCTTTAATTGCGAAACTGATCAAGATAAAGCCTGTTATATCGACAATAGTAAAATGGTCTACGGCGATAAAATCATTATGTTCAAGACGCTTGTCTAAGACAGGCAGAAATTCGTAGACGCGTTGTTTTGATTCTTCGCCCCATGCTTCAACACAACGTTCTCTGTCTCCATAAACTCCGGTCATGTTTCGAAACGCCTGAAATGCCGCATTTAGTCCTTGGAACTCCACCACACGATGCCACATTTCTACCTGAGCACGTTCGAGCTGGTTAGCACCAAACAGCGCCAGATCATTTCCAAACGCTTCATCTAGGTAGCGACAAATCGCCACGCTTTCACAGATCGTCGTACCATCATCCAGTTCCAGCAGAGGCACTTTGCCATTCACGCTTTTCGATTTAAACGGTTCAGATAGGTTATCGCCCTCACGAACGTTCAGCGCAATTCGCTCAACCTCGCCACCGATTTCCTTCAGAAAAATGCTAACTCGCTTACAACTTGGAGTCATTGCGGTTTCATAGAGCTTCATTTCACATCCTTTTATCTTTTTCTAACCGATTGGTTAGGATATACTGTAGTCAGTTTATAAACGATCAGTCAAGAACTTCACTATCAAAAATTTTCAAACAGTTGTGGGTCTGTTTGCTGAGCGAGATTTTTGATGCCGTTTGTGAGTTCACATGAATTTGGGGGCTGATACCCAAGAATAGATGGGTATTCATCATATTGGTTCAGTTCTAACGCTAGAGGTTCTCTGTACCATCCCTCCAAAGCAATTTAATTACCCAATAAGCAGACCCAGGCAGGTAATTTATGGCAAGAAAAGCCAACTTCGACCGAGATGAAAAGCTTCTCGTGGCTATGGATGTGTTTTGGCGCAAGGGCTTTGCGAACACGTCTATCTCGGATCTCACCGACGAACTGAACATCAACCGCTTCAGTCTTTACAACACCTATGGTGACAAGCAACAGCTCTACTACGAAGCGCTCGATACTTACTTAAAAAAGGTCTCGCTACCGTCACTGAATGATTTGGAAAAAGACGACGCGTCTTTACCTGAGTTGGAATCGTTCCTTAAATCTTTTGCTGATCTGCAACGCAAACGCAGCTGTGGGTGTTTTATCCAAAATGCGTTGATTGAGCACGCTGGTGAAGACGATGATGTACTGCGCAAAGGGCATTTTTTGTTTGACCATCTTATCGACATCATTGCGGATGCGCTGACCAATGCACAAAAAGAAACCTTAGTGCCGAAAACGCTGAAACCAGAAGAGCTTGCTCGTTTTGTTCTCAACAACATGCAAGGTATGCGCGTACTTGGCAAAGCCAAACGTTATGCCGACTTGGATACGGCGCTTTCCTGCTTGCTGGTTTTGATTAGGAAGTGACATGTCGATTGAAGTGATAGCAGTACGTCTTACCAAAGGCATGGACTTAAAGCTGAGCCTAGCGAAATTGGTCGAGCAGCATGGTATCAAAGCAGGCTCGATTGCTTCATGCGTTGGTTGTGTCACTGACCTCAACCTTCGTTTGGCAGGTGCAGAGAGTACGTTAACCAAACAAGAGCCATTTGAAATCGTCTCTGTGATGGGAACACTAACGCCTGAGCATCAGCACGTTCATATCTCGGTGTCTGATCGTGATGGACGAGTTTGGGGTGGGCATTTGCTGGAAGGCACAGTGATTGATACTACCGCAGAATTGATCATCCATTCTTACTCAGAGCTTGAGTTCACTAGAGCGATGGACGACTCGACTGGCTATACCGAACTACAAGTGAATCCTTCCGAATAATTAAAAGCTCCAGAGCCATACTGTGGTGTCTCTGGAGCTTTATTCGCTTATCTCTTACGCTAAGAATTTACTCATATCGAGCAGGCAAATTTCTAGGATCATTCTTCGACTAAATAACAAACCTGATTATCGTCGACCGTTACTTGCCAAGTTTTTAGACAGTACGCTTCATCTTCCAAACACTGCCCACTCTTTAAACTGAAATGCTGTTTGTACAGTGGTGATGCAACACACATCTCACCATCGATATCACCGACGATCCCTCGACTCATCACATAAGCCTTACCAATTGGGTCCCAATCCTGAACAGCGTAAACACCGTTATCGGGAATGTAGAATAACGCGACATGCTCGCCTTCAATCAACACCGTGGCACCGATGAACGGCATTAGGTCATCAAGCTGACACAATTTCACTTTAGTTAAAGCTGCCATTTACACCTCCTGTTTCACGGGAATACGCTGACCGCGCACACGTTGGTACGGCAAGACTTTGCTGCCCGACGTGCTGTTCAAGAAAGGACGGAAGCGTTGCAATTTTTGAGGATTATCCAACGTGCTCTTCCACTCACACTGATAGGTATCTACGACTCGTGCCATTTGTTCATCCAAAGAGTCACATAGGTTGAGAGAGTCATCCAAAATCACTTGTTTAAGGTAATCTAAGCCCCCTTCCATGTTCTCCATCCACACCGACGTACGCTGCAAGCGATCTGCGGTGCTGACGTAGAACATCAATACTCGGTCGATCATGGTGATCAACTCTGATTTGGATAGGTCGGATGCAAACAAATCAGCGTGTCGTGGTCTCATGCCGCCATTACCACAAACGTATAGATTCCAGCCGTTTTCGGTGGCGATCACCCCAATGTCTTTACTTTGCGCTTCTGCACACTCGCGAGTACAGCCCGATACGGCAAACTTAAGCTTATGGGGCGCTCGCAATCCTTTGTAGCGGCTCTCTAACTCAATAGCTAATCCGACCGAGTCATCAACACCATAGCGACACCAAGTAGAGCCGACGCAAGATTTCACGGTGCGCACCGATTTACCGTAGGCATGCCCTGTTTCAAAACCAGCATCAATTAAGGTTTGCCAGATTTCAGGAAGCTGTTCTAACTGCGCGCCAAATAAATCCACGCGCTGACCGCCAGTGATTTTGGTGTACAGATCGTATTGCTGAGCAACTTCGCCTAGCACGATGAGTTTGTCTGGTGTGATTTCGCCGCCCGGAACACGAGGTACAATCGAGTAAGAGCCATCTTTTTGCAGGTTTGCCATGAAAGCATCGTTAGAATCTTGCAGAGATTGATGTTGAGGCTCCATGATGTGTTCATTCCACAAAGAAGCAAACACAGATGCTGCTGTCGGCTTACAGATATCACACCCATGCCCTTTGCCATGCAGTGCAATTAAGGTGTCGAAGTCTTTGATTTGTTCCACTTGGCAAATATGGAACATCTCTTGGCGACTTAACTCAAAGTGCTCACAAAGGTGGTTGTTGACCTCTACCCCCATGGCTGCTAATTGAGTATCCAATACCGACTTGACCATATTGCTACAGCCACCACAGCCAGTACCGGCTTTGGTGTTGGCTTTAAGGTCCGTCAGGTTGGTAGTGCCAGCTTGTATCTCGGCAACTAAGTCGCCTTTTGTGACGTTGTGACAAGAACAGATGATGGCGCTGTCTGGCATCTCTCCATCAAGCATTCCGGTATCAAACAGCAGGTTCGCTGCGTGGTCTGGTAGAACCGTTTTGTTCAAATAACACTGTAAGAGCGCATCGTAGTCGCTGTTGTCACCAACGAGAATCGCACCAAGCAATTGGGTGCCGCTCGCATCAACCACCAGCTTTTTGTAGATGCCTGCAACCGCATCTTGCAACACCATTTCCTGTGCGCCTTCGGTTTGCATTTGTGCATCGCCGATAGACGCCACATCCACCCCAAGTAGCTTGAGCTTGGTGCTCATGTCTGCGCCTTTAAAACCTTCGCTTGGCATACCAGTCAAGATATCGGCAGTGGTTCTCGCCATGGTGTAACCGGGTGCGACTAAACCAAAGATCTTCTGCTCCCAAAGGGCACATTCGCCAATCGCGTAAATGTTCTCATCGCTGGTTTGGCATTGGTTATTAATCACAATGCCGCCTCGCTCGCCTATTTCTAGCTCAGCCAGCCTTGCCAACTCATCTTGAGGACGAATGCCTGCGGAGAAGACAATCACATCCACTTCGAGAGGATCTTTGTCTTTAAACACCATACGATGCTTAGCCGTTTCACCATCGCAGATTCGTTCCGTACCCGTTGAGGTGTGAACGGTTAGCCCTAGTGCTTCAATCTTCTCTTTTAGCACTAAGCCAGCACCATCATCTAACTGCACGGGTATCAGGCGAGGTGCAAACTCAATGACGTGAGTTTCTAGCCCCAATAGTTTGAGTGCGTTTGCCGCTTCTAAACCCAACAAGCCGCCGCCAATCACTGCGCCTGTTCTTGCGCCTTCACATGCCTTTTTGATTTGTGAAAGATCATCAAGCGTGCGATAGACAAACACGTTGTCTCGGTCTTTACCTTCAATTGGCGGCACAAACGGGTAAGAACCGGTCGCGAGCACGAGTTGGTCGTAACCCAGCACATCTTCACCATCAAGCAGAATGCGCTTTTGCTCTCTGTCGATGCCTGTTACTTGGCTGCCAAGTACGAGTTGGATGCCATGCATGTCGTACCATTCTTGGTTACTCAGCATCAAATCATCATGAGACTTACCCGCAAATAAAGAAGAAAGTTGTACACGGTCATACGCGATAAAGCGCTCTGCACCAATCACGGTAATTCGGTGCTCCAAATGCGCGTTTTTCTGCACTAATTGCTCGACGAGGTGTTGCCCGACCATACCGTTGCCTACCACAACGATGTGGCTCAATGCGTTCTTTACTGGAATCGTTAAAGGACTGTTCATCGCTGCCTCCTTATGCCGTTTGCGCTGCGGTTTTGGGTTTGTCTTCTTTCGAAGCAGGAATCTCGACTTTGGATTGCTTCTCGTAAAGGAACTTCAGCACCGCTTGTCGACACTTCTGATACTGCGCATCATCCGCCAGTGCGACACGCTCACGAGGGCGAGGTAGATTCACTTCTAACACTTCACCAATGGTTGCCGCCGGTCCGTTAGTCATCATCACGATTTTGTCGGATAGCAGTACGGCTTCATCCACGTCATGGGTAATCATGATGACAGTGTTGTTTAGCTCGGCTTGAATCTTCATCAGTGCATCCTGCAAATGCGCACGTGTTAACGCATCCAACGCGCCAAATGGCTCATCCATCAGTAGAACCTTTGGTTGAAGTGCCAGTGCTCTGGCGATGCCGACTCGCTGCTTCATACCACCAGAGATTTCGTCCGGCTTTTTGTGCGCGGCATGCTGCATTTGAATCAACTCCAAATAGTGATTCACTTGCTCCTGAATCCACGCTTTGCCCTTTTTGCCGGCAATTTGCTTTACAGCTAACTCAACGTTTTGATACACGGTTAACCAAGGCAATAATGAATGGTTTTGGAACACCACTGCGCGGTCAGGTCCTGGTCCAGATACTTCTCGTCCATCGACGATCACGCCGCCGTCTGTTGGCATGTGCAGCCCTGCGACTAAGTTCAATACCGTTGATTTACCACAGCCAGAGTGACCAATTAGGGATACAAACTCGCCTTTATTGATTTGTAAATCGACGTTCTTAAGCGCGATGAACTCGCCATCTGGCGTTGGGAATCGCATCCCTAAACGCGTTAGATCTAATAATGCTTTTTCCATGATCGTTTCCCTTATCTCAACGCTTGTTGTTTATTCCAAGACAGCCACTTTTGAAGTTGCAGCATGCCTCTATCGAGCATCAAACCGATAAAACCAATGGTGATGACTGCCACCATGATGCGCCCCAATGATGCCGAGCTGCCGTTTTGGAATTCATCCCAAACGAACTTGCCTAACCCTGGGTTCTGCGCGAGCATTTCTGCCGCAATCAACACCATCCAAGCGATACCTAAAGAGAGACGTAAACCTGTGAAGATCATTGGAATGGCAGAAGGTAATACGATGGTGCGGATGTGCTGCCACCACGAAAGTTGAAGCACTTTACTCACGTTGATTAAGTCTTTATCAACGCTTGTTACACCCACAGCGGTGTTAATCAGCGTCGGCCATAAGCTACACAGCGCTACAGTGATCAGAGAGTTGATGAACGACTTAGCAAACATCGGGTCATCACTCACATAAGTGGCACTTACAACCATAGTGACGATAGGCAGCCAAGCTAAAGGTGATACGGGCTTGAGCAGTTGAATGATTGGGTTGAACGCTTGATACAGCCCTTGATTAAGACCAAGCACGATGCCAAGCGGAATCGCGATAACCGTCGCCAGCAAAAAGCCCGCAGTTACGGTCACTAAGCTTGTTATGATTTGGTCGAAGAACGTCGGTTTACCTGTGTAAGGACGAATCTTCACTTCCGCGTCTGGATTCTTCGCTAACTTCGCAGCATTGCGCTTTTCCTGACGCTCGATAAACGCTTGTTCCTTTTCTCGCTCTTGCCAATGGTCATCGACAAGGTTGCTGAACTGCTGAAAAGTTTGCACTGGCCCTGGTAGCGTACCTAATGAGGTTTGCACTTCTCTCGCTGCTAAGTGCCACATTGCCAAAAAGATCAGCAAGCCAATGACGGGCAAAAGCACCAGCCGACTTCGGTTCACTACCTGCTTAGCAGGAAACAGGGAAATGACATTACTAGACATACTCACTCCTAAGAAATTTACATCCTTGTTGCCACAAGCGAATTCCCTCGCCTGTGGCGTTTATCGTTATGGTTAAACCTTGTCTTTTCCTTTAAGCCCGATAGAGAACTTCTCTAGATATTTATTTGGCTCGCGACCGTCATAAACGATGTTGTCGATAAAGTGTGTTTGTGGCGCACGGAAACCATCTTCAGCACTAAAATCTGGGAAGTCTTTTTTGCTCAACACACCATCTTCAATCAGTGCTTGAGCCGCTTGTTGGTAAATGTCCGGACGGTAAACCTCTTTTGCGACATCCATGTACCAATCATCGGATTTCTCGCTTGAGATCTGTCCCCAGCGACGCATTTGGGTCAGGTACCAAATCGCATCGCTGTAATACGGATAAGTGGCGTTATGACGGAAGAACACGTTGAAGTCTGGCACGTCTCGTTTGTCGCCTTTCTCGTATTCAAATGTGCCCGTCATCGAGTTGGCGATAACTTCGGCATCGGCTCCAACGTATTCGCTTTTTGATAGCATCTTCACTGCTTCTTGGCGGTTGGCATTGTCGTTTTCATCCAACCAATGTGCCGCCCGAATCAAGGCTTTCACTACGCGAATGTGCGTGTTTGGATACTTCTCAGCCCAAGCTTTAGAAACACCAAACACTTTCTCTGGGTTGTTCTTCCAGATCTCGTAATCGGTCACGACTGGCGTACCAATGCCTTTGAATACGGCTTGTTGGTTCCATGGTTCGCCTACGCAGTACCCTTTGATCGTGCCCGCTTCCATTGTTGCTGGCATTTGTGGTGGCGGTGTAACACTCAAAAGAACGTCAGCATCCAACTGGCCACTGTTATCGCCTGAGTCTGGTGCGTAAAAGCCTGGATGAATCCCACCTGCCGCTAACCAGTATCGCAACTCATAGTTGTGCGTCGATACAGGGAACACCATCCCCATGTTGAACGGTTTGCCTTTATCCAGATAGCTGTCGACCACAGGCTTCAGTGCATCCGCTTTGATTGGGTGAACTGGTTTGCCATCTGGTTGCTTTGGAATGTATTGCTTCATCTGTTCCCAAGTATCATTGGAAACCGTGATTGCGTTGCCGTTTAAATCCATACTGAACGCGGTAATCACTTCTGCTTTTGTGCCGACACCAATCGTCGCGCCCAATGGCTGACCAGCAAGCATGTGCGCGCCAGCAAGCTCACCATCGATGACTCGGTCTAAAAGCACCTTCCAGTTTGCTTGTGCTTCTAAAGTGACGTACAAGCCTTCGTCTTCAAAAAAGCCTTTCTCATAAGCAACCGCCAGCGGTGCCATATCGGTTAACTTAATAAAACCAAACTTCAGGTCTTCAATTTCTGGCTCACCCAACTCTGCCTTTACGCTGACCGTGGTGAATACCGATAACGAAATTGCTGACACTTTCAGCATCGAACTCCATTTCATTGGTTTGCTCCCATAAAAAAAGCGCCACTACTCCGAAGAGCAGTAGCGCCGTTGCTAAGTCTACAATTACCGCCGTTGATAATTGAGATAAGCGATTCAACAATAAACCCAATTCTACTAATCCAATTACTGTGCCAACTTATTTTTTACAGTAGATACAATGAATTAGTATATTCTACCGTTTATTTTTCCCTGTTATTGCTTGCTGATAGTGCAACACGCACCACGTTAGAAAATGCACCCTAACCCCAAAGTGGTAGAGCAACTAATCCAACACTTCCAAAGTAGTTATCAAATTCTTGGCAACTTGTGCGAGCGTTTGGCTGGATTGCATAGCTGAATTTCTAAGCGCTTTGTAAGCCTGTTCTTCATCAACGCTGTGCATCTTCATCAGCAGACCTTTGGCTTTTTCCACCAGCTTGCGCTCTTCAATCTTGTGGGTCAGCGATTCAATTTCCGATTGCATACTTTCGAATTTCGTTCTCACTAATGTCGCATGTTCAATCCAAGGTTGAAGTGCAAACTCACTATCATGCGGCATGAGCACATAGTCCATTTTTTCTGATAAACGATTGATATCATTGGATGATAATTGCTTTAAGACGATAAGAAGTGGTGCCGATTTTCTGCGGCAGAAATCGACGATCAAACGCAGTTCCGCAGTTGGTTGCTGCCATCCAACCACAACGCTTGCTGACGGTTCTCGTTGCATTAACGTTTCTAGTTGTGCCAATTGGCAACCCATGATGTTGTCGTAATCTTTGCTCAATAAGCCGGACAATCGAGCCTGCTCTTGGTGGCTATCGCAGCATACTATGATGGGTGTTTTTGACGTTGATTGAGTCATGCACATTCCTTGTTTATATCTCACTCACTAAGAGAGACATAACAAGGAATGTGCCAACTAAAGCTGAAGCATTTTAACTAGAGGCGAGATGTTCTTTGAAGAAGCCGAGTGTGCGCTCCCAAGCGAGTGCTGCTTCTTCCGGTGCGTAGCGTGCTGTTGAGTCGTTATGGAAGCCGTGGTTGACGTTCTCATACATTAACGCTTGATACTGTGCGTCGGTTGCGATCAATTGCTGCTCATAAGCAGGCCATGTGTCGTTAACACGCTTATCGAGCCCTGCAAAGTGAATCATCAATGGCCCTTTGACTTGCTTTTGGATCTCTTGAGCCGCGGGTGTTCCATAGAAAGGCACACCTGCATCGAGCTCTTCAGGCATTACCGCTGCAAGCATGTTGACAATGTATCCACCGAAGCAGAATCCAACCGCGCCCAATTTACCGTTGCCACCCTCGTATTGTTTGAGGAAGTTAGCGGCTGCAATAAAGTCTTGTTCGATCTTGTCTCTGTCCATCTCTTTCTGCATCGCGCGACCTTCATCGTCGTTCCCCGGATAGCCGCCGAGTGGATAAAGCGCGTCTGGAGCGAAAGCAATAAAGCCGTCTTTTGCAACTCGTCTTGCGACATCTTTGATATAAGGGTTCAGACCTCGATTTTCATGAATCACCAACACGGCCGGCGATTTTAAGGTCTTCTTCTGTGGCATCACCAAATAACCACGCCCTTCTCCATGCCCATTTGGAGATGGAAAGGTTTCGTAAGTTGCTTTGATGTCAGGATCGTTAAATGAAACTTGTTCTGCGAGTGCGTAATTCGGGGTTAACGCATCGACCAGTGCTGTCATGCTAAAGCCAAGCACCGCAAGGCCACCCAGCCTGTTAAGAAACTCACGGCGCGTGATTTTTCCGTGGGCGTATTCGTCGTACCAATCGAAGGCTTCTTGCGGGATTGGGTGAGAAGCCTTTTCACTAGGAGTGGTATGCTTTAGAACCATTATCCATGTCCTCTGTGTCTTACCATATGGGATTTTCTCATTCTCAAAAGCGCAGCGAGAAACGAACGCGATTGAGGCTAAAACTGCGGTTTCACCACTCTGATACGGAGCAAGGTGGTGAAACACATCATTGGCGAGCTAGGATCTTTTACCTTCTTCAAACAATAGATAATGGATTCAGATTCAACAACTTTGCGTCGTTGGTTTTACATTAATTGACAATAGTGCGTCATTGCTGGGCGCAATAGGCTTGCCAGTAAGAGAAGGCTCGTTCGAATGCTTTTTCTCTGTCGTGCATTTGTGCAAATAGCACCACTGTCATGGTGGCAAGAACCGTATTCGCCATTTGGTTCATGTCATCTTCTGACGTCCCAAACGGGCAGTTCGCAGGCATTGTCACCTCAGACAGCATTTGCTCCGTCCAGTAGTGCGATGTCACGCCGCTTGTTTGGCTTAACCAGACCGTTTGGCTTACTTTCGGGTTGTATTCTGACTCACCCGATTGTCCTTTGAAGGACACAACAGCATGAGCGGTTTGACCAATCTCGTATTCGACTTCAGCATGAAGTTGTTGGAATCCAGGATGGAAGCTACCACGAATACCAACCGTCGCCTGCCCCGGATTCAATGCTCGAACCACAGTATTAATCGGCGTTCTAAGCCCATAACGATTCTTCCAACCGATCATGGTTTCTGCTTGAGGAGCGAACGCACTGAGCGGCAGATACACGATGTTTTGTGTGTCTAAGACACGTTTTGAGTCTTCGGCTGATTCCGCTTTCTTGATAGCAAACTTGTCGAGGTAATCTTCAGCATGCAAACGACCAGATTGACGGTCGTGATAACCATGCATCAGCACTTTATGGCCATTATCGGCGAGGATCTTCGCTGCCAACAGGTGCCAAGGTTGACCTGCCGCTTCACGTTTACCTGCATAACATGGCCAGTCGATGTCTGCACCAATAGCAGGCATGCGGGATTGGAATGCTTTCACAAAGCCGGCGATTTCTTGTTGAGTCTCGTTCTGTACACGAATCAGCATCAATAACATTGCCATCTGATCGTCATCGCACTCACCGTTTAGGTATTCATCCATAACTCGAAACGCTTGGTCAAAGTTCAGTGGTTTTCTACCACGTTCGCCACGACCGACTGTTCTAATACATTCCAAAATGCTGCTCATATTCCCTCGTATTTCGTCACTGACTGTACGGTTTCTATTAGTTGTTCGCGCAGTTTGACAACTTCTCCCATCACAATCAATGCTGGACTCACGCCTTTAAGTGTAATCGATAAATCATTGAGCTGATTGAGTTGTGTAACGTGCACTCGTTGTTGAGGGCTGCAACCATGAGTGATGATCGCGACAGGGAAATCTTCTCTCAAACCGGAGCCTAATAAACCCGTTTGTATTTGCGATGACTTTTCTAACCCCATATAGAAGACTAACGTTTGTCCGCTTTGCATCAGTTGGCTCCAAGCCTCAAATGCGCCTGTTACCACTTGCCCTGTCACAAAGGTAACGCTGCGAGCAACGCCACGATGAGTCAGCGGAATCAAGCTGTTTGCGGAACACCCAATCGCAGCAGTAATACCGGGGATGACTTCGTAAGCGATTGATTGTTTTACGAGTGCTAATGCCTCTTCACCTCCACGGCCAAATACGAAAGGATCTCCCCCTTTTAAGCGTACAACTCGCTTTCCTTGCTGAGCGAGCGATACCATCAAGTCACAAATTTCTTCCTGACCAATACTAGGTTGTCCGCATCGTTTGCCCACGTAAATCCAATCGGCTTGTGGCGAAGCCAACTCCAAAATATCTTTGTTAACCAAACGGTCGTACAGCAGAACCTCTGCCGACATAATCGCTTTCACAGCCTTTACCGTTAACAAGTCAGGATCGTGCGGCCCTGCTCCAACAATCGAGACAAAACCTTTGTGGTTCGCATCTAGATCTGTGGAGTGATTTTCTAAAAGTTGGTTCAGTTTGCTTGCTTGATCATGCTTAGAAAAGCGAGACGAGCGTTCTTGTTTCTGACTCGCTTGTCCTTTCTTAAACCAAGACTTTTGATAAGACGCTTCCATGTGCTTATCCTCTTTATGACTTACTTTATTTGAATAGCCAGACTTTGCTGGTTCGCTTGCTGTTTGCCCTTTTGATGCTGATGGCTGTCGACCATTTGTTTGATTTGAGAAACGCACGAGCCACAGTTAGTGCCGCATTTGAGTTTGTTTTGAAGTTGAGTCAGTGAAGTGCAGTCTTGCTTCTCCATCGCGTCATGTATTTGTTTATCAGTAACACGGAAACAACTACAAACCAGTTTGGCACTGCTTTGCGATTGAGTGATGGTAAGCAGTTGCGATAGCTCCATTGGCTTGCCAATCAAGCCGGTAAAGTTGGTGTAGTCGGTTTGAATCGGTTCACTAGACACCACTAAAACAGAACGAATGATACGAACGTCTCCAACAAGGTCGTAATCCACCGCTAGCCAACCTTGGGCAATATCTATCGTAATTCTGCGGCTCTTTTCCGTTCGACAAAAACTCTGCTTCTTTGGTCGCTTATCGTGTGCAAAGCGCCAAATGCCCAAATTGCTTTCTGCTTGAAATGCGCTGTAGAGAAACTTTCCGGAATCAAACTGTGTACCGATGAACATACCGTAGGTTTTGACCGCTGCGTCTTGCACTTCAACATAAGACGACTTAAACGCAGGCTGCCCAGAAATAGGGTCTTTTGCGCTGTTTACTATTGCGTTAACACCGCTTTCACCGCCATATCGACCCGCCCAGTGCATTGACATAAACAGCTCCTGAAAACCCAAACCTTCATCAATGGCAACTTTGGCATAAATACCGGTGTTTGAAGTAGACTGAAACAGCTTGGTGAGTTGTCCTGCTTTTAAGCGATTTTGAGTGGCAGAGAGTGTGTTCATGTACACGGTTGGTTCTAACTCAGAGGCGGCAAGGTGTGCGATATGACCTGTGCGCGTCATGGTATGCCATTGGTCTCGTTGCCTGCCAGTATTGAGCCACCAGCCTTTTGTTCTTTCTAAACGCGTTGGAGATTCACTGGTCACGACAAAACGCGCTTTTCCATCTGGGTGCGAATAGATTCCATCAGCAAAAGGACGCTCTCCTCCCCATTGTGTCGGTACCCACTCTTCGTATTCTTGCTCGGTTAAGTTGGCGTATTGAGAAAGATCTAGCTTCAATGGCGAATCTGCATTCATGCCTGTCATCGCGGCATATTCCCTGAATACCGCCCGCTCAGAAGTAAACGCAAAGCCATTTTGTGTCTTTTCCAATGCACACAAAGCTTGTCCAACTTGGCTTATCGCCCACCAATCTGATTTTGCTTCACCCGGAGGCGTTTGAAACTGGCGCTGCCTTGAAAGTCGACGCTCAGAGTTGGTCACCATGCCTTGCTTCTCACCCCAACCAGCGGCGGGCAGCAACAGATCCGCAAAATGCGCTACATCCGAATCCGCTGTGATATCGGAAACAATCACAAACGGACAAATCTCTAGTGCACGTTTTACCAATTGGTTATCTGGTAAAGAGACAACGGGATTGGTTGCCATGATCCACAGAACTTTAATCTCACCACGTTCTACCGCCTCAAACAGCTCAACGGCTTTTAAACCGGGCTGAGTGGCAATTTCTGGCGAATCCCAAAACACCTGCACTTGCTTGATAGACTCTGCGTCAAAAGCACGATGAACCGCTAACTGATTGGCCAATCCACCGACTTCTCGCCCACCCATCGCATTCGGCTGACCTGTAATAGAAAATGGCCCACAACCTGACTTGGCAATTTTACCTGACGCCAAATGTGCATTAATAATGGCATTGCCTTTATCGACACCATTTTCGGCTTGGTTAACCCCTTGGCAAAACAACGTGATTGCGGTTGGGCTTTGTGCAAACCATTGGAAGAATGTCGTGAGTTTTTCTTCTGAAATCCCAATGGAAGACGTTAGATTAGTGACATCGTAACGAAAGTCAGACACTTCTTCTGCAAGCGCATCAAACCCGTCGGTATAGGAGTTTATGTATTCAGAATCAATACATTGCTGCTCGATAAGAAACTTGAGCAACCCATTAAAAAGTGACACATCCCCATCGTTTTTAATCGGTAGATGCAAATCCGCTTGCTGCGCTGTGACTGTTTCACGCGGGTCAATGACCACCAGCTTGAGGTTAGGATTGTTCTCTCTCGCTTGTTGAATACGTCGAAATAAAACAGGATGCGTCCAAGCGGTATTAGCACCGCAAATTATCAATAGCTCAGTCTTATCAATATCGTCGTAATTGACGGGAACGACATCTTCACCAAATGCTCGTACATGAGCCGCAACCGCCGAAGACATACACAAACGCGAGTTAGTATCGATGTTTGCGCTGCCAACATAGCCTTTCATGAGTTTGTTGGCGACGTAATAGTCTTCCGTCAACAACTGCCCTGACACATACATCGCGACGGAATCCGATCCAAACTCTGCTTTCGCTTGATGAATCTTTTCTGCAATCAGATCCGTGGCTTGTTGCCATTGCACTTCTTGCCCTTGAGGTCGCAGCTTGGTGACAAGCTTTGGATACAGCAAGCGCGAAGGCATATTCAAGCTCTCTGCCAACGCGACGCCCTTTACGCACAGTGATCCCGCATTTGCAGGATGACACGCATCCCCAACGATTCCTTTCGCATTGACCTCGACACCACATCCAACACCACAATAGGGACAAGTGGTTTTTTTGCATCCTTGCGACATAACACCTCCAGTGCGATTCAGCCCAACTTACTAGCAAAAAAAAAGCCTCTCCCGAATCGAGAGAGGCAGCAATGCCTTTAACGCTGTTAGTACATTTTCAAAAAGTAATACCCTATACCGCTCTCGCCTGCTATTGAGAGCGGTGCATCGAGTTATCGATGAACGTTTATGTAAAGCAAGTGAGGTGCCAAGATTAAAAACCATTACTATACAAAAGGTTAGCTTAAAACCAATTATAGCAACGTAATGCTACGCACTGATTGTGTGCAAATTTCGGTCATTATCGTGCAGTATTACTTTACTAATTCCATGACTAACCTGGATTCTTCGTCACCAAAATAATGCGCTTCTTCTTCTAACGTTTTAAAGCCAAGGGAGAGGTATAAAGACAATGCAGGTTGGTTCTTAGGATCGACAGTCAATTTCACGCTTGAGCCTAACGTCAACGGCGCAATAACGTTTTCTAGGAGGGAACGCGCAATACCTTTACCTCTATGTTGAATATCGACGGCCAATGACATGATCCAATATTGATGTGCATTTGTGCTAGTCGTTAGCAATATATACCCTGCGACCTGCTCTCCCTCTTTTGCTACCAGTAAGGTCTCTCCCCAACAATCAAAAGCTTGCCGAAAGAAAAATTGAGGATAGGCGTGTTCTCCAAATAAAGTATTTTCGAGCTTATATATGGCAAATAAGTCCTCTTTTTGCGCAGACAAGATGTCCATTCAATGACTCCTTCTTTAACATGAATGGCAGCAGTATACCTAAATCTCATCTAAATGACGGGACACAAACATCTCAATTAAGTGCTTAAGAAATGTAATATTCTTCCTGAAAATTAGGCCTAACTCACTTAGAACATACATCCGTGATTAAGTTTTAACCGCAAAATCAAAAACCACACAAGATGAAAATTTCAACACATACAACCATTAAACGCATTAAATTTAAGAACTTTATTCTGGTTTATTGAAAAATTCATAGTTGGATAATTTACAACCACCCCAAATTCACAGCATTATTCACCAAGCTTCGCGTGTGATAATAAACACTAAAACCTTTACCATTTTCAGCATTATTATTTTTATAAAAGCGAGTTTTAAAGTGAAAGAATCTCGAAATGCCTTAAATCCTAGTGAAATAAACACAACCACAGCTTGGTCAAAACATGATACACATTGGGTTCTTAGCCTATTTGGAACAGCCGTTGGCGCAGGCATCCTGTTTCTGCCAATTAACCTTGGGATTGGTGGTTTTTGGCCTTTAGTCGCGATGGCAGTACTTGCTTTTCCAATGACCTATCTTGCGCACCGTGGCTTAGCTCGTTTTGTACTATCTTCTAAGATCAAAAACGCAGACTTCACTGATGTAGTGGAAGAGCACTTCGGCGCAAAAGCAGGCCGTTCTATTTCACTACTGTATTTTCTTTCGATCTTCCCGATCCTGTTGATATATGGTGTTGGAATAACAAACACAGTAGATAGCTTCATGGTAAATCAGGCTGATATGGCTTCTTTACCTAGACCTTTGCTTTCTGGCGTACTAGTGTTTGCACTAATTGCTATTATGATGGCGGGTGAAAAAGTAATGCTACGGGCCTTTGCCATTATGGTGTTCCCACTTGTTGCCATTCTTGCCTTTCTATCATTTTACTTAATACCGAACTGGACCATGCCTGTCATGGATGTGCCAGAAGCGTCAGCTTTTGCTAGCACTATGTGGTTAGCAGTTCCTGTAGTGATTTTCTCGTTTAGTCACGCAGCTGCAATTTCAAGCTTTGCAAATGTACAACGTCGCCATTACGGTAAGCAGGCAGATGCCAAATCCGAAGTTATTCTTCGTCGCACTAGCATCATGCTGATTGCCTTTGTTCTTATTTTTGTATTTTCCTGTGTGCTAACACTGTCACCTGAACAATTGGCTCAAGCAAAAGAACAAAACGTATCCGTATTGTCTTACTTAGCGAACGCAACCGATAATCCATTTATTGCAACACTTGGTCCTTTAGTAGCGTTTGTCGCTATCACTTCATCTTTCCTTGGGCATTTTTTAGGTGCGCGTGAAAGCTTAAATGGTTTAATTAACAAGCATTTTAACCTACCTGAGAAGCGTGTTGATCGTATCAGCGTGGCAGCACTGTTCTTCTCAATCTGGGCGGCGGCGATCATGAACCCAAGTATTCTTGGTATGATGGAAGCATTGTCAGGGCCTGTTATTGCAATGATCTTATTTATTATGCCAATGTTAGCGGTGTATAAAATCGAGGCGATGAAACAATATCGAGGAAATATCTCTACTTACTTTGTTCTAGCAGCAGGCATTGTGGCGGTAAGTGCATTGATTTTTAGCTTCTTCAGCTAATAACTAAAGACTAGCTTGGATTTTCAGGGGAATACCTTACACAAGGTTAAGGTGATTCCCTGAATTTTCTTACTCTTTAAAAGGTAATCATCGTTACCCTTGACTCTTAAATAAGAGCGAAAACACCCGCAATCATAAGTACTGAAGCAATGCAGGTACGGCCGATAATGCCGAAGTGCGAAGGTTGAATCATTTCATTATGCATAGTTAATCTCCTATTTATTATAAAAGCCATTTTTTATTGGCTTAATAACACTATGTCTAATATCCAGTTTTTTAACAACCCATACAAACATTAAATATTTATGACAGAAACGTAATTTTTTACACTTCACCCTGATTTCGAGCGATGAATCCGCGGCTTAAATCACTAGATTGAGTCCACCGAATATGCTCGCCTACCCGTCATCGTTACCTTGTCTATACCATCGCCTAATCATTGCATAAGTTTTCAATAGATTTTGATTTATAAATCATAATATTATAGAGATCCTTCTCGTATCTCACTCCCAAAACACTTTGCCACTGGGAATCCATCCGCACTTAACCAACAAGAAATGGTAGACTTAACTGGTATTCGGTTAAGAGATCACATTTTATTAATACGCTCATGCACTTCTCAATTAAAACACTGGCTTGCGCACTTTGTACTGCACTTGGACTTTTCTTGCATCCCACCAACGTACTGGCGAGTACTGAAAAGCAAGCTTATCTGGAAGAACACATTTCAGCAGAAAGCAAGCCCATGTTAAAACTCTACTTTCGCTCGATGGGTAAGCCGCGATCAATTCAAAAAGATGAGTTAAATGCGCCACAGAATGCATCAGCGGAGTCTCTTGCTCTGTATTACTTTGCACGAAAGTACCTTAAGCGTTACGAAGGCGTTCCATTACCGAAAGATATGCCCGATTTAATCGAATTCGGTAAAAAGCACCATTTGGAATGGGTCGTCGCTGAAGCACAGCTCAATAAGGCTGTAACAATGATTGAGCAAGACGATAACTGGAACGCAGAATTGTTACTCCATGACGTTGTTTCTACAGCCCGTGATCTTGGTTATCTAGCATTAGAAGGCCGTGCTTACCGCTGGTTAGGCAATCTAGAAGTATCTCGAAATCAACTACGCAGTGGCCTAAAATATTATCGCAATGCCTATGAGTTATTAGAAAAAACAGTATTTGAAATACAAGTCGCGATGACACTGAACAACATTGGGACGGTCTACATCGACGCATCAGATTGGGCTCGGGCCAACAGCTACCTAACGCAAGCTCTCGACACTTACCTAGAGAGCGAATATCAATACGATAATAGCTTTTTTATGGGGGTTATCTACGCAAACCTTAGCATCGTTCACTCGAGCCTCGGAGATAACAAAAAAGCGGAATATTATTTCAATGAAGCCATTCGACTTTCAATGCAAACGGGGTCTGACACAGTCAAGCACCACTCTTTATCCAGCTTTTCACAAATGTTGAGCTCGGTAGGAAAAATTGATGATGCATTAATGGTCGCACAGCGTTGCGTAGACCTGCCCATTCCAAAAAATCTAGAAATGCTAAAAACGTCTTGTTACGAGGCATTTGCAGAGGCTTACCTCGCAAACAAACAATACGATAAAGCTATTACAACAGCGCTTAACGTTCTAGAACAAACCAAGTCAACCAGTGAATTAGAGCTGCGGCAGCGTATTGATATGCTTTCGGTACTGGTAAACGCTCATCAAATTCTTAATGACTATGAAGCCGCTTTTCATTATTTAACCCAATTAAGAGAGCTGGAGGCTGAGTTTTCTCATCATATTCATGGTGAAGAGATGATTAACATTAAGTTTGATCTCGAAGCTAAGTTAGCCCAGAAAGAACTCAAATTGCTAGAAACAAAAAATGCGCTACAAGCGTCTGAACTGCGTTCGCAGCGCTATCGAGAAATGTTCTACTTTATCGCTATTACGGCAATTGGTGTCGTTGGTTTTCGTTACGTACTGCGCGTTAGACGTATTAATAAAGCACTCACTCAAGAAAATACTACCGATCCGTTAACTCAACTGCATAACCGTCGCTATCTTCACATTTGGCTGGACAAAATGGCTCGTAGAAGCCCAGATAGAACATTTGCCTTAGCAGTTTTAGATGTTGATCATTTTAAAACCTTTAATGATCAATATGGACACGATATTGGCGATAAAATGCTGACTCATATTGCCACGCTATTTAATGAATCCACTCGCTCTGGTGACCTACTCATTCGTTGGGGTGGAGAAGAGTTTGTCCTATTATTCGAAGTACAGCGAGCTGAAGATTGCGCTAAGTTTTTGGAGCGATTGAGATATACTGTTGAAAACACGCCATTGGTGGTTGACTCTAAACCATTAAACGCGACAATTTCCCTTGGAGCAGTGGACAAACTGTCGGCACAAATAATTAAACAAGAATGGGATCAATGGTTTTTCTTGGCAGACCAAGCTTTGTATGATGCGAAGCAAGCTGGTAGAAACCAGTTCGTCATTCATCCTACATCATAAAAAAGCACACATGAAAAAAAATCTAATCATTATTACTTTTGCGCCTCTATTTCTTATGGCGTGTAGTAATCAGCAAGCATCTCAACTGGGAATGCGCAGCAGCAGTGTCAACGTGTATGCCCAGCAAATGAGTAACACTCAACTATGTGAAACTCTCTACTACAACCGTGCAACTAACCAAACCAAAGTGGCGATTGGTGCTGAGTTCAATCGACGTGGATTAAACAAAAAGTGGTGTGATAAAGAATTCGATAAGTTGTACATTAAAAAGTGGATTGATAACGTGCTGCCTAAGAAAAAAGCCGAACCCAAGAAACCAATCGCAACTATTCAACCCGCTTCAACTAAATAACCCACCATCTTGAAGCAGACGGTACACTCGTATTTTCTGCTTTTCATTTTTCATGCATGTTCGATGCGACATATAAAAACCTCATGGTTTCAGTAAATTAACAAAGACTTATGTTGTCCATCGAACTTTTAATGTAAACAAGTTGTAAATGGTTTTCGTCCTTATTCTTTGTCGTTAGCTTTGTTTGTTCCTGTTAGCGGAATATGAAACAGGAACTAAAAAATTCCAAACAAAGACATGAGGTCAAAAATGGAAATACGCATTAATCGCCTATTTGCTGCTATGTTGGCAGTAGGCATTGCACCTGCCGTCTCGGCGTTTGATCCACTCTATTCTGAACAATGGCACTTAGACAACACGGGGCAAACTGCGTTTGCGGCTAATCCTGCTGTTGCTGGGAACGACTTAAACACTAGGCTCACTCAGGCAATGGGGATTGCAGGTGTTGGTGTGAAAGTTGCCGTCATTGATTCTGGAGTTCAGATCGATCACCCCGACCTTGCAGGTAATATAGTTACAGGTAGCAGAAACTTCGTCGAAGACTCTTCATTCCCACCAAGTTATCCGGTTGATACTAATGGTCATGGCACTGCTGTAGCCGGTTTGATTAGCGCCGTCGGCAACAACGGTGAAGGCGGACGCGGTGTCGCTTCTCACTCTTCCCTCATCGGTTTTAACTGGTTAGCCAACCAGACATTAGAAGGCTGGTTAATCTCCCATGGCATGGACCCAGCAACACGCGATGTTCGCGTATTTAACCAAAGTTACGGTTTCAGCCCTATAAACCCGATTACTTTTGATGAAAGCGACCCTCAACTAAAACTTGAAATGGACGTGATGAAAAACGTCAGCGAGAGTAACGCCTGGGGTCGAGGTGCTGTATTTGTAAAGTCAGCAGGTAATGGTTACCGCTATTTCAATACAGGGCGATTCTTCGTATTGCCAAGTAACTTCTTTGCTGGTGGAGACAATCAAGGCTTACCGATGCACAACTCTGCTCAGTCTTATGATAACGCCAATTACTTCAATTTAGTCACTAGTGCACTACGAGCGGATGGTACGCGAGCGAGTTACTCATCGGTGGGGTCGAACGTGTGGGTTGCAGCACCAGCAGGTGAATATGGGCAAGATTTCCCTGCTATGGTCACCACTGATTTAATGGGTTGTGAAGAAGGGCAAAATACCAGTGATGGCCTTGGCATTAATGGGTTACACGGCGGAACGGAGCTCGATCCGAACTGCAACTATACCAGTACGATGAATGGAACCTCATCGGCTGCGCCGAACACATCGGGTGCCATCGCGGCAATCATGTCAACCAACCACGCACTTTCTGCTCGTGATGTACGTGCTTTACTAGCGGAGACAGCAAAAGTAACGGATAAAGCGCATCCAGGCGTACAGCTTGAATTTACTAACCATAATGGTGAACAGGTTAGCTACGAGGCAATTGCCCCTTGGCAGAAAAACGCAGCAGGCGTAGATTTCCATACTTTTTATGGCTTCGGCGCTGTAGATTTAGATGAAGCGATGCAACGTGCTCGCATGACGAATCGTGTTTTGCCAACTCAAGTCATTACGCCATGGGTTAATAACGCTACAGAAGTAAGTGTACCCGATGCAAGTCTAGTTGGTGGTTCTTCAAGTATCGCCATTGCCGATGAGCTGACAGTAGAATCCGTTCAAGTGACATTGACACTGGACCACGCTCGTCTGCCCGACTTAGCTATCGAGCTCATTTCGCCATCAGGGACTCGTTCCGTTTTGCAAACACCGCGCAATGGTCTTGTTGGTCAATCTCTTGATTCATCGATTACTGGCTACAAAGATCAATTAATGTTGTCTAACCAATTTTATGGCGAAGATGCAAAAGGCGAATGGACGTTGCGAGCAATAGATACGAACGGCGATGAAGTCTATTCTTACATTGCATATTTCAACTCTTCCACCATCTATGACGTTCCGATGGCAAACAACGCTCAGCCCGGTGTTATTAAGAACTGGTCGATGCGCATATTTGGACACTAAGGAGTCAATAACATGAAATACAAATCATTTTCTATGCTGGCTCTCGTTATCATGACGTCGAGTGTATACGCTGAGCAACAGCTCTCTCAACAGCCTGCACCAGAACTGTTTGTGCCATCAGAAGCGGTTGAGATTAATGGCCAAGATTATCGAAAAGTGCAAACTGGCACTATTAGAACCCTATCTGAAGACGTAAAACTTCAAGCGGGTGATGAGGTGTTTAAGAATGCGTTTAGTAACGTATCCAAAGCCACTGGACTGGTTTATATCACCGTAAACAATCCTAACGAAGCGAAAGCAGTCGCCAAAGAGTTAAAATTAGAAGTTATCTTCGCAGAGGGGGAATCAGCGGTGTTAAAAGCATCTCAAGATCAAGATCTGCTAAGTATTAGCGACTACCTAAACGCAGACAGCCGGGTAAAAGCGTCTAAAATTGAACTAAACAGCGGTAAATACCGTGCACAATAATTCTCTAACAAGAGAAGTTGGCCTGTAAAACCATGCCTCAGCGATTGCTGAGGCATTTTTATGGGTAGGAACAGATAGGCTATTATTCTTTAATAACATTTCGCATAACCAGTATGATACCTAAACACCCTACTCGCCTGCGCCTGTCATTTCTTAAACAAAATAATTTCCGTTCTTAGCTCTTCTTCCGTGGTTTCCTTCGGGCTATTCAGATAGCGTTCGATTCCTAAAGGACTGGTTTTGACTTTCATATCACTCTGACGAACCAAGTTCATCGCTAAAGCCCATGCATTTCCCAAAAACTGATATTCACCTCGGTGTTCAACGACAAATGTTTCACTCTCAGGAATGGTACCGGTAACCGCCCCTTGAGGCGCTGGTACTGAGTTATGAAGAGGAAAGCAAGTGATAAACTCGAATGTACCTTTCTGCATATCCATCGACTGGTAATAACAAAACAATTCACCATTCACGGATAGGGTTTCGTCACTAATTAACTGTTCTAGTTGCTGAACATGCTTCTCAATTACCGAACCTAATTCCTGCAAGCTAGCCACACCCTTGATCCCAATGTAATGAATTTGAGGCAACGTTCGGTTACCTATTTCGACTAAGTCTGAATGCACTCTTCCGGTTTCAAGCTTACTTTTGAGCATGCGTAACCCACGTTGATAATCCATCTCTATCATCGACTTAAACATACTTTTCAGAAAGAACAGATACCAAGGGACGCGAGATTGCATTTGCCATTCGACTAAACAGCCATTTTGTGACGGCGTCACGATTAGAGTCACCTTTCCATGGCTCTTGATTGGGCGAAAGAAATGTAGCTCCATATCTAATCGATGCTCTTGAGTACTTTCCAGTACAATCGCGCCAGTCCCAATACGCTGACCATTCCATTGATAACCAGCTCCAACGTGGCCCTGATTATCACTGAATGTCAGCTCGCAGCTTGGTTCAAGAATGATCCATGGTGACCAGCTGGGCCAGTTATTGAAGTTCTTGAGATAGCCAATAATTTCACTTTGATTCTTATTAATTTCAATACTTCGGCTGACCTGATAAGAGAGCATAACGGTTCCTCGAGTTTCCGCTTCACTAACTTCAGTCTAATTCAAATTCCAGTTTTTTCTTGTTTGACTACGGGTTAGATGCGTACGACAAGAAAAATCCAGAGCGTTAATTCTCACTTGAATCAATACGCGCAAAGCTAAGAGCAGAACTCCACTTTTGCACTAAATCGAACACCATCATCGTCCAGTACTAACGCCCACCCCATCCGTTCACATATTCGTTGTACGATAACAAGCCCACAACCATAACCAGCGTTGTACGTCTCGTTGCCATCGTGACGGTTTAGGATCTTAAGCGCATGACCTTTCAACTCAATTTCAATATCTCCCACACTATAGCTAAAGGCGTTTTTAATCAGATTGTTGATAACAATGGTCACAAAACTCTCTGGTGCCTTCACTACACCACTATGTTGTTCGTGCAAAGCGTAATTCGAATCTTGCTTGGCAAATAAAGGAGCTAGCTCTTCCAACTGTTTTTGTAAACAAGTGAGAAGCTGATGCTCTCCGTAATGCTGAGGCTCTATTTTCTCTTTACCAAGTAAGAGAAACGCTTCTGTCAGTACACGCATTTCGTCACAAGCTGACTGCATCCTCGTGATGGCTTTTTGCGCAACTCGAGGTTGATCAGGAATACGCGTCAGAATGTCTGTTGAGCCTTTAATCACCATGATTGGCGTTCTCAACTCATGCGATGCAAAACGGCTAAATTCTTGCTCTCGTTTGAAATAGCCCGCGATATCGTTCTTATTATCCAGCAAAGTCTGCTCTATCTGGCGTGTTTCGCTGAACTTAGTTTCAACTTGGAAAGCGGGTTGATCCGGTGACATTTGGCTAATTTTGTCTTCAATTTGCGCTAATGGCCGAGACAATATTCGAACCATGTAAATACCATACCCAACCATGACAAATGAAAACAAACCACCGAGCAGCAGCGTAAACTGATGCAGCGAGCTTTCGTATTCGTCCAAGTAATCATCTGAGTCATCTTGAAACACAATGTACATAAGCCCCTTCCCTGAGGGATGGCTCAATACAACAAAGTGTTTGTCTTCTTCACCAAGCAGGTATTCGTAAAAACCAGGTGAAGTAAAAGAGAGCAACCAATCGGGTGTCGGTGCTTCACTCCAATATGAGTTGAATTCCAATACGTTTGGCAATGGCGCATCCCAGCCCTGTTTCTCGAAATTCTCACTATAAAGCGCAGCTTCAGTATCTAGCCAGTGATGTAAACTCAGCACTTCCAGTTTGTTTTCTGCCACATAAATCAGCGACCAAAAAAGAGTAAACATCACAAACGTCATGACCCCAAAACCCCAACGGATCTTGCGATAAATGCTTGGATATTCGTTATGCTTTAAGTCGGTAACCTTGTCCATGAATAGTCTCTAATCGTGATTCTTCAAAACCTTTGTCTAGCGCGGTTCTTAAACCGTAAATATGGCTACGAAGTGCATCACTTCCGGGTGGTTCGTCTCCCCATACACTATCGATCACTTCTGTGCGCGAGACCGCTGCTGGAGCACGTTGGAGGAGCAATTTTAAAATTTTAGTTTGAATTCGACTCAGCTTAATTTCTTTGTCTTTTCTCGTTACTTTTCCTGTACGCGCATCTAAACAAATATCTGCAAATTTGAGCGTTCCGATATCTTGTCTTGGACCACGATTAGCCAAAGCATGAGCACGCAAACTGAGCTCTTCCATCGCAAATGGCTTCATTAAATAGTCATCTCCCCCCGCTTTAAAAGCCGCGATTTTGTCATCTAGCGTATCTTTTGCCGTTAGGAAGAGAATTGGCGTTCCACATAACTTATCTTGTCGAAGCTTCTGTACCGTACTGATGCCATCGAGCTTCGGCATCATGATATCCATGATGATTACATCGTAATGATTTTCCTCGATTAACTTAATCGCAGCCTCTCCATGAAACGCACAATCGATTATCATGCCTTCGAGCTCAAGATAGTCTGCAATCGTCTCCGAGACGTTATGGTTGTCATCTACAATTAAAATTTTCATAAAATCACATTTCTTCACGATCTCTTCACGATATGCCCAATAAGATACAGGCAATTTCCTAAACTCGCTCGTAAATTGAGGTTAATACAATGAAAAAACTCGCTCTTATTTCTGTAGTAGGTTTGGCATTGTCTGGTTGTGGTGGTTCAGGTGGTGGCAGCAATAGCGATAGCACACCAACTCAACCAGCAGTGAAACCAAGTGTAGCGATTGGCTCTGTTGAAGCGGTCAACGCTGAAGAAAGCACGTTAACCGTCAATGGACATACGTATCGTGTGTCTGAGGTGGTTTATGACGACACACAAGTGCAACTGGCCGATGTAAAACCAAAAATGGTGGTTCGCGTGGGGTCAGATATTCGGCAAGCTTCGAATAATGGCGTCCGAGTCACACTTGAACCAACCATTACAGGACGTGTCACAGCGATTGATCATGTGAAGAAAACATTTACGGTAAACGGCGTAGATCTGCAGTTTGACGGTTTAAGTGATGATATAGAGGTCAACGACTGGGTGATGGTGTCATCATTGCCAACTGCTGATGCGGGTTATCGAGTGTTGTCTGTGGTCGAAATCGACGTAGATAACGATTACCCAGCCCTTGGAAGCTACTACGAACTGGAAGGTCGCATTACTAGTACCGATGAAAATGCTGGCACGTTTGAGCTTGGTACAAATATAACCGTATCTTACGACAACATTAGCCAACTTAGCATCGGCCAATGGGTGGAAGTAGAAGGTGAAATGCAAAACGGTATCTTCATGGCACATGAGGTAGAAGTTGAAGACTACGACGATCTAAAAAATGACAGCGATGTGGAAGGTATCGTGACTTGGGTTGCCAAGGATTATAGTGAGTTCTCTCTAAACTATCGAGGAGCCTTCTTCATTGATAACGCAACACGATTTGAGGATGGTAGCAAAGCTAATCTAGAACAAGGTCAAGAAGTAGAAGTGACCTCTGTGATGAAAAATGGCAAACGCACAGCTACCGTCATCGAATTTGAGCGGTCGGAGTTTGACAATGACAACCAATGGCGGGGTAAAGAGTTTGAATGTGAAGGCTATGTATCAAACTACGATGCTGATTCAAGAGTGTTTGAAGTTGAGCATTGTGAGAATGATGCTGATCAAGTACTAAGTAACACCACCGTTGTGATTGATGCACAAACACGCTTCCAAGGCATTGAAGAACTTAACCTAAATGGTGCTCGTGTCGAAGTCGAAGGTGTGATCATTAACAACCAAAATATTGCCCGTGAAGTGGAGTTAGACGTTTACGACAACTAATCCCTTCTACGCTTAAGAAAAAGTGTCACTTCGATGGCACTTTTTCTTTTCACCTTACTTTGCTTCCCAAGCTCAAACCAACAAATTCTCAGCCAAAGCCTTTTCTCTCCGTTACACTTTACCTATGTTCCACAAAATTGGTGACAACTATGAAAAAACGCAACCTCATTTTGTTAGTCTTGTTTTTTGGTTCAGCCACGAGCTTAGCTAGCGTTATGGATCCTGACTGCGATGCAGAAAAGGCAGCTAAAGCCGCTGCGACAAAAGCCGTGGTTGGTGTTGGTGGTCGCTGTACGCCTAAAGAGGCACTGAAAGATACCGCAGTTGATGCAGGAAAAGACAAATTGCCAGATGAAGGGATGGCGGGTAAAGCTGTTGATGCAATGACACCGGAAAAAGAGAAGAAAACGGTGAAAGACGTAACCAAAAAGCTCAATAAAGATTAACACCTACATCATAGATGTTTGAGCGTAAAAACATGTTCCTAGAATCAAGTGGCTATTTACCTGTTGTTTGAAGCACACGTCTAATCTTGGTTTTTTCATATTCCAAAAACTGCATTTGACCACACACTGTTTTTACTACACAAGTTCAAAAACTAGTAATAGTTTCTCCTAACTTTGAGACTTTGAGTCTAACTAAATGCGCAATGCATTGCATACAGATTGCTTGCCTATATTGTACACATACTATATCGGTTTAACGATGGTTAGAGGTTATAGTGAACAGACTCTAAAAACCGAACTGTAGTTCAATTGGCGGTACTGACTGGCTTAGATGCCGATTTGAACTTCATCAGAAACAACAGAGAAAAGGTTTTGCCTATAATCACAGGTGTCATTTTGTATCGACAGCTCAATAGACTCGACCAAAGAAAAGTCCTTGAGCAGGTACAGGCTTTAGGGAGTTCGAAATTTTTCGGTAAGATTCAAATGCTGGTAGCGCAAAGTATTGCTAAGCCAATGTGGAACCCTTGGAGCCTGTCAGATGGTGAGCTGCGCCAGTATTTTAATACTCATAAGGCAGTTGCAAATTTCCTTTCTACATGGTTTATCACCATCGATATTAAACTTGAGGTCGGCTTTATGGCAGCTGTTATATACGCACTATCAAAAGGTCAAGGGGCTGCATTGATTAAAGAAATGGCTTCAGTGCATATCGCTGAAGAGACTTTCAAAAACCTCAGCCTCTCATTAACTGCACAACAAGCTGGCGCGAGAGCATTTTTTGTAGCTGTTATTCTCACTACTGTACTCAAAGGCTTTAACGAGGCAGATGCGCTAGCTGCAAAGAAAGAGTTGTTACGACGTAATATGCTTAGAATAGAGGATTTGTAAGCTATGTTTTGGATACTGGGTCTTTTGGTTTCCTTGTTTATCATGTACTCGGATTACGCGCATTACTTCTATACCAAGCGACATGGAAAGAAATCTAGGGTTTCTCGCTTATTAAGCTTGTTGATCACGGTAACGCTCCCTATGATTGCGACTATCGAGATTTTGAACGATCTTAATGTAGAGAAAACCAGCTACCAAGTGTGTGTAGTTTTAGTCTCAGCTTTAGTTGGCCTTCTGGTCTGCTTGTCGGAACAGTATCGTTTTAAGTCAGAAAGAGATTAGTGGTATCGGGTTGTACTGCTATCAACAAAGGCATCAAATTGGTGCCTATTTTATTGTTGGTGTATTAATAACTGATCTGGCGAGTAAGGTCGACTCGAATGTCTTCTCACGTTCACCCTCGAGCACGAGACCGCTATCATGACTTCTTTAATGAAGGAAAGAGAACCTTTTGACTCGGGGAATTAGAGCTCTTAATCGTCTGAATGCACATAGTTCATACCCTCCATTGAGACGTCGGAATTATTCGCTGTACCATGATAGAAAATTATTTCTGTATTGAAACACATATACCTTGCTCGTGAATATCTAGCTGTCTCGGACATCTCAAATCTAGCCTCAACTTACATCCAAATGAAGTTGTAGTTTGTATGACCAATTGCTCATAGTTTATTTAACAAATAGAAACGAGTTCATGGGTAGCTAATACAAAAAAGAGCGCCGATTGACGCTCTTTCCGAACTTTAATAGGTAACCAATTATGCGGTCTCTGCTTCACCTATCCAATGATAATGGTGGTTGGCTTTTTTCCCCACTAAACCGAGCTCTGCCAATTCTTCAAATACCTTGTCTACCTCTTCCGCAGACAGCCTAAACTGTTTAGCAACGGCTTTTTTGGTGCACGTAATTTGATGTGTTTTAAGTGCATCGCTAACTTGCTCTAACAAGGTTTTCGGTTCCTTTGGTTCTTCTGGCTCCGGTGCAGCTGGTATTTCTTGCTCTTCTTCCTCTTTTATATGAGGAAGATAACCCGCAGGCGCTGGATCTATATCGCGAACTGTTTTCAATATCATGCCCTCATTTCTGCGATAGAAATATCGGAACCGTTGCTCTTCACCAATCAAGCCAACAAAAAATGCAGCAAAGAAGTCCAACAGAATCGAAAGAAATACAACCAAGCCAAGCTGAGCTTGCTGAGAGGTGGTACCAAATGCGTTGGCTAGGCTATCAATCAAACCAATCACTGAGCCTTGCGTGACCGGCGGTAAACTATCACGCTCCATAGCCAAGCGTTGCTGCTCTTCACGTAAGGCTTTGTTTTGATCCTGAATGCGAGTTACACCAGTCGCGATACGCTCCATCTCGATGTATTTCTGCGCTGCCATATTGTTGAGCTCAATCTGCTTATCGATTGCCGCAATCTGACGATTAAACGCTTCCACTTTCGCCTGCTCTACCGAAATATGACTTTGTGCACTATTGGTTGCACTATTAATCCCACCAATACTACCGCCAATGGAAATCGCAGCTAAGACTAAATAAAACACGAGAGCGGTTGCTGCTCCTGTGTAGTTGCGATGGGCTCGGCGCTCACCGTATTCATACCAAGCGTAAAATTTACCCGCTTCAAAAATGATCGCTAAACCACCAAATAAGGTTTGCATCATCGGGTTTTTGTCGATCGACAAAAACAGCAATAGAGAAAAAATAGTCGATGCTAAAATCGCAGCACCGGTGAATGCATATACACTCACCATGGCAAATCGACCTTTAGGGTATCGATATCCAATCTGTTGTTCGTATTTCATTTGAGAAATTTCTTAAGATTAATCGCCCCTCCGACTAAGTAGGACGGACGTTTCTGGCATGTACAAAGGAGCGCAGAATACCGTATCCTTTATTAAATTACTGTCATAATTCCGTTAATGGAAAGCAAGTGAAGATTCGGTGTGCATTTTGAATCGATATCAGCCAAATCTAGCACGTAAAAACACCACCACGACACCCACTAACCGAAGCTTCAGTGGCATATAAGAGAGATTAATTCGGTATCTTCAAAAGCGACTAGGCAAGACTGACAAGTTGAATTGGAGGTTGTGAATGTCAGCCGAATCAAGACATTAAAGCGTTAAAAATAGGCAATAAAACAAATAATGCACACTTGCATCACCTTTTAGTAAACTGATAATTACATTGTTTGGTTAATTTGTTAGTATCCCGCGCCGAAGAAGATAAGCACTCAATTGTATGGAAAACACTCTAATACAGCACAAACACCATCGCTTGCACGCTATTGCGGTTATTATCGCGGTGTTGTTTCAGTTGTATTTAGCGTCCACAGCCGCTCTTAACCCTACACAAGTTCACAGCACAACTTGGCTCAACAAAGTCCAAAGTGAAAAGGTTTTACTGTGTACCGCAGATGGTTTCAAATGGGTGGATATCAATACGTTGATTGAGGCTAACGCTCAATCTTCTTCTAAGCTCATCCAAGATCTTAACTTACACGACGGCTTTCAGTTTGAATGTCCGCTTCTTCAAGCTGTTCAATTCTTTCTTCTGGTTGCGATTGGGCTTTACCTGACAACCATCCATTGGCTGCGCCGAGTAAAGTATGCACTGACGACTTATCATTTTTCAAAATGCGATAAGCTCGTTTACAAACACATCGCGCCTAAGCACTCTCCGCCGAGTGTTTTTCCTGCCTAACAGGCATCTAATCATTGACAACTTTATTCAAAAATAACGATGACTCTGTTTGTTGTCCATTCAGAGAAGCTATTCATTCAAAAGGAAAAGCACATGCTTAAATCATTTAAAACCGCCGCTATCGCGCTTATTGCTGTCATCGCTAGCCCACTGAGTTTAGCGCACGATTATGAAGCAGGAAAAATTCATATCGACCATCCATGGAGCCGAGAAGCGCCACCAAACGCACCTGTTATCGGTGGTTTTTTTCAACTAACCAACCACGGTGACAGTGAAGATACATTGATCGCAGCAGAAAGCCCTATCGCAGGGCATGTCGAAATTCACACGCATAAGAAAGAAGATGGTGTGATGAAAATGATTAAGATTGACGAAGTGCGCGTTCCAGCCAATGAGTCTGTGTTGTTTAAACCAGGCAGCTTCCATTTAATGATTTTTAACCCAACACAAACTCTTAAAGAGGGTGACCGCTTCCCTATGACATTAACCTTCAAAAACGCAGGTAAGGTTGAAGTGGAAATGGCGGTTGAGAAACAAGGCCACATGGAAAAACACATGCACCATTAATGACGCAAACAAAAGTGCCCGCTGATTTAGCGGGCATTTTTATCTCAGCTTAGTCAAAATCATTATTCCGGTAGATCCTAACTCGACTCTTCAGAATAATGGTGATGAATAACGCTCGGCGAAACGGGGTCACATATCATAACAGCGTGCTCGGGCAAGAGATTCTAAATCACGCTCGTTCCTCGCTGTTCAGAATGACGTTAAAAGATTTAAGAATCCCAAATAGGTTTCCTACTCGCATGAAACTCAATCTCTCAGCGAAATCTTCCAACCATCATTTGATAAGCCTAAGCGAAGTCATAAATTTGGTAACAATGCCCATAGCGCAATTAGTTTTCTTTCTACTTGAAACAAACCTCAGCCCAACGAGCTAAGCCCGCAGTTACTGAGCCAAAATAGTTTCCACTGACAACCGGAATACTTGGCAGTACGGTTTGAACCGCATCGCGCAAGATTGGCGAGCGTGCCGAACCTCCAGTCATAAAGATAGCATCGGGGTTAACTCCAGCTTGCTCTACCGCTTCTGTCACCAACGCCGTCATTTTATTCTTTGGCGACTGGATCGCTTCGATCATTTCGTCACGTTGTACATCAACTTCAATCGTTTCTGATAGTAAGTTGATGCCAGTTCGGTAAGAAGCTTGTTCTGAAAGTGCCACTTTTGCCTCTTCGGCACGGCGAACAATGTTGTAGCCTAAAGACTCATGATACACCTCTAGCAAACGAGCAAGTTTTTCTGGCTCTTGAGCCTGCTTTTGAAGCAACTTTAACGCTGATAGGTTCTCTCGCGAATAGAAGTCACTCTGCGCTTCTACATTATTGATTGCTATCGGGTTCCAGAATTGGGTAGTCGGCATCACAATACCTGACTCCATTTTACTTCCCATGCCAAAAGGGAACATGAGCTGCTTAAATGCTAACGCGATATCAAGATCATTCCCGCCGACACGCTGGCCACTGTGAGCTAACAAGCTTGCGGTCCTATCTGCTTTGCCGCGCCAAGACGGTCCCATTTGGATCAACGAACAGTCCGTTGTACCACCGCCAATATCGACTACTAGAATGATTTTATCTTCGCTGAGTGTCGCTTCATACTCTAGGCCCGCCGCGACAGGCTCAAACTGAAACTCCACATTTTGGAAGCCCGCACGTTTCGCTGCCCGCAACAAAATGCGTTCAGCCTGAATGTTAGCCGTTTCACCGCCACGCCCATGAAAGTTAATTGGTCTGCCGATCACAGCATCGGTAATACTTTGCTGCGCATCGCTTTCGGCTTCCGACTTAATATTGTCCATCATCGCGCAGACAAGGTCTTCGAAAAAAGCCAATTGCACATCACGCAAGCCAGATGCACCAAGAAAAGACTTCGGCGATTTCACATAATAGATATCGCGAGGATCTTCCAAATAGAGGTTAAGTGCATCCTGACCAAACGCAATGTCGTCGGATTCTAAGTCAATACTTTCTTCTCGGTTTAAATTGATTGCCCGGCGTAAAACCTGCTCACCAACTTGATCTAATGGTTTAATATCTCGATGGCGAAATAAATGCTCGGATACCGATTCACGACTCGGTGCAGCAAGGGTGGAAGGAATAAAAGGGCTGTTTCCTTCTAGATTAAGCAGTACTGGCTCACCCGGTTCCATTTTAGCCACTGAACAGTTTGCAGTACCATAGTCAAAGCCGATAAACATTGTTTCTCCCACTGTCCCACTGATTAGTGGCCTTTTGACCGTTAAAAAAACTGGCGATGCTAACTTAATGGCATAAGAATTACTATCCTAAAATCGAATGTAATTTAACGTGGAAAACCTATCTAAGGTACACTATTTTCTCTTTTTGCAGATGGCACAACAACCGCTACCAATAAAGCTAACAGCAGGAACACAGGGCTAAGCATTAATCCATGCCAGATTGAATACCCATCATGGAACAGCCAGAATATACCAAGCGTCAGTAGGTACGAAAAGTAGCTGCAAAACACCAAGCTAATCGCGACAAAGCGCTTTTGATTAATAATAAGAATCCGCACTAGATACTGGCTAAGAATACCGGAGCAGCGCATGGCAAGTTGCCAATTAATGATAAAGAAAGCAAGCGCAATAAACCCAGCTACGACCAGTGCATCATGCGTGCTTAAAATGAAGTAGCTACCAAATCGGCTTATGATGACCGGATAATCGCCTTCGTATATCGTTGACCAAGATATTGCGTTCGCTGCTGCTACGTAATTGGCAAAATAAGCAATAGCGTAGAAAGTCGTTTGAGAACTGAACGGCTGAAATACATCCCTACAAAATCCTCGCCATTCTTCTTTGTTGGCGGTAGGCCCTACCCAGTCACGTTTTTTTTGGGCGGTACGCCCGGCAAACTCAGGCCCGTTGCGAAACAACAGCCAAAATATATAGAGTGCAAGTATAACCAAGAGTATTGAAAACATACCCTTCCCCCTCAGCAATTATCGGCGCCACTGCCAATGGCGTTGGGGTCGTAAACTGCACTTCCCTGCTATACCTATTTGATTTATCAAAGACTTATTGTTTTATTACCACCAAAATTCATTTAATGGCATGCTAAACAGCGATATTTTCACGCTTTGTGCGTGAAGTTCGAAAGCCTACTTTTAGGTTTAGCATAAAAATAGCTACAACAAAGCGTAAGATAGGGATTCCGCACCCATCAATGAAGATGAGGCGTTAAGCAGAAGCTGCGACCGCAATGAGAAGAGAAGGATTCAAAGCGGTCATGCATGGGCGGGAGGAGCAACTATTTCTCTAACTTTTCTTCAAATACACCAATCTCTCTGCCCAACCAAATCGCGCGTTCTGTGTGATCGAGCAACTCTTCTTCGCTTACTGGGTGAATAAGCACAGAAAAATCGCCTCGAATCGTATCAAGCCACGCCAAGAACTCTTCACTCAATGATTCTAGGTGAATTTCAAACATCGGCATTTTGTGTGGGCCAACTAACCTTCCAACTAATGGAAACACACGCAGCACATCTTGACGCTCTTGACGGATGATCTCGTTCAAGGCTTGCGCTTTATCTTGTTCTCTTAGGGGAAAATAAACATGAGCGTGGTACATAACTTCTCCATAATCACTTCCGCTTGAGCACCACCTACTTTGGATAAGCTCAAGGACTGCCGAGGGTATACATTTGTAATGCCGTCACCCTACCTTGATTCCACTCAGTTGGGAAGAAGTTATGCATTCTCATAAGGTCGAGGCTTCGAGCACAACAAAAATTTGCAATTCATCATATAGCAACTGTTTGAGTTGATTCATTAATAATGACTCACTTTGTCAAATTTTACAGCCAAATTTTGTTGCAAATATGTTTCATTAACCAGTAATTAAATTCGAGTTTAAAAATACCACCAACAAAATATCAGCATATTACTCTGCAAAATCAGGGTGTAAGCAAAACTTTACTACTGATCGAAAGTCAAAATGAAGCATAATTTAACAATTTGTTTACACTTATTGTATCTGGCTATACCACGATTTAGTTAGAGGGTTAGATACAGAAAAGCCTTTCTCTGTATCTTGCGGTGAAATAGTCGCAGCGATGTTATCGACAAATAGTTTAAGGGACGAACAGATGCCTACCGCTATCGAAAGCACACGCAACCTTAGGTATGGCCTTTGCGCTGATATCAGAGTTTGAGTACCCATACAAACTCTGGTTTTGTATGAACAGCTGCAGTCCAAAAGACCCGCAGCGTCAAAAGGAGCTTGAGATGAACGTTCAGGCATTACCCATGCATCGGTTTATCGACCATCGTGGGGACCTAGTCGGCCAACTACCCAACTGGGCTGACACTGAAACATTGGTCGGGTTTTACCGAGATATGGTATTAACTCGCACTTACGACAACAAAGCAGTTGCCTTGCAACGCACCGGTAAGCTAGGGACCTATCCCTCACACTTAGGCGCGGAAGCCATAGGCATTGCGGTCGGCAGAGCACTTAAAGCCGATGATGTGTTTGTTCCTTACTACCGCGATATGCCTGCGATGTGGTGTCGTGGCATTGGCATGGAAAAGAACCTTCAATACTGGGGTGGCGATGAGCGCGGGAGTGATTTTGCTCCTGAAGGCAGTCCGGTTCCTAGCCGAGACCTTCCCTACTGTGTACCCATAGCGACGCAATGTACGCATGCTGTCGGGGTGGCTTCCGCGCTAAAAATTCAAGGTAACCATGAAGCTGCGCTAGTCATGTGCGGCGATGGTGGTACATCCAAAGGGGACTTTCTTGAGTCAATAAACTGCGCAGGTACTTGGAATATTCCACTTGTTTTCGTCGTAAACAATAACCAGTGGGCAATTTCAGTGCCGCGTAGTCTACAATGTGCCGCCGATTTCTTATCAGCAAAAGCGCAAGGTGCAGGTATACCGGGTATTACTGTCGATGGTAACGATGTCGTCGCCGTTTATGATGCAACTAAAACCGCCCTTGAGAGAGCAAGAAAAGGGAAAGGCGCAACACTCATCGAAGCGGTGAGTTACCGACTGAGTGACCACACTACGGCCGATGATGCGACTCGTTATCGTAAAGAAGATGATGTTCAAACCGCATGGCAATACGAACCTATCGCACGTCTTAAAACGTATCTCCTTAATCAAGGCGCTTGGAGCGACGAACAAGAACAGCAATGGCTAGATTACTGTAAAGAGCAAGTAGAGTTAGCTGTTGAACGCTATCTGAGCTTACCGCCACAAGCACCAGAAACCGGTTTCGATTATTTGTATGAATCGCTACCTCAAGAGCTTCATGCACAAAGAGATGAACTCATCAACAAGGCAATGAGAATGCAGGGAGGCAGACATGGCTGAGCTAACGTTGGTTGAAGCAGTAAACCTTGCCCTGCACCACGAAATGCAACAAGACCCCAATGTTGTCGTATTAGGTGAAGACGTGGGCGATAATGGTGGTGTATTTCGTGCCACTGTTGGACTCAAGCAAGAGTTTGGTCTTAAACGAGTCATCGATACGCCACTCGCTGAAGCCTTAATCGGCGGGGTTGCGGTCGGTATGGCAACGCAAGGATTACGACCTGTCGCCGAATTTCAGTTTCAAGGTTTCGTTTTTCCTGCGATGGAGCACTTAATGTGCCACGCGGCTCGAATGCGTAACAGAACTCGCGGTCGGCTCACTTGTCCCGCGGTTTTTCGTGCGCCATTTGGCGGCGGTATCCACGCTCCGGAACACCACTCAGAAAGCGTGGAAGCGCTATTTGCTCACACTGCTGGATTTAAAGTAGTGATTCCTTCTTCTCCACAACGCGCATACGGCTTACTTCTCGCTGCAATTAGAAGCAATGATCCCGTCATGTTCTTCGAACCGAAGCGCATATATCGCACAGTTAAATCTGAAGTCGTTGATAACGGCGAAGCACTCCCACTCGACACCTGCTTCACCTTGCGTAAGGGGCGAGATATCACGCTCGTTACTTGGGGCGCATGCGTCGTAGAGTCACTTCAGGCCGCGCAAACCTTGTCTAGTCAGGGGATTGAAGTCGAGGTGATTGATTTGGCGAGTATTAAGCCAATTGATACCGCGACGATTTTCAGCTCACTAGAAAAAACTGGACGTTTACTCGTTGTTCATGAAGCGAGTAAAACTTGTGGTGTGGGCTCTGAGCTATTAGCTCGAACCGCTGAACATGCCATGTGCTTACTTAAAGCCCCACCTAAACGAGTAACTGGAATGGACACCATTATGCCTTATTACCGTAACGAAGATTATTTCATGGTTCAGGAAGAAGACATTGTGACCGCGGCGCGCGAACTCGTGGAGGATTGGAAATGAAGACGTTTAACTTACCCGATCTCGGCGAAGGCCTCGCTGAATCAGAAATTGTAAAATGGCACGTTAATGTCGGAGACATGGTTAAATTAGATCAAGTGATCTTAACCGTAGAGACAGCAAAAGCGACGGTCGACGTCCCTGCCCCCTACTCGGGCCGTGTGGTCAGCCGTCATGGTGAGGAAGGTGAAATCGTCAATATTGGTGCATTACTGCTAGAGATTGATGAAACAGGTGCCGGGAGAGAAGTAACGACAGAGAAAAAAGCCACTGCTGACGCCGCAACCGTCGTCGGCAGCGTTTCTCACCAAGCGCATCATGTAAACGTTGATGATTTCTGGATAGGTGGCAACCACAACACGACAGAAAGTAACCTCGTTACCGCCCTGCCTTCGGCTCGCTTGTTGGCACAAAAACTTGGGGTAGATCTTAACCTCGTGTCAGGTAGTGGCCCGAACGGACTTATCGTTGATGCCGATATTTACGACGAAGCCGGAAAACAGCGTCCAGGCACCGAAGTTTTGAAAGGCGCTCGACGTACCATGGTATCGTCTATGACCGAGTCGCACGAACATGTTGCCGCCGTAACCATTACGGAAGAAGCGTTGTTGGAAGATTGGCTGCCAAACGAAGATATCAGTATCCGCCTTGTTCAAGCGATTGTTCATGCGTGTCAAGAAGAGCCTGCTTTAAACGCTTGGTTTGATGCCGAAACCATGACACGCTGTGTACACACAACGGTCAATGTAGGAATTGCAGTAGATAGCCGTCATGGATTGTACGTACCAGTCTTGCGCCACGCAGATGAATACGAGCCACAAGATGTTCGTCGTTGGCTCGATCAAACCGTTGAAGGGATCAGAGAGAGAAAAATCGGTCGTGAGCAATTGCAGCACGCGACGATTACGCTTTCCAACTTCGGCGCGATTGCCGGTATTTACGCAACACCTGTCGTCACACCGCCACAAGTCGCTATTGTAGGCGCGGGCCGAATACTCGACCGAGTTGTGATAAGAAATGGTCAGGCAATTTCGGTGAAAGCAATGCCGCTATCCGTAACGTTTGATCATCGCGCTTGTACTGGTGGTGAAGCTGCAAGGTTTACGAAAGTACTTGCAGAGCACCTGCAACGTCCGAGCGAAAAGTAACTTATTAAAATCAAATGATAAAGGCTTCCAATTTGGAAGCCTTTTGTTTTAGGGAACAAGACTATATCTACAGCTTCTCTAACAGCTCAGGCATTACCACAAACAAATCGCCGACCAATCCATAATCTGCAATGTCAAAAATAGGCGCATCAGGATCGCTATTAATTGCAACAATCACCTTGGAATCTTTCATTCCCGCCAAATGCTGGATCGCGCCAGAAATTCCGACGGCAATGTATAACTCCGGTGCAACAATTTTGCCGGTTTGCCCGACTTGATGGTCATTAGACACATAGCCCGCATCGACCGCCGCTCGTGACGCCCCTACCGCTCCACCTAGCTTGTCAGCCAATTGTTCTACTAAAACAAACTTCTCTTTACTCCCGAATGCACGCCCCCCCGACACCACTACTCTAGCCACTGGCAATTCTGGTCGCTCACTTTCTGGCGTTTGTTGCGAAACAAACTCACTAAGTTTATTGATAATCACCGTGTCGACTTGAGTAAGCTTAGGGACAACTGGCGTGTCAGATAGCTCTGCGGCATCAAAAGCCGTACTTCTTATGGTCATCACTTTATAGGGATCATTCGACGTGACTCTCGCCAATGCATTTCCAACATAAATTGGACGAATCACCGTATCGATAGACTCGATTGTCATCACGTCAGAAAGTTGACCAACATTAAGCAACGCCGCCACACGAGGCATCACATTCTTACCAAATGTACTGGCAGGAGAAAGAATGTGTGAGTAGTTTTTGGCTACTTGTGAGATCAAAGGTGCGATATTTTCCGCTAATCCATGTTCATATCCCTTCGCATCAACCCAGATAATTTCTGCAACACCTTGAACACAATTCAACTCATCCAAAACTGATTGGCACTGATAACCAATAAGCAACACAGAAACAGGAAGCGATTTATCATCATCCTTAATCTCAAATGCCGCTTTAATTGCACACAGCGTCCCTACAGCCAACGATTGGTTGTCATGCTCTGCGAGCACAAGTGTTGCTAATGGTCGGTCTTCCATGGTCATGCCTCATATAACACGTCAGCTCCATTACTTGAGCTTAGTCCACTTCACGTTAACGTCAACTGAGCTATAGTTTTCTGTATAGAAACCAAAACCTGTCACGCAGATGACGATAATAGAAAGGAAGCATAAAGATGGAACGAGAATGCATGGAGTTTGATGTCGTGATCGTGGGGGCCGGACCCGCAGGCTTAAGCGCCGCTTGTCGGCTAGCTCAACTCAACCAAGACAGTGAAGGTGACGCACTTTCAATTTGCGTTGTAGAAAAAGGCTCAGAAGTGGGCGCACATATTTTATCTGGCGCTGTTTTTGAAACTAGTGCCTTAGATGAGCTTTTCCCCGACTGGAAAGAAATGGAGGCCCCGCTAGCAGCCTCGGTTCAACGAGATAATTTCCTTTATCTTACTACTGAACAAAACCATATTCGAGTTCCTCACATCCTTACACCGCGTCCAATGATAAATGGCGAGAATAATTACGTAATTAGCCTTGCCAACCTTTGCCGTTGGCTCGCTAACCAAGCAGAAAATCTTGGGGTGGAAGTTTTTCCGGGCTTTGCCGCTGCAAGCATCAATTATGATCAGACTGGCGCCGTGACAGGCATTAACACGAGCGATATGGGACTAGATAAGAACGGCCAGGCCAAACCTAACTTTGAACCAGGTATCGAGCTAAGGGCAAAATACACCCTTTTTGCTGAAGGTTGTCGCGGACATCTGGGTAAAGAACTTATTCAAAGGTTCGACCTAGACGCAGGAAAGCAACCACAGCACTACGCGCTTGGCCTAAAAGAGATATGGGAGTTACCCACTGACAGTAAGGATGTATCTGGCAGTGTTATCCATTCCGCTGGCTGGCCCTTGAGTGAAACAAATACCACAGGCGGCGGTTTTCTCTATCACATGGAGAACAACCAAATCGCCGTCGGGCTTATTGTCGACTTGAATTACAGCAATCCTTACTTGAGTCCGTTTGACGAATTTCAACGCTTTAAGCACCATCCTGCTATTGAAACACATTTGAAAGGTGCTCAGCGCATCGCTTACGGCGCAAGAGCCATTGCGAAAGGTGGGCTTTCCTCTCTGCCGAGACAGCAATTCCCTGGCGGTTTATTGATTGGTTGTGATGCGGGGACTTTGAACGTCGCAAAAATTAAAGGCAGCCACACAGCAATGAAATCCGGAATCATTGCAGCAGAAGCGGTACATACGGCCCGACAAACTGGAGCTTCTGAGCCAGACTACCAGTCGTTGTTTGAATCATCATGGTTGTATGACGAACTCGCCGAAACGCGTAACTTTGGCGCGAACATTCATAAGTTGGGCAGCATACTTGGCGGTGCTCTTTCGACTTTTGAACACAACCTGTGGCAACCACTGGTTAAGAAGCCGTTACCTTGGTCTATCAAGGACTATTCGCACGATCATGAGCAGTTAAAACCTAAACAAGAGTGCCACCCAATTGCATACCCAAAACCAGATGGTGAAATCAGTTTTGATAAGCCTTCGTCGGTATTTTTGTCGGGAACACAGCACGAAGAGAATCAACCTTGTCACCTTGTTCTGACTTACCCTCACATTCCAATTGATGTGAATTTAGGTATGTATGACGAACCAAGTCAGCGCTATTGCCCCGCTGGGGTTTATGAAGTGGTGGAAGTGAACAATAAGTTGAAGTTTCAGATAAATGCCGCCAACTGTGTGCATTGCAAAACCTGTGACATCAAAGATCCTTCACAAAACATCACATGGAAAGCACCAGAAGGCGGCGGTGGACCGAGCTATCAAAACATGTAGATACGTTAGTATGTTGACGATCTAACAAATGGATAAACAAACCGATTGGCAGAGCCTCATTACTCCTGCCAATCGGCAAAATGATCAAGCAAGAAGTCGATAGCCAATCGCGCTCGTAGTGGCAGAAAGTGACGATTCTGATAAACAATCCAGCTGCTGTTGCCACTTCCCCAATAGGGCTCTAGGATTGGCACCAAACGACCAGACGAAATAGCATCGTTGAAACTGCTCTTCGGTAAGTACGCCACACCTAATCCTTCTGCACAGGCTTGCAAGACCGTGTGTGCGTTATTGCTCTTCCATCTGCCCTGCACTTTTACGCCATCTAAAGGCTTGCCGTCTTTTTCAAACAACCAAACGTCTTTGTTGGCAATAATGCAGCTATGACGCTTGAGTTGCTCGGGGTGCGTTGGCAAACCATGTTCATCGAGATAACGCTGACTGGCTGCCGCTGCCATGGGACGATCCACCAGCTTTCTCGCAACCAAGCCTGAATCACTCAACCTTCCGTAACGAATAGCGAAATCGAAGCCATCTTCAATAAAGTTGACCATGCTGGTGTTGAAGTTGATTTCTACCGTGAGATTAGGATGTTGCTTGGCAAACGCCATCAAGGCAGGCGCTACATGGTTCTCAGAAAACGCACCAGCGGCGCTCACGCGTAACGTACCACTCAGTTGAGTTTGCTGCGTGATGAGCTGTTCATTCGCTTGCTGAAGCCCAATCACCAACTCTTTACACTGCTGATAATACGCTTGCCCTGCTTCCGTTAGACTCACCATTCTTGTCGAACGTGCTAACAAGGCGACACCTAATCGCTCTTCTAACCTTGTGACTTGACGACTGACATGACTGGTACTGCAACCTAACTGTTTTGCCGCTGCAGAAAACCCTAAGCTCTCAGCAACCGTAACAAACTCATTGATACCTTCAAAACTGTCCATACTTACCTTTGCTATATAGCAATAATGTTTTGCCAATTAATCGTATTATCACTTATTTGTTTAGCAATTAGTATGAAGGTGTTCAACAAATACACGTAAGCCAAAAAGGAAACCATCATGAAGAAAGTACTCATCATTGTGACGAACCATGCGACCCTTGGTGAAACTGACCAAGCAAACGGAACTTACGCGCCAGAGCTCACTCATGCCCTTAGCGAACTACTGGGTGCAGGCTTCGATTACGACATTGCCTCTATCAAAGGCGGGCAAGCACCACTGTACGGAACCGACATCGAAGGTGACGCAATAAACGAGAAAATCTTGGCGGATGATGATTTCCAGAACCGCATCAACAACACGATTCCAGTGTCACAAATCAACGGTGACAACTATGATGCGATCTTCTATCCGGGTGGTTTTGGTCTTCTTTCAGACCTAGCGAGCAACGAAGATTTTGCCAAGATTTCTGCAAAACACTATGAAGATGGCGGTATTGTTGCAGCAGTTTGTCACGGTTCGGGCGCTCTTCTCCCTATCACGCTTAGCAATGGCGAAAAGCTACTTTCGTCTAAATCAGTAACAGGCTTCACTCGTGAAGAAGAGATCGACTTCGGCACCATCAACGATATCCCATTCCTATTGGAAGAATCTCTTGCACGCAGCGCAGCGCGCTACTCTAAAGTGCAACCATGGCAAGAGTTTGTAATTGTGGATGATCGTGTCATCACAGGTCAAAACCCAACGAGCGCACACGGCGTAGGCAGAGCGATTGTTGAACACCTAGCTTAAACGCGCCGGAAACGACAACCATCCTAGAAGAGGAAAGCGTGCTTTGTCATGCTTTCCCTTGCTACAGGCGATCGCAAGATGCGCTTATACTTCTACCCCTGCCTCGTCCTCTTCTACGATATCTGTTTCTTGGCTCGCCTCTTCCAGCCATTGCTGTAAAGATTCACTTGCTAGCACCTTCTGTTGGTAGACTTTGGCACCTTCCGATAACTCGATACCATAAGTTTGGAAACGCAATGCCACAGGTGCATACATGGCATCCGCTATCGACCATTCTCCAAATAACCAGCCGTTGGGATACAGCTTGGCTTGTTCTGCCCAAATAGCGTCAATGCGTGCAATATCTTTACGTGCACCTTCAGTTAAATCGACTTTTCTGCGCGCGCGGATATTCATTGGGAGTTCGCTTCTTAAGTTAAAGAAACCCGAGTGCATTTCTGACGCAATGGCGCGTGCTTTAGCTCGTTCTGCGGAGTTGCTTGGCCATGCTTTGCCTTGTAAGTATTGCTCGTTAACGTATTCCAAAATCGCTAATGAATCCCACACGGTTGCGTCACCATCCACCAAGGTAGGTACTTTCGCCGTTGGTGTAATATCTTCCAAGGTCTTATAAAAATCTTCCGTGAATAATTTGAGCTTGGTGACTTTCACATCCAGTTTGAATTGAGAAAAGATCAGCCATGCGCGAAGTGACCAGCTTGAGTAGTTTTGATTAGCAATAAACAGTTTCATGACGCCTCCATGCGGTTCGTGTTTTGAGTACCCATTCACAATATCTGATTGTATTTAAGGGGACTAACGGATAGTTTTGATGGAACACTTCAACAAAAACGATGGATGAGTTTTAGATATGGATATCGATGCGTTACGCAGCTTTCTGGCTTTTGTCGAAACGGGCAGTTTCACTCGTGCAGCCAAGCAGATCAATCGCACCCAATCCGCGTTCAGTGCGCAAATGCGTAAGCTAGAAGACGAACTCAGCGTCAGTTTGTTTGAAAAAGAAGGTCGTAACCTCATACTGAGTGAAGCGGGGCTGGCACTGCGCTCTCACGCCGAGCAATTGGTCAGCTTGCACAATCAAGCGCTGAAACAAGTGAAACGTTATGAAAACAAGCGCCCTCTTCGCTTAGGTTGCCCCGAGGATTACAACGACAATATCCTGCCTAGAGTCATTCGCGTATTACAACAATCTGAGCCCACATGTTCGATTCAAGTCTTTAGTGAGCCAAGCATCACCTTGAGAGAAAAACTCGATGAAGGAAAGCTAGACGCCGCTATTGTGACAAGAGCACCGGACAGTGAAGAAGGTTACTGGCTAGCAAGCGACAAAGGCGTATGGATTGCTCACCCTGACTTTGACATTGAGAACGCCCAACCTCTCCCTCTCGCCCTATTCCAAACCGACTGTAAATACCATGCGGCAGCAGTAGACGGATTAACCAAACGTGGCACTCCTTATCAACTACTGGCATGTTGCAATACGGCTTCTGCACAACGAGCAATTGTACGTTCAGGCATGGCTATCGGTGCGATGGGCAGTATTAGCGTTAGCGAGGATCTTAAGATCTTAGACGATATGCCATCGCTACCTTCCGTGGATATCGTTTTGGTCACGGGCGTCGAGCCTCATCCGATACTGGATAAAGAATGCTTGGCGCAATTGGTTGAGTTAATGGCTTAACTGAATTCGCTAACCAATCACAAAGTTAAATTGGCCAGTTAATCGCCCGTCGGTTCGTATGGTTTCAAACTGTAGATAATCTCGGGCTTTGCCACCCCACCATTCATCACCAGTATTGCCTTTTAAGTACAACTGAGTGGTCAGAAGCTCTTGGTTATCCCGCCACAACTTAACGTGAATGTGCGGTGGACGAGAGGCATAAGGCACGGGGTACAAAGTCTGGAATAAGTAGCGACCATCCGATTGAGTTTCTACCGCGCCAAAACCTGCAAAGTGAGTATCAAACTTATCATTATTTGGCTGCTTAGGGTGATCGTAAATCCCCTGCCCATCGCATTGCCAGATTTCTACTTTGATGCCTGAAACTGGGTTTCCCGATGTATCTACGACTTTACCTTGCAACACGATAGCTTCACCGACCAAACCTTCTGATTGCAGAATCAAGTTTTGACGAAGAGGAATATCCACTACTGGATAAAATGGCCCTTCTGTTTGTGCTGGCGTCGGCCGCATTGGTGTCGTCGCTTTTAAAGAGGGTGCGAACAACAATGTCCACAGCGCTAAAAAGTGTCTTCTTTCCATGGTGCCACCAATACAATTGCATTGAATTAAGTTTGGTGGAACTTGAGGGATTTGCCATAACGAATATAAAAAATGCCCCTGCAAGAGAGCCATTCGCAGAGGCACTGTGGAACTAAATGATGAGTGTTGATTGAAGGATTATGCGGCTTCGAACGCCAATGCTTTCTTCTCTACCTGACGGAAAATGAGAGTTAGCACACCATTTACCGTTAAATAAAATGCGCCTGCAATACCAAATACCGTCAACGTATCGTAGGTTTGTGCGTTAATGCGCTGCGCGTAACCCATCAGATCCATGATCGTAATCGTGCTTGCTAGTGACGTGCCTTTGAAGACCAAAATCACTTCGTTCGAGTAAGCCGGAACCGCACGACGAATAGCGTATGGCAGCAGCACTTTTAGTGTTGCGGTTTTGTTCATACCTAATGCACGACACGCTTGCCATTGACCAGAAGGAATCGCGTTAAACGCTCCTTTGAACAACTGAGTGCTGTATGCAGCGGTATTGAGTGCTAGCGCTAACATCGCACAGAACCAAGGTTGGCTTAACCATGTCCAGAATACACTTTCTCTTACGGCATCAAACTGACCCGGACCGTAGTACACCAAGAAGATCTGTACCAGCAAAGGCGTACCTGTGAACAAGGTGATGATGCCACGACTTACCCAATGCAAACCCGGAGTACGTAGGATCAGAGTCAGCGTCATCATCAGAGCTAAAAGACAGCCCACAACCAAGGAAGCGGCGGTCAATTGGAGGCTAGTGCCTAAGCCATCCAGCATTTGCCAAACGTGTTGTTCGTTCATGCGGTCGCCTCCTGTCCCATGCTCATGCCTTGAATTGAGAACTTCTTATCAATCAGTTTGACGGCACGTTGTGTAATCAAAGTAATGCCTAGGTAAATCACCGCAGCGGTTGCGTACCATGTAAACGCTTCATGCGTCGCTGCAGATGTTAGCTGCGCTTGTTTCAACAAATCCGTTACGCCAATCAGTGATACAAGCGCGGTGTCTTTCAGCAGAACCAACCATTGGTTAGTTAAACCTGGTAGTGCGTGTCTTACTGCTTGTGGTAAAACAATGCGAACGAAAGCGTGTGCTTGACTGATGCCGAGTGCACTTGCTGCTTCTCTCTGCCCTCTTCCAACGGCTTTTAATGCGCCACGTAGAGTTTGAGAAGCGTAAGAAGCGAAGATCAATGACAACGCCACCACGCCAGACAAGAACGGGCTAACTTCAATAAAGTCGCCGGTGATTAAAAACAGAACCTGCGTCGAACCAAAATAGATGAACAACACGACAAGGATTTCTGGCAAGCCACGTACAATCGTCACAAACGCCGTCATTGGCCATTTAACGAAAACGCGGCGAGACATTTCACCACTGGCGAATACCACTGCCAGAATCAAACCGACTAAGAGGCTTGTGAAGGCTAGCTGGACAGTCATCCAACTAGCTTGAACAAGCGATAAAGAGTAACCCGTTAGTGCCATATTACTTACCGAAGTATTTGTTGTAGATTACGTCGTATTCGCCGTTTGCTTTCACTGTTTTCAGTGCTGTGTTCAGCTTGTTCACTAGCTCGTCGTTACCTTTATTTACTGCGATACCGAAACCGTTACCGAAGTATTTAGGGTTAGTGATGTGCTCACCCACGTAAGCTAGGTTGTCTTCTTTCTTGAACCATTCTGCTACGACTGCTGTGTCACCGAATACAGAATCAATACGGCCATTTTTCATATCGATGAACGCGTCTTGGTAGCTTGAGTAAGGAACCGCGGTTACGCCCGGCATTTGCTCAATCAGGTAGCTTTGGTGTGTTGAACCGTTTTGAACACCAACACGCTTACCTTCTAGTGCTTTTTGATCAGCCACTTTTTCTTTGATAGAAACAAACGCTGCTGAGTTGTCATAGTATGCATTCGTGAAATTCACTTGCTCCAAACGCGCCTCAGTAATGTCCATTGCAGAGATTGCCGCATCGTAGCGCTTGAATTTTAATGCAGGGATCAGGCTGTCAAAAGATTGGTTGTGGAAGGTGCATTTTGCTTCCATTTCTTTACATAGTGCGTTCGCCAGATCCACATCAAAACCTTGGATTTGGTTGTTTTCATCCATGTATTCGAATGGGGCGTACGTCGCTTCCATCGCAAATTTGATCTCTTCTTGTGCTGCTGCGTTTGCTGCCATAGTTGCAGAAGAAAGGCCGATTAGTGAAGCTAGTAGAATCTTTTTCATTGCAATACTCCGTGTGTACTTAGTGGGCTGACACTCGCAATGACAGCCGAGCTTATCTGTTAAATAGACTGAACTTTAAAAACGTGATTTAGTGATTTAAGTAGTCAGCAAACTGGGCGGTTTGCGGGTTAGAAAACGAATCATTTGTGCCGTGCTCAACGATGTGTCCTTTTTCTAAATACAGTACGTGGCTAGCGATTTTCTTGGCGAAATCCACTTCGTGCGTCACAACTACTTGTGTAATTCCGGTTTCGCTTAAATCTTTAATAATCTTAACGACTTGGTTAGTAATTTCCGGATCAAGCGCAGCGGTCGGTTCATCAAAAAGCAAGACTTCCGGTTTCATCATCAATGCACGAGCAATCGCCACACGTTGTTGCTGACCACCAGAAAGTTGCATCGGCCATGCATCCGCTTTGTCTGCCAAATGCAGCGTCGCAAGAATTTGCATTGCCTGCTTCTTCGCTTCTTCTTTATCCATGCCAGCGACTTTTACCGGAGCCTCAATCAGGTTCTCCATCACTGTCATGTGTGGCCATAGGTTGTACTGCTGGAACACCATGCCTACTTTACGACGAAGTGCTAAACCTTGTTTCTCTTTGATTTCAGTAGAGAAATCAAAAACATCATTTGCGATGTTTAGCTTGCCGTTATCCGCACCTTCAAGAAGGTTAAGAACACGTAGTAGAGAGCTCTTCCCTGCACCACTTGGACCAAGTAACACCAGTGTTTCGCCGCTTTCACACTTAAAGCTGACATCGTGAAGCACTTGTGTCTCACCGTAGGATTTATTGATTCCGCTTACCTGAATAGTCATGCTGACATACCGCATTAATTGTCACTTGGCATTTATATTACTCAAAAGGATTTTTTATGCAATAAAAATGTATAAAAATTAATTTTGTTAAATTTTTGTATGATAAGCAATCAATACAACAGAGAATATGACTGGTTTAATCAGTTGGTTTTAACTGAAATTGTTGATGAAAATCCAACAATATGATGGCAATCGAAACAAGGTTAAAATTCTGGTTACTTTTGTGCTTGTGTAGACGGAATTTTGAGTCTTTGAACGTACTACACCCGACGCAGACCTTCTCATTTTTGCCGGGCTTCCCCCCTCGATTTCCGGTAAAGCCTTCTATCGGCGGGTTCCTGATTAGGGCTTTGCGCATGGACTATAATTTCTCTTTGTATTCTGGCCCTTAATTCGAGTCATCTAAGTATGAGTGAGATAACCCCATGTTGAAGTCGCATTGTTTTTCTCTCATTGCACTTGCTTCTCTGAGCTTACTTTCTATACCCAGCGTTTGGAGTAGAACATCAATCGTGTTACCTGGATTGCATGAACAGGGTATTGATCTTCAAGATAAGCCTATCTCTGCTGTGGCTACACGTGAATGGGAACTGGATCATGCTGATATCGTGTTTGGAGCTTACAAAGATAAGAGTGATAACGAGCGTGTAAAAGCGCTTGGTTACATGTACAACCAAAAGCTGGAACTTAACTCAGGTTGGCTGGAAAACGATATACGTAACCAAGCAGAACTGAATGGAATTGACTACGAAGATTTCTTTCTCCACTTTTCTGAAGACACTATCCTAGCTGAAGTCGACTCAAGCCATGGTGAAAATACCTTACTCAATCGAAAACCGATGATCGTTGGCTATACCGCCAGCGCTGACCACGCCGGCTTTTGGCTATATCAACCACCGCCATGGGATGCTGATGTATTTGGCCAAGCGAATAATGGTGGAGCCCTCTATGTCTATCACTCAGAGAAGTTCGACCGCTTAGCCTTTACGTTCTCTCAGTTTGCTCAAGGCGGCAGCTTCACGATTGAATACCCTTCTGCCATCGACTCGTTTGGTCAGATATCGGAGTGGAAGCCCTTTGATATTAAGAAAGATAGAACACAGGGCATGACCAAAGACCAAACAGTAAACTGGTCTGTTCCTTCGGATTGGGTTCGCGCTACAACGCATGATGGTAGCGGAAAAACTTATGGTGGCGGTCAGTACTTTGGCTCCACCTTTTTACGCGACGGCGGCCGCCTTTACGTTGCGAAAATTACTTGGCATGACGACAACATAGAAAACCGCCCACGTCTCGAAAACATTCAACTCAAAGATAGCTTCCCTGCCGTCAATATCTCAGGAGCACCAACGGAGACACCTGAAGGTCAAACCATTCAACGCTGGCGTAAAATTCGTGGCTTCGACAAATCTGCAGATCGAAACCAAGACAATTATCTTTCTTGGCATGAATACAAAAACCGTTCGAATAAGAATGCAACCGCACGATTTCGTTGGGAGTCACGCGTTATTCCATTTGGTCGTATGTGGAATCAAACCTCTTCTTGGGCATTGACCAATCTCGGCAATCCCTTTTTTGCCAATACAATGCGCCACTCTTACCAAGCTAAATGGGCGAAACAAGGTTTAAATGGTGCGTACAACGACGATACGAATAAGTTACTCGGTGCAAATCAGTTCTACATATATTCCGGAGGCACAGTGGATGAACTTGGTTTGGTGGCGGGTAGCCAAGCTGCTGACGATGCTTACAAAGCGCAATTCTCGGCGTTCTTGAATAAACTGGCAACGCTGGATGAAGATGCGTTAATTGGCCTCAACATAGGTACGGCAAACTTATTCGGTCGTAATGGGCAAAACCACTTGGTTAACGCTGGCTCCTTGTACTTGCGCGAGCACTACCTTTTCCCTGCTACCGGCTTTAGTGGCTATGCTGGCTTGGCTAAATTTTGGGATAACTCTGCACTCGCCAAAGCTGGCCAGAAAGTGATTTATCAAGCGACCACGCGTTATGGTCGCGTTCAATACTTTGGTAACACAGAAAACAATTGGAAACAGGACCAATACTCTGCACTAGCGGTGTTCTACTTAAACTATCACCCTGAGCGCATTTACTTTAATCAGTGGAACAATGGCTACTTATATGGAAGTAATAACACAACAAGTGACAACTTCTGGAAGGCAGGCGTACCAAAGAATATTGCTTATCAACCTAGCGCCTTGCTTGCCGTTGATTTGGGAGAGCCTGCCAATCAAATACCAGAGGGGTATCAGGCGACTCCGCTAATGATGTCCACCAGCACGCCCTATTCCGCCGATTACACGGTGATTGGAGATGCTTCTATGAGCAAAGTGGCTCATCCTGACTTGCCTAAAGGCGCTATCGATTTGTTACCAACCCATACGTACTTTGCGTATCACTCAGACGATACGGTAGTGATGCATGGCCCTACAGAGATGGTGTTAGCCCGAGAATTCACCAAAGGCCGAGTTCTGTATCGAACTGATTTCTTTGGCAAGAATATCGATTATTTCACCTCACCGAAGATGACAATCGTGCTTCCAGAGCCTATGCGACCTGTAGATCAAGACGGTAACATCGGCGACTATGTTTCTCATATTGAGATTGGCGGCTACGAAGGAATGTTCTTGCTGTATTAACGCCCTTTAAACCCTTCTCACCAAACGCTTCATAAATCGCCGTTTTTATGCTTAACGTCACTGAAAAAAACTTGTTCACTGAATCTTTATAAACCGATGTATATACTGAAGTAAATGACAACGACAAGGAAATTCAGTCACATGAAGACGACACCTTCAATGCTCTCTGTTCTGCTGCTATCAGCATTATCTACTCATGCAAATGCGGACGAATGCGGAAAAATAACCATCGCAGACATGAATTGGAATTCGGCCAGCTTAATGGCGCACATCGACCAATTTGTCTTAAATGAAGGCTACCAGTGTGATGCGGAATTGATCCCGGGTGATAGCGTTCCTACAGGCACCTCTATGATTGAAAAGGGGCAACCTGACGTTGCGCCAGAGTTATGGACAAACGGCATTAAAGAAGCACTTGATAAAGGGATTGCGGATAAACGCTTGCGCATCGCTAGTGAATCGCTTGTCAATGGTGGTGAAGAAGGTTTTTGGGTTCCCGCCTATCTGGTAAAACAGTATCCAGAACTCGCGACGATAGAAGGCGTCATCAAGCACGCCAAACTATTTGAACACCCAGAAGATGATGACAAGTTCGCGTTCTATAGCTGCCCTGCTGGTTGGACATGCCAAATCACCTCCGGTCACTTGTTTAATGCATTAGGGTTAAGTGAGCACGGCTTTGAGATGGTTGACCCAGGATCTGGCGCAGCATTAGCTGGCACCATCGCCAAAGCCTATGATCGCAAAATGCCTTGGTTTGGTTACTACTGGTCACCGACCCCCGTATTGGGCAAGTATGATATGGTCAAAGTGGATTTTGGTAGCGGAACAGATTTAGAAGAGTATCGCAACTGTACCACTCAGCCTGATTGCGCTTCACCACAAGTAACAATGTACCCACCTTCTCCAGTTCGCACAGTAACAACTGAGGCGTTTGCGAGCAAAGAACCCCAAGCATTCGCGTACTTGCAGAAACGCGGATTTACCAACGAGCAAATGAGTGAAATGCTGGCCTGGATGGAAGATAACTACGCGGACGGTGAAGAAGCGATGTTTTACTTCTTTAATACCTACCCTGACTTATGGAAAGCCTGGGTATCTGAAGACGTTGCAGTGAGAATCGAAAAAGCGCTTTGATGATTAATACTTAAAGTGCCACAAATCATTTAACCTCCCATACCGTTTGAATAAACGGCATGGGAGACTCATCGCCGACTCGTTAATACATGGTGTGACCATTCAATGTTTCTTTAGGAATCTCTTGCAGAGCGTCCCAATGTTCAACAATCTTCCCATTATGATCAAAACGAAAGAAATCCATCGTCACGTATTCAATATCATTAGGCCATGTTTGGTGAGTGTGTAGTGCCACCAAGTTCCCTTCAGCAATGGCTCGCACAAACGTAATATCTTTATCGGGATACTCGTTTTGCATCCGCTCAAAATACTCGATAAAAGCCTCGGGGCCATTTCCAACTAATGGATTGTGCTGGATGTACTCATCGCCAACATAGTCTTCAACCGCTTTTCTTGGATTACCTCGATAGGCGGTTTCGTAAAACGCAATGGCATTTCTTTTATTCTCTTGCAGATCCATTTTTCTTACCTGTGTTGCTCCATCTTGCGGATAACGGTAATCATAGTCTTTGAACTTCAGAAGTGACCAAACTTCGCGCACAAAAAAGGCCGCTAAAGAGCAGCCTTCATCACTTCTACTTGGAATCATCGCCTTTCATCGCTTAAACCACACCGCCAGCACCGAGCATAGAACGCTCACTGTTCTCCACCAGCAACGCGGTTGCGGTTTGTTTCAGTGTTTCCCATTCTTGGTCTTCGACAAAGATACCATTTTGCCAAGAAGCTTGTTGCGTGCGGCTTAACTCATCACCTTCAATGTGGGTGGTATACCCTTGTGCACTTTTCTCGATATCGAAATCGTTCACGGAGAGCTCGATAACCATACTATGCAAATCCGTATCATGCCCATCAAACTGATCCGAGAAAAAGACTTCTGGCGCGATTCGTCCACGGTTTAACACATAAAGCGTTCGCTTGGGACTAGAGCCATTGACCCATTGTGCGCGACACGCGATGCCTTTCGCAGAGAGCTTCAACAACTCACTGAAACCCAACCAACGGTTATGGCACTGTTTCAACGTAATGGTAATCGACTTACGGTTAATCATTTTCTCAAGTGCGAAATCCAACACAGCGGGTAAATGACACGCCACACTGCCGTTGTGCAAATCCATCTCGATACTCGCTGACGTGCTGTTGGTCACCGATACGGCGCAGTCTGAATCTAGCCCAAGAAACAGACTGGCGTTATTAAAATGGCGAACTCCATGTAAGCCAACCATTTGCAAGTCCGCCACCATGTTCGCAATGACATCCGCCTCACCACAGTGACGGCGCATGCCAAGAAATGCCTTATTAACCGCGGCCACCAATTCGTTGTGAGAGACGATCATAATGCAAATCCTCCACTGATTTTTTGATTATCACTTTGCGCAATTTCGTCACGTGGCGGCATGCTAGGGAAAATCCATGTGTCTGCCAATTTAGGGTCGTGAATTTCATCCAACAGCGGCGCGCCTTGGAAAAAAGTTACTCGAACCCAACGATCCGAGCGCGGATCAAACTTAGTCGCGCCAAAGATCGCCAATTTACAGCGCAGTAAGTGCATTGGTAACGCATCTTTACGCAGCACATTCATTTGAATATCCCCCATCGCACGGTTGCCTAGCGTCCATACGCGACGTGTGATCGAACGATAAGCCGGTTTTTGCAATAGAAACTCTGCTACGGACATTTCTACATCACAGTCAAGCAAGGCCTGGTACAAGCGATTCACTTGTCTGCCGATATCAAGCGGCAGTTCTTTTTCTTCTCCAGCCTCTTCCCCGCGAACACCAAGCCTTGGCTCTTCTTTATCTTGTGAGCGATACCAGAACCAGTAGTTGTTCTCGGCTAGTGAGTAATCCGCATCAATCGCCCAGCGGTACTTGCTTTGCAACACTTCCAGTAAATCTTGGATCTTTTTCCCGCCCGGAATCGATAACGTTTCATCCGTATTCATTTGGCTAGCAAATTCATCCACTAAAGATGGGTAGAGTTCGATCAAGCAAGAGGTGAGGATTTCTTGGGCTTCCACACTCATTGTTTTCTTTTGCTCGACCAAACTCGCCCAGTTCGGATGTGATGCCATTAACGTTGTTAGCTCTGATAGCAGTTGTTTGATGTCTGATATCGCTTGGTGATTGAGCCTATCTTGATGTTCATTGATGGTGATGACTTGCTCTAAATGACGCTGTGCTTTTTGTAGTAATCCTTGCAAAGGAGCATGGAATGAAGCTTCACATGGCATCGCAAAGACTCGCGCTACCGCACGTTCGCGAGAGGTCATCCATTGGTCAACGATGCACGGGTGATTAATCAAGTATGGAGCCATGCCTAAGCCAGTCGCATTGCCGACACCAAGGTAGCGCTGCAAGCCACGATGCAAAGCCACCGCGTTGTCGCCACCTTGTTGAAGTGCCAGATAGTGCACCCAATCTAGGCTGAATTCACGCAACATATATACGGCACACATTTGAGCACTAAAAGACTGGCTGAAATCTGAGTTGTTCTCTAACAGTTTGAAATCGGCGATACCAAACTTTCCGTTACCATAAACTGCTGTGGTACGCAGGATATAACCCACTTCCGCTAACTCTTTCGGCTCAGGCTGCTCGCCTTGAGAAAGTGCGCTAACAATGTGCTCAAACACGCGCACACTTTTATTTGCGCGAGCAAGAACAAGTACGTTGTTTGGATTACGTCCCGCTTCTTGCAGCGGTACATTTTCTCGCAATCTTTCCAACAAAGTAACATCAACATCGCCTTGAACCAGTGCAAATGTGACGTCCCACTTTTCAGCAATTACGCGATCATTACGCTCGTCGTCGGCAATTTCATCACAGAATACCACCAAATGATAAACGTGCTCTGGCGTGGTCAATTTGTAAATCACATGACCATAACCACGAGGACAAAGCTGCCACTCATGCTTGGTTACTTGCCAGTTTTGGCTTGCCATATTACGAATCAGACTGCGTACAAAGCTGATTCGGTTTTGGTGCATTGCGCCAAGCCTTTCGGCTGCCATGACAATCGCTGCATCGCGCATAGTTGCTTCCGTATAAGTAGAACGATGTGCATCCATTTTGCTCACCACCTATTTGTTATTGTAAGAATACTAGGGTTTGTGCGGATGCAGGAGGAAAACACCCGCACAAGCTCCACGTTGTTTGAATTAGATAATTGTTATAGCCCTTGCTCTTTCGCCATTTTGATTGCGATTTGCGGCGCATTCCAAAGTGACGGTAACAGAATCAACGAAACCGGAACCGCGGTAATCACAATGAAAGATTGCAGTGCAGAGATGCCACCAGAGCCAAGAGAAATCAGGATTAGTGCCGTCACACCCATCATTACGCCCCAAAAGGTACGGATGATCGCATTCGGCTCCGTTTCACCACTGATCACGACACTGATTGTGTAGGTCATTGAGTCGCCCGTCGTGACGATGAAGATCGTGGTTAAAATCAGAAATAGAATTGAAGTCAGCATTGGCATTGGTAGTTGCTGAGTCACCGCAAGCAAAGCACCTGGCAGGTTAAAGCCTTCGAACGCCGCACTCACGCTACCCGGTTCAGCAATTTCAAACGCAAGACCTGAGCCGCCCACAATCGTGAACCAAAAACAGGTGGTTAACGGAGCCACAATACTGATGGTGGAAATGACTTGTCGGATAGTTCGACCACGGGAAATACGCGCAATAAAAATTGCCATCATCGGACCATAACCAAGGAACCAGCCCCAGAAAAATACTGTCCACCAGCTTAGCCAACCTTCATCACCACGGTAGGTCGCCATTGGGATAAAGTTATCCAGCATGCTCCCTACACCTTGAATGTATCCGTTAAAGATAAAATTCGTAGGGCCAAAAAACAGGATGTAAACCATCAATGCCATTGCCAGAATCACGTTGTAACGACTAAGCAGTTGCATGCCTCGGCTTAATCCACTGAGTGCTGACAAGGTGTAAAGAGCAATCGCAAACAAGATGATGATAAGCTGAGTGGTAAAGCCATCAGGAATATCAAACAGCGCATTTAACGCGTAGCTAACCTGCAAGCCTAGAAACCCAATGGGCCCGATGGTGCCCGCTGCTACCGCGATAATGCAGCACGCGTCAATCAATGCACCGAGTTGGCCTTTAAGTGCTCGTTCGCCCAAGACTGGGTAAAGCAAAATACGGGGTTTTAGTGGTAAACCTTTGTCGTAATGTAGGTGCATCACCACGATGGAAGTTAAGCTACCTACAATCGCCCAAGCTAGAAAGCCCCAGTGCATAAAGGATTGCGACAACGCATTCACCGCACCTTGCTGCGGGTTATCTTGCGCGCCGTACAAAGGAGGTGGGCTAACATAATGCGCGATAGGCTCAGCCGCGGCCCAGAAAACGCCACCACCAGCCAATAAGGTACAGAAAATAATCGCCATCCAGCGGAAAGAATCCATTTCTGGTTTTGCAATCCCGCCCAACATCACCTTGCCTGTTCGCCCTGCAGCCAAGCCAAGACCAATAAGAAAAGTGAGAAGCAGCAGTAACTGCCAGTATGGACCAAACACCTGAACTGCCCAGCCAAAGCCAGCGTTAACGATCGTAGATAACAGCTCGCCGTCATAAAGTGCAATAGCAACGAACAACGCGATGAAACCACCGCTATACCAAAAGGCCGGGTTATTCAGTCCTAATTTGTCCGTCGTGTTTTCTGTTGTTGATGTGTTGTGTTTTGCTTTTGACTTGCCCGATGACACGCTCATCGTGGAAGCTTTCATGCTATTGGTTAAATCAGACATACTCTGGCTCCAGAGGTTCTTTGCAGCAGCCAAAGACTGGCTACAAATGTGAGTTTTACGCCTGCCGTATTGTTATTATGTGGACAGGCGGTTCCTACTTTGGGGAATGCTATGAAATAGGCTCTAATCCTTCTTTAAGGAAGTTGAACCAGTTTTCACCCAATATTTTTCCAGCCTCAGATTCACTGAATCCGTGACCCATTAATCCGTTGTAGATGTTCTCCATCCCTGCGCTGCCGCAGAACCATGGCAGCGCATCTGGCCATCCCGAGTTACTTGCTGAACCTTCGCCGTAATCCATCGCTTTTGACCAACGCCCGTTGCGCATCCACTCCAACACTTGTTGCGGCTGATTTAGGCACAAATCGCTACCGATACCTAAATGGTCAACGCCAAACATGTCTGCGGTTTTCGCAACCATCTGGCAGAAATCATCCAACGTGCACTGGCTGCCATTTGGCAAATGGAACGGATATAAACTGAATCCAATCAAACCACCGCGCTCCGTCAGTGCTTTGATCACGGTGTTGGACTTGTTGCGCAGTGCGTCATGCGCAAACGTCGGGTTAGCATGGCTGATACAAATTGGACGCGAAGAAAGATCGATGGCTTCCAACGTCGAACGCTCTGCACTGTGGGACATATCAATGATCATTCCGACTCGGTTCATCTCTTCAATCGCTTGCTTACCAAAGCGAGTTACGCCGGAATCGTTTTGTTCGTAACAACCTGTCGCCAGTAAGCTTTGGTTGTTGTAGGTCAGTTGCATGATCAGCAGACCTTGGCGGCGCATCACTTCAATCAGACCAATTTCATCATCGATAGGTGAGCAATTTTGCGCGCCGAAGAAGATGCCGACTTTGCCTTCTGCTTTGGCTTTTTCTACATCTGCCATTGAATAAATAGGCATGATGAGGTCCGCATTTTGCTCGAAGCGCAAGTTCCACTCAGCAAAACGCGTTAAGGTTTCGCGCGCAGTTTCGTGGTAGACGATGGTGGCATGAACGGCAGTAATGCCACTCGCCTTAAGCGTTTGGAAATACTCTCGATCCCAATTGCAGTACTGCAATCCGTCAATCACAATCCGTTGTTGGTACATAACCACTCCTTAAACAATTTCTTAGCCTTTTCGTGCGGGCAACTGACACCATCAGTTACCCTGCCGATCTTAGTAAGGACGCTGATAAGCGGTTTTCACTACGGTGTAGAACTCTTTGGCGTACTGACCTTGCTCACGAGGACCAAAGCTAGATTCTTTACGGCCACCAAATGGAACGTGATAATCTGTACCCGCAGTTGGCAAGTTAACCATGACGCAGCCCGTTTGGACTTGCTGTTTGAAGATCGCGCTATTGCGCAAGCTTTGCGTGATAATGCCGCCTGTCAGGCCAAAGCGCGTATCGTTCGCGACTGCAATTGCCTCATCCAGATCAGAAACGCGAATCACGCTCGCCATTGGTGCAAAGACTTCGTCTTGGTTCACTTCCCAGCTGTTTTGTGTGTTCAAGAACAGGGTTGGTGACATGTAGTAACCGTCATGCTCTAGGCTCAGACGCTCACCACCAAAAGCCAGCTCTGCGCCAGCTTGGCGTGCGTTTTCGATCCACTCAAAGTTCGCATTCAATTGGTTACCATCAACCACTGGGCCCATAAACACGCCCTCTTCCAGTGCGTGACCCACTTTAAGTTCACTCATGCGTTTGATTAGCGCTTCAACATACGCGTCGTGAATTCCGTCCATAACCACAAGACGAGAAGACGCGGTGCACTTTTGACCTGCACCCGAGAATGAGCCTGCGATTGTCGCTTCGACAGCAATCTGAATGTCTGCATCATCTGCCACTACGAGCGCATTTTTGCTACCCATCTCTAGCTGACAACGCACAAAATTTGGTGCCGTTGCCGCTGCAACTTTGCGGCCAGTGTCCACAGAACCAGTGAAGCTAACGCCGTTCACATCCTTCGAATTGATAAGGGTATTACCGACTTGCGAACCGCTGCCCAAAACGAGGTTAAACGTGCCAGCAGGTAAACCTTGGCGATGGATAATCTCTGTCAGCGCAACGGCACTTGCTGGGGTTAGGTTGGCAGGCTTCCAGACGACGCTGTTGCCAAACGCAAGTGCTGGCGCGATTTTCCAAGCCGCTGTTGCTGTTGGGAAGTTCCAAGGAGAGATAATGGCGATAACGCCGACGGCTTCGCGAGTAACTTCAACGGAGACACCTGGACGGACGGAAGCAGCGCTATCGCCAATTTGACGCAGAACCTCAGCAGCAAAGTATTGGAAGAATTGGCCAGCACGGTAAATCTCACCTCGACCTTCAGCAAATGGCTTACCTTCTTCACGCGAAAGCAAGGTGCCCAATTCGTCACATCGTGCAATGAGCTCATCACCAATCGCTTGTAGCACTGCTTGCTTGCGCTCGATTGGTGTTTTTTCCCACTCTGGCTGCGCTGATTTAGCCGCTTGAATCGCTTGCTCTACTTGCGACACACTCGCTTGTGCGAAATCGCCAATGTTTTCGCTGATATCAGAAGGGTTAATATTGGCGATGGTGTCCATGCCCGATTGCCATTCACCTGCTATATAGAGGGATTTTTCTGCTTGAACATTGTTAATAAAAGTCATGGTTCTTTCCTTGTTCTTCCGATTTGTGATGGCAAGCCACTCACTGATCTCTAATTATTCTCGTTGGATTTATTCTGGTTGGCTTGCCGACGCGTAGACAACAAACTCCACCAACATCTCTTCTCGCGCTAACCCTGCAACCACCATGGCGGCGCGATTTGGGTACGGCGCTTCAAAATATTCCGCGTACACTTGGTTAACGGTCTTTAAGTATTCTCTGTCAGTCACATAAATCAGGACCTGCAACACCGAGTCCAAAGACTCCCCTGCACACTCCAGGGTGTGAATGAGATTGTTAAAGGTTTGACGTGTTTGTGCTTCGATACCGCCTTCCACAACCGCGCCTGTGTCATCAATAGGAATTTGAGCCGTATACAGGGTTCCGTTGTTGACTATCGCCCATTCAAGCGGCGCTTTAGAAGCAAATAGACTGGTTTTAACTGGGTGTTTTTTAGTAGGAGTATTCACGTGCCTTTCAACCTTTGTAACAGCTTTGTTTCAATATGGTTAAATGATGCACATTGACAGGCGATAAATCTAACGGTAAATTTTTTACATTTGATAAATTAAACTTATCACTCTGTTTAAAATAACGTAAATAAAGGGATTAAGAGGCATTAGGGATGAGTATTAAGCTTCAACAATTAATGCATTTTGTGATGGTAGTCGAGGAAGGAGGCTTTCGAGCCGCTTCACATCGTGCAAATCGTTCTCAGGCGGCACTGTCAACATCGATAAAAGAGCTTGAAAGAATTCTAGGGCAAACGCTGTTTGAACCCGGAAACAAAACCAAATTGACCCCGTTTGGTGAAATTTGTCTTCCCAAAGTGGTTCAGTTTCTCAATATCTACAGTGCACTAGACAACGATCTCAAAGCAGCCGCTGCCGGACAGCAAGGGAGAGTGCGAATTGCGAGCGTTCCTTCTGTTGCAGCGAAGCTCATTCCTAGCGTGTTGGGCGCCTTTTGCGAACAGTATCCAAATGTAGAAGTAAGCTTGATAGACGATAATGCCGCTGGCGTCGAGGCTCGCCTACTCTCCGGTGAGGTCGACTTAGCGCTCGGTAACCCCTCTCACCTCGATGAGGGCGGCATTGACTTTACGCCGCTGTTAGCCGATCCAATAGGTGTGGTGTGTTTAAAGGACAACCCTATTGCGAGTCATCCAGAAGGAATCGAGTGGCAAACTTTGTTGGAACAACCCTTTATCCGTAACGGCACTTGTACACTTCTCGATCCAACCCCAGCAAGAGCTCTGAGTCAGCAAGCGCTCTATTCGGTCGAAAATATTACTTCGCTGTTTTCTGTCTTAGAACTTGGGATTGGTGTCACGACCCTACCGAAGCTTGCTTTCCCAACCAATGAAACACGCTTGGTTTGGATTCCGCTTATCGATCCACCACTTGAAAGGCAAATTGGTATATTTACGTTAACCGATCGCACGATCTCGCCTCAAGCTAAAGCATTTCACGATCTTTGTGTGCATTATTTAAACTATCAAAAAGAAGATAAATAATGGTTCGATTAACATGCGGATAATTAAAAGCCTCCATATTCAGAGTGGAGGCTAATTTGTATTTGTGTATTCGCTTCGTTCTATTTTTTGCGACGATTTCGGTTCTTATACACCACGCAAAAGTTACCACGCTTGGTACGACACTTTGAGCAACGTTCGCAATCTACTGGTGCGCGATTGCCTTCTTTCCAACGTTTGATCAACTGTGGCTCAGCCAATAAAGGGCGTGACACAGCAAAAAATTGGATACCTGTGTTTTCTGCAATTTTCTCAATCGCATCAATGTCGCTCAGCCCGCCGACAGTAATCACCGGTATGCTAACGTCCTGACTGATCACGTGACCATATTCGTGAAAGTAACCTTCTTCTTGTAGTGTGTAACCATCGAACGTTTGACCAACAAGTTCGTTTGCTTTGCCGTGAACATTGCCAGATACGATGATCGCATCAACGCCTATTTCTTCAAGTTTCTTGCAGACGACGCGAGTTTCGTTGAACGTTAAACCGCCGTCAAAGAACTCTGTTGCCGTCAGTTTAACGAGGATGGGAAATTCGCTTCCAACCAGCTTTCTGGTTTCAGAATAAATTTCTAAAAGAAAGCGCATGCGATTTTCTAAGTCACCACCATATTCGTCTTCGCGACGATTATAGTACGGGCTTAAAAACTGGTTAATTAAATAAGTGTGCGCCGCATGAATCTCTACGCCGTCAAAACCAGCGTCTTGAGCACGTTTACTCGCCAATGCGAATGCCTTTACGATGTAGTCTATTTCGTCCTTTGTCATCGCTTTGCCTTGCGTATTTGTACCACGCTCAGGCACGTCACTCGGAGCGAAGATGACACGCTCACCGACGTTATGGGTGGTTTTGGTGCCACCGTAAGCAATTTGCATCACGATTTTAGAATCTTGTTGATGTACTAGCTCTGTTAGCTTTTTGTATTCTTCAATAAAAGAGTCGTTGTAGATCCCCATCATACCTGCGTTGGGTTTCTCTTCTTCAACGATATTGGCATAACCCGTAACAATAAGCCCAACTTCCCCTTTCGCAAGCGTTTCGTAAATATCGTAAAGCTTTACCGTCATGTGACCATCTTCGGTCGCCATGTTCTCCCACGTTGCGCTTCTCACAAAACGGTTCTTTAGGGTCATGTTGCCAATGCGGGCTTCGGAAAACAAAATGCTCAAAACCAGTCCTCTTAAAGTTGTCTTTATGTTTTATCTTTTCGCAAGTAAACAAGATCGAAAAAGGAACAGCGATACACGATGTATGGCTGTTCCTTCTCTGAATCCTTGAGACCTGCAAACTACAGGCGCACCTTAATGCCTCGGAGACGACAAAACTTTAATCTGGGTTAAGGTTTGGTGAGTTTTTAGATTATGTAAAAGGATGATTCTTAATCGTGTTCATTTCACTGGAGCTAAGATGCTTCCTCACCCACTTTCAGTCGTAAAACTTGTGTATTTCGTTAGCTGGTGATTCAACTCAAACATTCACATTGTTAGTTTGTATGCTGCTATGGGAACTAGCACTCCCCCCCAAATGTTTACATTACAAACTATCGATATTGAATTCTCATATGGTAAGTAGAGTTATTGCGCTGTTTATACTTTTTAGCTTAATAGTCACTATCTCTTGGCATTATTACGCGTCAGCGCAAACGTGCTTCACTATGTTTTACACACTGGTTGTTTTTGCTTTTAGATATGAATACGTGATAGTGAAGCTAGAGGAGGAACAGGAAAAACAGGGAAAATAAAGGACAATAGAAAGTTAAATGACCTTACTTCTAGGTAAGGCCATTGATGCATTCAGCAGCAAAAGATATTAGCGCGTAGCAAACGCTTAGGTTTGGTTGTTACAGAGCTAGAGGAATCAACTCGACGCCAAGCACACCACTGATCCCCATCACCACTAGCAGTGAGACTTTAAACACCGACTTTGACCAAGCGATGTAGTTGTTGTCATCAATGCTGCGAAAGGTCACTTTCGTCCACATAAAGCAAACAACCGCTGCAACCGCTAAGTATTCATACCCGGCTTCACCTAGTAAAAATAACCCCAACGATACTGCTCCAAACGCCACGACATACGCTTTCATGTGTCGATGCGCTTTATGAATGCCTTCTTTAACTGGCAATACGGGAATCCCGGCTTCTCGGTAGTCTTGCATGCGGAACATGGCAATGGCATAAGAGTGCGGCATTTGCCAGAGACAGAACATGGTAAAGAGTAAAATCGCTTCCAAGCTAATGAAGTTTGTTACCGCCAAGTAACCCACCAATGGCGGAACTGCGCCTGAGATACTTCCCACTAAGGTTCCATACACCGAGTTACGTTTGTACCACATCGTGTAAAAGAACACGTAATACACGTAGCCAAGCAACACGACGACAGCGGATAGTGGGTTCACTCGGATAAATAACAGTGCGGTTCCTACCAGCAATAAAGCAAGTGCATAAACAAACGCAATATCGATATTGATGTTGCCTTTCACTGTTTCACGATTTCGTGTACGTGCCATCTTTTGGTCGATATCACGATCGAAAATATTATTCACCACACAACCTGAAGCGATGACTAACCCAACACCAACTAACGTCGTAACGAACAGCATTAGACTGGCTGGTTCTGTTTTTGCGGCGAGGAAGAACCCCGCCGCAACAGAAATCAGGTTGCCGAAAATAATGCCCGGTTTAGTGATAGACAAATAACTTTTCAGCATACCTTGACCTACAACTTCATGTTGACGTTCATGTTGTAGATGATCCATACCGAGCCAGCGATAAGGATAAGTACAACAATGGCGGTAAACATCAGTGATACAAGGTTCCAACGTCCGTCGGATGTTTTTGTTTCCATGTGCAAGAAGTATTTAAAGTGAACAAATATCTGCACTAATGCACATCCAAATAGAATCGCATAGGTCGTTGTATCTGGTAATGATTTCGTCCAAACAAAGTAGAACGGAATTACCGTCAGAATCAGTGAGGCAATAAAGCCTTTCACGTAATCTGACGCACTGGTTTCTACATGTTGATCCATTACATTACCCCCAGTAAGTAAACGATGGTAAAGACACAAATCCAAACGATATCTAGAAAGTGCCAGAATAGGCTTAAGCAGTTAAAGCGCATTGCCATATTGTCGTTCAGACCTTTCGTCGACAGTTGATGATACGCTACCGCTAACCAAATCAGACCAAAGGTTACGTGCAGGCCGTGCGTACCAACCAACGTAAAGAATGCCGATAGGAATGCACTTGTTTGTGGCCCATAGCCTTCTTCAATCAGGTGATGGAACTCATAGACCTCCATACAGATAAAGCCAAGACCAAGCGCGAACGTGACTAACATCCAACGTTTGAGACCAGCAACGTTGTTGCGCTTCATCGCGATAATGCCAAAACCAAATGTGATACTGCTAAACAGAAGCAGCATGGTTTCGACAAACACGAATGGGAGTTCAAAAATGTCTTTACCTGTTGGGCCCGCAATTGAATTGCTCGACAGCACAGCGTATGTCGCGAACAAGGTCGCAAACAGTACACAGTCACTCATCAGGTAAACCCAGAAGCCAAATAGCTTGTTGCCATTCGTGTCATGGTGGTGATCATGGTCGTGATGTGCTGCGATATTAGTTTGCATACGTCACCTCCAGATCATCTTTACTTTCGCTGTCTTTCACTGAGTTTTTCTTCGCTTCTTCAAGCTGAGCTCGACGTTCGGCCTCAATTGCTTTGATCTCTTCAACTTCCACGTAGTAATCCACATCATCGTTATAGCTATGCTGAATACACGTCACGATAATACCGACCAAACTTGCCGCCGCTAGCCACCAGATGTACCAAATCATGCCGAAGCCAAATAGGAGCGACCAAGCCGACACGTAGATGCCTGTTGCCGTGTTTTTTGGCATATGAATACGTTCGTATTCCACTTCTTTAGTTGGATCGAACTCGCCACTTTGTTTCTGGTACCAGAAGGCATCCAGCACATCACCTTTTGGTAGGTGCGCAAAGTTGTAGAACGGCGGTGGAGACGATGTTGCCCACTCAAGAGTACGTCCACCCCACGGGTCACCAGTTAAATCACGATTTTGCTCGCGGTCACGGATACTCACGTAAATTTGGATGAACTGAGACAATACGCCCAGCGCAATCACAACCGTACCTGCTGCGGCAATCGACAACAGTGGGAAGTATTCTGGGTTGATGTCTTGGCTTAAACGACGAGTCATCCCCATAAAGCCCAGCGCATAAAGCGGTAGGAACGCCATTAAGAAACCAATAATCCAAAGATAGAACGCACGTTTGCCCCAAGTTTCATTCATGGTGAAACCGGTCGCTTTCGGGAACCAGTAAGTGATCGCAGCGAAACATCCAAACACCACACCACCGATGATAACGTTGTGGAAGTGAGCGATAAGGAATACTGAGTTATGCAGAACGAAATCTGCACCCGGAACAGCCATTAGTACGCCCGTCATACCACCAACAGTAAAGGTGATCAGGAAACCCACCGTCCACATCATTGGCGTCGTAAAGCGGATGCGGCCTTTGTACATGGTGAATAGCCAGTTGAAGATCTTCACCCCTGTTGGGATAGAAATGATCATCGTGGCAATACCGAAGAAGGCATTTACGTTCGCGCCAGACCCCATCGTAAAGAAGTGGTGTAGCCAAACAACAAAGGCAAGAATCGTGATAACTACGGTAGCCCAAACTAGCGATGTGTAACCGAACAACTTTTTACGTGAGAAGGTTGCGGTGACTTCTGAGAACACACCAAAAATTGGCAAGATCAAAATGTACACTTCTGGGTGACCCCAAGCCCAAATCAGGTTGACGTACATCATTACGTTGCCGCCAAGATCATTGGTAAAGAAGTGCATGCCTAGGTATCTATCCAGCGTAAGCAGAGCGATAGTCACCGTTAGGATTGGGAATGAAATGATGATCAAAATGTTTGCACACAGAGACGCCCAAGTGAAAACTGGCATCTTCATCATTGGCATAGACGGTGTACGCATACGCAAAATGGTCGCGAAGAAGTTCACGCCTGTTAACGTCGTACCAACACCTGATATCTGCAGCGCCCAAATCCAATAGTCGACCCCGACTCCTGGGCTTGCCTCAATACCTGAAAGCGGCGGATACGCTAGCCAACCTGTACGACCAAATTCACCTAAGCCGAGAGACATGTTTGTTAGGATGACACCAACAACAAACAGCCAGAAGCTCAAGTTATTCAGATACGGGAAAGCCACGTCACGTGCACCAATCTGCAATGGCACGATGATGTTCATCAAACCAATGACCAATGGCATCGCTACAAAAAAGATCATGATCACGCCGTGGGCAGTAAAAATTTGATCGTAGTGATGCGGTGGCAAGTAACCTGCTTCACCCGCAGAAGAAAGGAGTTGCTGACTACGCATCATGACTGCGTCAGCAAAACCACGAACAAGCATCACCATCGCTACTGCGATGTACATGAAGCCAAGTTTTTTATGGTCTACTGAAGTAAACCATTCATTCCACAAATATTGCCACTTTCCGGCTTTGGTCACCGCGTAAACTACGGCTAAACCAACCAGCGCCACAACCGCTAGGGTGATGACGATAATAGGTTCGTGGAATGGAACTGAATCAAGAGTTAATCTTCCAAACATTACGATTATCCTTGGTTTTCAGGCAAACAGTTCATTGAACCAGGATGCTGAGTCACAACGTCGGTGAACAAGAACGGAGGAACGCTAGAGAACAAAGTGACTGGCTCTGCGATACTTGGCGCTGCCAGTGAGCTGTATTGCTCCCAATCTTCAATACGATCAGGGCTCGCCTTCACTTTCTGCACCCAATTTAGGAACGCAGCACGATCAGACATTGCTGAAGCTGTGAACTTCATTTGCGAAAAGCCTTCGCCGCTGTAGTTCGATGCAAAACCCTTGTAGTCACCTTCGTGGTTCGCTATCAGGTTGAGCTTGGTTACCATTCCTGGCATCGCGTAGATCTGTGTACCTAAGCGAGGGATGAAAAACGCGTTCATGATGTTGTCCGAAGTCAGTTTGAACTGCACTGGCACGTCTTTCGGGAACGCCACATAGTTCACCGTCGCAATGTTTTCTTCTGGATATATGAACAACCATTTCCAATCGAGTGACACCACTTCGATGGTCATTGGTTTAACATCACTTTCCAAAGGTTTGGATGGCTCTAGTTCATGAGTTGAACGCCATGTGATCGTCGCAAGAATCGCAATGATGATGATTGGAATTGTCCATACCACCACTTCGATTTTGGTCGAGTGTGACCACTCGGGTGCGTACTCTTCTTCAGTGTTAGAGGCGCGGTATCGGTAAGCGAAGTAAATCGTCATTAAAATCACAGGGATTACAACGATCAACATCAGCAAAAGAGCAGTAATAATTAACTCTTTTTCTTGCACACCAATGGCACCTTTGGGGTCAAGTAAAGCTGAATTACATCCTGAGAGCATAAGTATGACGGACGCCAAACTTCCCCTCGACAAGATGCGTTTATATCTTGAGGCTTCCATTAACTTTCTCGATGGTTGTCTGGTTTCAAAGCAGATGCCAATCAAAGTAAATAAAAGCTCACAAATAGCGCAGAGGTAATGTATGAGAACAAGAAAAAACTTCGATAAGTAGTTATTCTACTTACAATTTTTCAACTTCGTCATCAAGCATTTAACCAGCTAGAATGAACCGTTATTTGCTACGATACGATTGGTATCAAGCCAAGAACCAGTTGTTATAGTCATTAGAATGTTTATGTGTTGAGCATGAGTAACGTCGGGCTCAGAGCGAAACAAAACGGAATTGAGTGGAGATCAAAACCACACTCTTAGTGTGAGTTTATTGTTACACTTTGAAACACTATGTTACATTTGGCGCATTATGAGGAGTAAAAAGTTAAAGCTCATTAGCCACAACTGGAAACTAACCTTCCATTAATGGAAGTTACACACTTTAAATCGAATATCAACCTCAACACGAATTTCTCGTGCTTCAACAATTAATTATTTAAAAACAAATAGTTGAAACTTAAAATTGATGAGACTGACTATCAACTTCATTTACGCAGATAGCCTTAATGAGAAGCGGAAACTAAAAAACCAAAAGTGTGATCAGCATCAAATTAATGATTTCACTTAATATTTGAGTGGTATTTACATCTCTTTATTGGATTGCGAGAAATCATTCTCAAGGTAAATCCAAACATAAGTTGTAAATACATTTGGGTTGCGCAGAATTAGCACTCCACAACATAGAAAATGTTGAAATGGAAAGAAACTTATTATTCAGGTCTATCAGAGCCTTATTTAAGTGGTCACTTACATACGAATACCGCCATCCACTTCTAAAACCCTGCCAGTAAAGTAATCACTCTCAATAATGTATTTTACTGCATGCGCGATTTCGCTTGTTTCGCCCATCCTGCCAACTGGGATCATCTTTTCTAATCGCTCTATGGCTTCTGGTTTCATTTGCTCTGCCATCGCGGTATGAACTACACCTGGTGCAACCGCCGCCGCGCGAATACCGTATCTTGCGAGCTCACGGGCCCATGTTGTCGCCATGGTCGCGACCGCCGCTTTTGACGCAGAATAATTGGTTTGTCCGATATTCCCTGCTCTCGCAACACTAGAAATATTGATGATAACGCCTTGGGAGCCACTCTCAATCATCTTGACGGCAGCTTCACGCCCACACAAAAATGTTCCTGTCACGTTAACGTTCATGACCAAATTGAATTGATCTAAAGACATCTTACTGATCACGCCATCTTTTGCTTTTACAAGTAACCCATCTCTTAACACGCCAGCGTTATTGACTAACCCATTGAGTTGACCAAAATCTTGGATAATCGCTTCAAACGTGGTTTCAACATCGATTTCGTTGGTGACATCCACTTGATATGTCAACGCTTTCGCACTCAGCATTCGACACTGCTCTTGTGTTTCCATTAAGCCACTGGCGTTTACATCCAATAACGCTAAATCAGCGCCAGCTTGAGCAAGGGTAATGGCCATCATTTGCCCAAGCCCCTGCCCTGCTCCTGTAATGGCAATAACACTACTTTTTATGTCCATATTGGTGCACTCCATAGCTCGTAATGTTCTATACCTCAACCAGTCTAAGTTGGCCGAAATGATGCGCATTTTACGTCACCATCTCGGGCTGGTTTGTCACAAAACTCGGTCTAGCCTTTCTTACTCTTGTATAACTCAAATAAGCTTGAGAAATCGAGCTCGCCGTGGCCGCTCGCGTTGTGGAAAGAATATAAGTTGCGCGCTAACGACCCCATCGGAACCGAAGAATGTGTTTGTAACGCCGCATCTAACCCCAAGCCGAGATCTTTTAGCATGAGTTTGCTCATAAAGCCCGGTTGGTAATCGTGACTGGCTGGCGCACTGTCCATCACGCCTGGGCAAGGATTGTAAAGCTCCAATGCCCAATTTCGGCCAGAGCTTTGCAGCATGATGTTTGATAGCACTTTTGGATCGAGTCCATGATCGATACCTAGGTTTAATGCCTCGCACGTACCAGACATTAAAATGCCGAGCATAAGGTTGTTACAGATTTTTGCCATTTGACCATCGCCTGCTTTGCCAGCATGGAAAACATTTTTTCCCATATACTGCAAAATCGCATTGGCTTTAGAAAACGCTTGATCCGAACCACCAACAATAAAGGTTAATGTCGCCGCTTTAGCGCCAGCAACGCCCCCCGAAACGGGCGCGTCGACAAACAACACGCGTTTATTTGCCGCTTCATTGGCGACTAATCGCGCAGAGTCCGGATCAATGGTTGAACAATCAATCATCAAGGTACTTGGCGAGACAAGATTGAGGACACCTACGCCACCGTGTAAGTCACCAAGATACACGGAACGAACGTGAGACCCTGCTGGTAGCATCGTGATGACTGTGCTAGCACCATCTACTACCTCTTCGATAGAGCTCGCCACCACCGCACCAAAAGGTACTAGTTGCTTTGCGGCTTCGCTATCGACATCGAATACTTGCACGTTAAATCCAGACGCGAGTAAGTTTTGCGCCATAGGATGCCCCATCCTTCCTAAACCGATAAATGCGATGGTACTCATGATCATTCTCCTTATTGACCTAGTGTTTGTTCACCCAAATTAGCAAGCGGATGCTCGTTATCTGACCAAAGCGAGGTAAACAAAGTATCGATAACATCTTCATCGACTTCACTGACACTGTTAAATATCCAGCTCGGCTCGCCATCCCGGTCAATGAGCCGAGAACGGACGCCCTCTTTAAACTCACCTAATAAGGCACTGCGAACCGACAAACTCAACTCTAAACGGAAGCAATCTGCAAGCGGTAAGCTGTGGTACTCTTTCACTTGTCTAAAGCAAATATGCGCGGTGATCGGACTGCCCGATGCGAACGTTTGTTTCGCGTTTTCTATCCACTGACTGTTCCCGTCGATAGCCATGATTCGCTGTGCTATCGCATTAAGATCAAAGCCTTTGCACGCTTCCTCTATCTGATCTAAGTATGGACAAATTTGCGTGGTTGGTTTGCTATCAATAACCTGTTCTTCCATTAATTGTAGTAGCGCAGTTACCAACTCTTTCGCATCTTCTTTGCCCCACTGGAGCCGCTTTAGCTCATCCAGTAAGGTGGGATACTGCTCTTCCAACAGTAACCAATCGGCCAAACCAATAGTGACAGCGTCACTTGAATTTACCATTGAACCTGTCAATCCGAGGAATAAGCCCACTTGCGGATCTATCTGGCTTAAAAACCACGTACCTCCCACATCAGGATACAGTCCGATATTGATTTCTGGCATAGCAAGGCGTGATGTTGTTGTCACAACTTTATGGCTGGTTCCCATAAAAAGCCCCATCCCACCGCCCATGACAATACCTTCTCCCCAACCGATAATGGGTTTGTTGTAAGTGTGGATGAGATAGTCACACTCATACTCCAACGAGAAATAGTTCGTACAGAACTCTACGATTTTTTCTTTACTCTCGTTATGCATGACGTGATACATAGCTCGAACATCACCACCAGCACAGAATGCTTTTTCTCCAGCGCCAGTCAGTACCACACAAGCCATATGTGGATCATCTTGCCACTTGATAAGCTGATCGTTGAGTTGGACCAACATGTCATACGTCAATGCATTCAATGAAGCGGTGTTTTCTAACGTTGCGATACCAATGCGGTGCACGCCATCTAAGCACTCTATTTCACTAATGGTTACCATCCCTGCCATGTGGCCTCCTATCGGTTTTTCCATTGCGGTGGGCGTTTTTCTAAAAAGGCGCGAACACCCTCAACTTGATCTTCCGTATCAAAAAGATTCAGAAATAACTCTCGCTCTTTCATTAAGCCGTGCTTAAGTGGCGCAGAGCGCATATTTTGAATGAGCGCCTTACATGCGGCGACAGAAGATGGTGACTGGTTCGCAACAGATTCAGCAAGCTCCAGCGCTTTACTTAAAGCTTCGCCTTTGGGAACCAACTCCTCAACTAGGCCTAGTTCTTTTGCTTTGTCAGCGCTGACTTGCTCTCCACATAAAATGATGCGCTTTGCCCAGCCTTCCCCCACTAACGCTGTGAGGTTTTGGGTACCACCAGCACAGGGCAAAAGTCCGACTTTGGCTTCTGGTAAAGCAAGTACCGCTTGCTCTTCAACGACTCGAATATCACAAGCTAATGCCACTTCTAACCCTCCGCCCATGGCGTAACCATTAATGGCGGCAATGGAAACACCACGAAATTCCGAGAGCGTTTCAAAGGCTTCACCAAAGCATCGCGCCATGTCTGACGCAACCGCTTTGTCACCGTCAGAAAACAACTTGAGATCCGCACCAGCAGAGAAAAACTTTTCTCCACTGCCAGTTAAAACCAGTGAATAAACCTGGTTATCATCGTTAAGTGTGAGTATCAGCGATTTCAGTGCCTTGAGACTCTCTGCTGTCCACGTATTGGCTGGCGGGTTGTTCATCGTCACCAGCGCAACGTGATTAGCGATCGTATGTTGAATGGCAGTTTGGGTTAATGGCATATCTGAATCCTTTCTCAATGAGCAAATCCAATACTTCGCTACAGCAAGGCCGATTCCTCAGAGAGCAAACGGCGCGCGATGATCAAGCGCATGATTTCGTTCGTTCCCTCCAGAATTTGATGCACACGCACATCTCTGAAATGACGCTCCATTGGATACTCTTTGATGTAACCATAGCCGCCATAAAGCTGCAGCGCTTGGTCGCAAACCTGAAAGCCCACATCAGTTGCGAACCGTTTTGCCATCGCACAATAAGCCGTGGCATCCGGGTCATTTCGGTCGAGTTTACTGGCGGCATAGCGCACTAACTGCCGCGCAGCCACTAGCTCTGTTGCCATGTCTGCCAATTTGAATTGTAAGGCTTGAAACTGCGCAAGCGACTTGCCGAACTGCTTACGTTCTTGAATGTACCGTGCCGCCCGTTCAAGGGCCTGTTGAGCCGTACCGACGGAACAGGTCGCAATATTTATACGCCCTCCATCAAGCCCTTTCATCGCAAAGACAAAACCTTGCCCTTCTTCGCCCAGTAAATGGCTAGCTGGAATAACGACATTTTCAAAAGTAACCGCTCGTGTTGGTTGGCTGTTCCAACCCATTTTGGGTTCTTTGCGCCCATAGCTGATACCATCAGCGTGAGCAGGAATAACAAATGCGGACACGCCTTTGGCACCCGCTTCTCCGGTTCGCGCCATCACGACCAAAACATCTGTCTCTCCTGCGCCAGAGATAAAGGTTTTGCCGCCGTTGATGACATACTTATCTCCCTTTTTTGTAGCGGAAGTGGTCAGTGCAGCGGCGTCTGATCCTGCGTTAGGCTCAGTTAAGCAATAGGAGCCTAACCACTCCCCCGTAACTAATTTCGGACAGAACTGCGTTTTGGCTTCATCGGTAGCAAAACTGGCTATCATCCAACTGACCATGTTGTGAATCGTCATAAACGCCGTAGTGGACGTACATCCCATGGCCAGTTGTTCAAAGATAATTGAAGCATCCAAGCGACTCAGCCCTAGGCCACCTTGCGCTTCTGGAGTGTAGAGACTGAGAAACCCTAGTTCCCCCGCCTCTCTCAATACGTCTTTGGGGAAAATCTGCTTTTCATCCCACTCCGCCGCCATCGGTGCTAAACGCTCATCGGCAAATTGTTGAGCGGTATCGGCAAATGCACGTTGATCTTCATTAAGTTCAAAGTCCATAAAAGCTCCTTTTATTCACTCAGCGCAGTTGGATGGTCAGATTGAGCCCCGTTGGAATATCGTCATCAAACCAACGCGCCGTCACCGTTTTGGTCTCGGTATAAAAACGCACTGCTTGTTTACCATACGCATGTAAATCACCATAGAAACTGCCTCTCCAACCAGTAAAGGAGAAAAATGGTAAAGGGACTGGAATTGGCACATTAATCCCCACTTGACCGACTTGAATGTCATGCTGATATTTTCTCGCAGCAGCGCCATTAGCGGTAAATATAGAAGTTCCGTTGCCGTAAGGGTTGCGATTCACCAACTCAATGGCCTCTTGCAACGTTTCGACTTCCATACAAACTAAAACAGGGCCAAATATCTCTTGCGTGTAAATCGACATGTTCGCTGTTACACCGCTAAACAAGGTTGGGCCAATCCAGTTTCCATCGGGAAAGCCGTCCACTTCACACTGACTGCCATCGAGTTCACACACTGCGCCTTGTTGTTTGCCATCTTCGATTAGGCCCAATACGCGTTGTTTGGCTTGCTCACTGATCAGTGGGCCATAAGCAGCCTGTTCATCATCCCAAGGCCCTGGGTGTACTTTCGCCATCGCCAGTTTCAGGTCTGCAATCCATTGTTTTGAATCGCCGACAAATACCGCAACAGAAATTGCCATACAGCGTTGCCCCGCAGCCCCTACGGAGGCTCCGATTAGGTTATTCACCACTTGATCTTTGTTTGCATCAGGCATGATCACCATGTGATTCTTTGCACCAGCAAAAGCTTGAACCCGTTTAAAATGTTTAGTCCCTGTGGTGTAGATATAACGGGCAACGGGAACCGAGCCAACAAATGACACCGCTCGAATATCAGGATGAGCCAGAAGAAAGTCGACTTGCTCTTTGCGGCCATGAACGATCTGCAACACTCCTTTCGGCGCGCCAGCTTGCTCAAATAATTCAGCTAAACGAATAGAGGTCAATGGCACTTGTTCGGAGGGTTTAAGCACAAATGTATTGCCCGCAGCGATAGCGATTGGGAACATCCACAACGGAATCATGGCAGGAAAGTTAAATGGCGTAATGCCGCAACACACACCTAGGGGCTGAATCATTGAGTAACTATCAATATCCGTGGCAACGTTTTCGACGGTTTCGCCCATCATGTTGCTAGCAATGTTTGCCGCCTGCTCAACCACCTCGATACCACGCCACACATCGCCTTTAGCATCCGCTAAAATCTTACCCGTTTCATGAGAAAGCAGTGTGGCAAGCTCATCATGATGCTCTTTGAGCAAGTGCTGATAACGAAGCATGACTCTGGCACGCTCGGATACTGCCACTTCCTTCCAGGATTGGAATGTCTCTTTCGCATTATCAATGGCAGCTTCCATCTCGTGCTCTGTGGAACATGGAACGTACGCAATGACATCATTAGTGGCAGGATTGGTTACCTCAACCCAATCCGATGTTTGAGATTCACGAAACTCGCCACCAATAAACAAGGGAACCAAACGAGTCATCATTTACTCCTTTCTGATTTCAATTAAAGCGGTATTTCAATGCCTATCGCCGTGGCTTCTCCACCACCGATACAAAGTGACGCAACACCCCGCATCACTTTTTTGGCTTCGAGATCACCATTGGTGCCTAGCGCTTGTAGCTGACGCAAACTGTGAATCAATGTCACCAGAATTCGTGCGCCACTAGCCCCTATCGGATGCCCAAGTGCACAGGCTCCACCTTTAATATTTACTTTGCTCGTATCAAGCCCAAGTTCCGCCACCGCTATTTGTGTCACAACGGCAAAGGCTTCATTGATTTCCCACAGGTCCACTTCATAAATTGACCAATCTAGCTGGAACAGCAGTTGCTCAATTGCGTAGACGGGTGCCAAAGTAAATTCTGCAGGTTTTCTGGCATGTGTAGAGTGCGCCTTGATGATCGCAAGTGGTTTAAGCCCCTGATGACGCGCAGTGTCTTCATCCATAAGCACAAGAGCCGCCGCGCCATCTGAAATGGCACTCGAATTAGCAGCGGTCACCGTACCTTTTTCATCGAATGCAGGTTTGAGTTGAGGAATTTTACCAAGGTCAATCGAGCGTGGGTGCTCATCGTAGTCCAGCACCGCTTGTTCTGACTTGGTATTGAGTGAAACCGGCGAAAGTTCATCGGCAAACAAGCCTCGCTCTTGAGCTTCCAACGCACGTTTTGCCGACATCACGGCCCATTCATCCATTTGCTCTCTGGTGAACTTAAGCCTGTCAGCGACTTGCTGAGCATAAACACCCATTAAGTGCCCTTCGTAAGCATCTTGTAGCCCATCGAGAAACATGTGGTCATACGCAGACTGGTGCCCCATACGCATTCCCTTTCTCGCCTCCCTCAGCAAATACGGCGCATTGGTCATACTTTCCATACCACCAGCAATGGCAGAGCGAATCGTTCCAGCTTTAATGAGATCGTGCGCTAACATGACGCTCTTCATGCCAGAGCCACACACTTTGTTAATGGTGGTGCCCCCTACACCCAAAGGAAGATCTGCCCCCATAGATGCTTGCCTCGCAGGAGCTTGTCCACACCCTGCTGGAAGCACACATCCCATGAACACTTCATCCACCGAAGTCACATTCACTTCGTGCATTGCCGCCTTGATCGCCAGTGCGCCTAATTGAGGAGCAGAGTAAGTTTGCAACTTGCCTTGAAAGCGCCCAATTGGCGTTCTTTTCGCGCTGACAATCCAGATGTCTTTTCCCATGATTCGCATTCCCTTAAGGTATATGTGAACACTTGGCAGACTGATGACACCCTACATAGAATTACTCACCAAGCGCCACACCAGCCTTTATCGCCTTTTTCACTAACAAACTTTCATTCCGCGATTTCTTGACGTTTACGTAAGCATAGCACTAGCCTTTACAATGAGATGAAAAAACACACCAAGCAGACGTTTATATTTCAAAGTTGATGTTCGGCCTTCCCATTTAAGGTTCGATTTCCAGAAACTGGATTTTTATTCGAGGTAAGTATGTTATGGAAAAATACAAGATCAGTGACCTCGCCAAGGAGTTTGATATTACTACTCGCAGTATCCGGTTTTATGAAGACGTGGGTCTGATTGAACCAGAGCGAAAAGGCAATATGCGCGTTTATCAACGCAGGGATAGAATTCGCCTCAAACTGATTTTAAGAGGGAAACGACTCGGTTTTTCGTTGGCAGAAATTCGTGAACTTTTCGAGCTCTACGACATGCAACAAACCGAAGGACAGTTATTGAAAATGCTCAATATCATTGAAGAGAAACAAGCCGTCCTACAGCAACAACTCAACGACATCAGCGTCGTTATGGCAGAGTTGAATGCCGCTAAGGAGCGTTGTATTCAAACACTCAAAAGCAAGCAGACATAAACGCTATACTCAATTAGCAACACCGCTACAGGCTTTTCCACCTTACCTCTGATACCGGGAGACGTTATGAAAAGCACCTATACCCCACTCAATTTCGGACTTGGTGATACCATCGATATGCTCCGAGAACACGTTAATGCCTTTGCTACGGAACATATCGCGCCCATCGCCGCTGAGATAGACCGCGATAACCAGTTCCCGAATCATTTATGGCCTTTGTTGGGAGAAATGGGGTTGCTTGGTGTGACCGTCGATGAAGAGCTTGGTGGTGCAGGCATGGGATACCTCGCTCATGTTGTTGCCATGGAAGAAATCAGCCGTGCCTCTGCGTCTGTCGCTTTAAGCTACGGAGCTCATTCTAACCTGTGCGTCAACCAAATCTTTCGTAACGGCACGCCTTCTCAACGCGAAAAATACCTTCCAAAACTCATTGATGGTACGCACGTTGGCGCCCTAGCGATGAGTGAGCCCAATGCCGGTTCAGACGTGATAAGCATGCAACTGAAAGCGGAGAACAAGGGCGACCATTTTGTACTGAATGGCAACAAAATGTGGATAACAAACGGGCCCGATGCTGACGTAGTGGTGCTTTACGCTAAAACAGATGTCAGCGCAGGTTCACGTGGCATTACCGCATTCATTATTGAACGTAACTTCGCAGGTTTCACTCATGCTCAAAAGCTGGACAAGCTAGGCATGAGAGGCTCGAATACTTGCGAACTTGTATTTAACCATTGCGTAGTGCCAAAAGAGAATATTCTTGGCGAGTTGAATCAAGGCGTCGAGGTGTTAATGAGTGGGCTGGATTACGAGCGCGTCGTCCTCGCTGCCGGACCACTCGGGATAATGCAAGCTTGCATGGACATTGTGGTCCCGTACGTACATGAACGAGAGCAGTTTGGAAAACCCATTGGCGAGTTTCAGTTAGTTCAGGGCAAGATCGCCGATATGTACTCTCGAATGAGTGCAGCAAAAGCGTATGTATATACCGTCGCAGCGGCTTGTGATCGAGGTAACGCAACACGCAAAGACGCCGCTGGCGCGATTTTGTACAGTGCAGAACTCGCCACACAAATGGCACTCGATGCAATCCAGTTGCTCGGTGGGAATGGCTACATCAATGAATACCCTGCTGGTCGTTTGCTACGTGATGCAAAGCTTTATGAAATCGGCGCGGGTACCTCAGAGATTCGCCGCATGTTAATAGGCCGAGAACTGTTCGAAGAATCTCGCTAACGGAACATACGACAAGGAAGTCATTATGGCCATTATCAAAAGTAAAACTAAGCCAACTGACGAGTTATTTCTTTCCAATAAAGCTGCGATGGAAACGTTGGTCACTCAACTGAATCAACACATCGATACCATCAAACAGGGAGGCGGTGAAAAAGCCATTCAGCACCAGAGGCAAAAAGGAAAACTCCCAGCCCGAGAACGCATCGCGCGCTTGCTTGATGACAACACTGACTTTCTTGAAATCAGCCAGTTTGCCGCCTGGCAGGTGTATGACGAAGCGATCCCATGCGCTGGCGTTATCGCCGGCATTGGTATCATAGAGGGAATTCAATGCATGGTTATCGCCAACGATGCTTCGGTAAAAGGTGGAACCTACTACCCACTCTCGGTAAAAAAACACCTAAGAGCGCAAGAGATTGCCCAACGCTGCCAACTCCCCTGCGTGTACTTGGTGGACTCCGGTGGAGCAAATCTCCCTCATCAGTCCGACGTCTTCCCCGACAAAGAACACTTTGGTCGCATTTTCTTTAACCAAGCGAGAATGTCAGCGAAAGGCATTCCCCAAGTTGCTGTTGTGATGGGGCTTTGCACTGCTGGGGGCGCGTACGTTCCTGCCATGGCGGATGTCTCCATTATGGTTAAAGAGCAAGGCACCATTTTTTTGGCGGGGCCACCTTTGGTGAAAGCGGCCACTGGCGAAGTCGTGACGGGTGAAGAGCTCGGCGGTGCAGACGTGCATTGTCGGAAATCTGGTGTCGCAGATTATTACGCTGAAAATGATGAACATGCCCTAATGCTTGCGAGAGAAGCCATTGCCAATGCCAATAGAACAAGACCTGTTAAGCCAGAAAACACCGTACTTCCTCCCCGCTACGACGCAGAAGAAATCTACGGAATCGTGAATGCCAACTTACGACTGTCATTCGACGTTCGAGAAATTATTGCCCGCATCGTCGATGATTCTGATTTCGACGAATTCAAATCCTTGTACGGCAGAACGCTAGTGTGTGGCTTCGCTCGTATTCAAGGACACTTGATTGGTATTGTGGCAAACAACGGTATCTTGTTTTCTGAATCGGCACAAAAAGGCGCGCACTTTATTGAGCTGTGCGCCAAACGGAAAATACCGCTTCTCTTTCTCCAAAACATTACCGGCTTTATGGTCGGAAAAAAGGTTGAAGAAGAAGGCATCGCAAAACATGGCGCCAAGTTAGTGATGGCCGTCGCTTGTGCTGACGTGCCGAAGTTTACCGTGATCATCGGTGGATCGTACGGCGCTGGTAATTACGGCATGTGCGGCCGAGCGTATGATCCAACCATGATGTGGATGTGGCCGAACGCGCGTATTTCTGTGATGGGCGGAGAACAAGCAGCAGGCGTTTTAACACAAGTTCGAAAAGACGCGAAGGAACGTCAGGGGGAAGCGTGGTCAGAGCAAGAAGAGCACATTTTTAGAGAATCGATCATAGACTTGTATGAAACACAAGGACATCCCTATTTTGCGAGTGCTCGGCTATGGGATGACGGAATTATTGACCCTAAAAAAACGCGTCAGGTGTTGAGTCAAGCGTTAACGGCAGCATTAAATGCCCCCATTCCTGATAGCGAGTTTGGCGTCTTCAGAATGTAAGCATCCAAAGATGAATTAAGGAAGTTAGTATGCAGGAAATGCAACCAAGCATTATTCCCAACGCCCAAAGGCAAGATGATGTTCTTTGGCATGTCGATGATAATGGCGTAGCGACCATTACCTTAAACAGAACAGCCAAACACAATGCTTTTGACGCTTGTACGATCGACTTGCTGATCCACCGCCTAGATTATCTCGCTTTACGAACGGATGTGCGGTGCTTGGTATTAAGAAGTAACGGTAAGCATTTTTCATCCGGGGCCGATTTGAATTGGATGCAGTCGATGGCCGACAGCACGAGGCAAGATAACTTCGTTGATGCCCAAAACTTGGCAAGACTCATGGAAACATTAGATTCGTTCCCTCAACCCACCATCGCAGTTGTTCAAGGTTCCGCTTATGGTGGTGCTTTAGGGTTGATTTGTTGTAGTGATATCGCCATCGCAAGCCAAAGTGCCAACTTTTGCTTAAGTGAAGTTAGGCTTGGTTTAGTTCCAGCAACCATTGCGCCTTACGTCATGCGCGCGATGGGGAATAGACAAGCTAGACGCTATATCTTAAGTGGTGAAGTCATTTCAGCCGAAGATGCCGAACGGTTTGGTATTGTGCACGAAGTAAAAGAAGCCAAACAGCTTGAAAGTGCGGTCGGTAGCGTAATCAAGACTTTACTACTGAATAGCCCAGATGCGATGCGTAAAGCAAAAACGCTCTGCCATCAATGTCATCAAAACCCCATTGATCAACAACTGATTCACTATACTAGCAAGCTCATTGCGGACATTAGAGTATCACCCCAAGGTCAAGATGGGCTGCAAGCGTTTCTTGAAAAACGTAGCCCAAGTTGGGTCACCAAGTCACAGGACAAGTAATGCTACCTTCCAAAGTAAAGATTGTCGAAGTAGGTCCTAGAGATGGGTTGCAAAATGAATCTCCTGTTGCGACCCAAACTAAAATCCGGCTGATCAACTTACTCTCTGATACTGGGTTAACGCATATTGAGGCGGGCTCTTTTGTCTCACCCAAATGGGTGCCACAAATGGCGGACTCAATAGAGGTCATGAAAGCAATAACACGGCGAAATCATGTTACCTACTCTGCCCTGACTCCAAACCTAAAAGGCTTAGAACAAGCGTTGGAGGCTGACGCCAATCAGGTCGCAATTTTCACTTCATCCTCAGAAGGATTCTGCCAACACAATATCAATTGCTCGATTGCAGAAAGCCTAACTCGCTTCGAACCTGTAATGCGATTAGCCACCAAACACGGCATCCCTGTTCGTGGCTATCTATCCTGCGTTGCCGACTGCCCTTACGATGGCCCGACAGCCCCTAAACAAGTGGCGAGCGTGGTCAAATCACTCATCGATTTAGGGTGTTATGAGGTGTCTCTAGGCGACACAATCGGTACAGGCACGCCAAACCGTATCGCTGCTATGCTGGAAGCCGTCATGTTGGTTGCACCTCTTCGCCAGCTTGCTGTCCATTTCCACGACACATGGGGACAAGCTCTCACCAACATTTATCAGGCACTGAGTATGGGCATCAATACCATCGACAGTAGTGTAGCTGGGCTGGGTGGATGCCCATACGCTCAAGGCGCATCAGGAAATGTCGCAACGGAGGATGTACTGTATTTGTGCCAAGGGTTAGGAATAGAAACAGGGATCGACTTAGAGCTACTGGCTAAAGCTGGCTGGATGATCAGCGAAGAGCTGGGTCGGCAGCCTACATCAAAAGTGTCATTAGCATTGCGTAACCGCGTATTATCACTTTCGTAGAAGGCCATCCGGCACCTCAAATTCTCCCAACCCAAGTTAATTTGCTCTACTTTCGAGTAGGGAAGCGAAACCGCCCGCCAGTACGATAAATAATTAGAGAAAATAAGATAAGCACACAACCTACTAGTTTATTTGCCGTTAGTACTTCGCCATACCACAGCACGCTCAGAATAACCGTCCAAACTGGTTCTAATATCATAATTAGAGCAGCGTTACCTGCCTGAACAAATTTTTGCCCCATGGTTTGCATTACGTAACGCAAGCTCGTCGCTAATAAGGTACTCAACGCAAACCACCACCAAATAGAGGAGTCCACCTCTACCGGGAAAGATTCCATAAAAAATGAAACCAACAAACCTAAACAACCTGCTGAAAAAAGTTGCACGCAAGTAAGCAGCAGCACAGGTAGTTTTTGAGAGTATTTGCTGTTCACATTAAAATGAAGCGCCAAAACCAGTGCTGCACCAAGAAACCACAATTGACTGGCCGATTGTTTCCAGCCACCAACTAAAGAAAGACAAGCAAGACCTAATACAGCGATAGGCAAAGAAAGCCAGAAAATTCGTTGTGGTCGTTGACGAAACATAACCCATGCAACAATCGGCACAAACAGCATGGAAAGGCTCATGATAAATGCGCCTTCCCCGAGAGTATCACTGATAGAAATAGCGTAAATCCATGTCATAACGGCACTGCCTAACAGGAGCCCGACACCACCAGCAGAAAGCACATCTTTTAAGTTTGCTTTCAGCAAAGGTCGGTAACATAGAGGCAGTAAGCAGAGCGAAGCGATAGTAAATCGCGCCCCAATAAAGCCAAAAGGTGGTAAACCCTGTATTGTTTCCTTAGAGAATATCCAGCCAAGTGCCGCGATCATCGTCGTCGCAACCAGAATAACCGTCGCTTTGCGTTCTGAGTTAAACATAAGTACTCACAAAATATGGAACACACAATAGCGCAGCAAGAGAGTTTTACTGCGCTTTTGTGTAAATTTGAAAGGGGTTTGTGTCGAGCGAAAAAGTGAAAGCCCGATCCTCTCCTGTATTGTTGTCACGCAGATTGAAGTTCTGCTGCTAGATACATTAAATGCAGGCAAAGTCTTAAGGCAAGCCTTTTCGCATACTAAATTACTTTAGCATTCTATACAGCAAGCAAACTGGCTAAAACCTGTACGGGGTGTCGAACTACCTCTCCTTCAAAACGCTTAACTTGACTGCGGCAGGAGTACCCCGTGGCTAACACACGCTCAGTGGGCAGGTTCTTTATATTCGGTTTCCAACTAAGCTGATATATAGCTTCAGACGTACTTTTCTTATCCACTTCATGTCCGAATGTCCCAGCCATGCCACAACATCCCGTAGGTATGACTTGCAGATTTAAGCCAAAGTGCTGAAAAATAGACTGCCAAGATTTCTCAGTCTCCGGTATTTTGGTCTTTTCTGTGCAATGCGCCATCAAATACCAAGGTTCTTCATCCGATACACGTACTGGCGGCCATTCATTAAGTGTATCCACCAACCACTCAAGAGCCGTATAAACTGTAAATTCGCCTCGCTTCTCTTTTAGAGCCTGATGGTACTCATCACGATAACAAAGCACTAAGGCTGCATCGATACCGATCATAGGAATTTCAAGCTCAGCAACTTGGTTGAGAAAATCCGATGTGTTTTGTGCATTTCTGGCGAATGCCTTAAGGAAACCTTTTACATGTTGAGCTTTCCCATTGGGTTTGAAAGGCAGAACAACAGGGTGTTTCCCTAACCGCTGCAATAACTGAATAAAGTCCGCAACCAACTCGGCTTCATAAAAGCTGGTAAATGGATCTTGAACAATCAAGACGTAATTTTGCTTCACTTCTGGGGAAAGCGATTCTAGATACACAAAGTCAAACGGGCTCACTCCAAGTGCCTGACATCGACTTTGCAACGTAGGGATCGATAGCACTGGCGAATCAATAAAACCGATGGATGTCTCTAATACTTGCGTAACAGGCCTACTAGATGCAATTTGATTAACCAGCTTGGGAGCTTTTGCCATAATCGGCAGCAGTTGCTCAATATTCGACACCAGATAGTCGCGCAGAGGTCTACGATAACGAGAGTGATAGAGGTGTAAAAAACGCGCTCTAAAATCAGGTACATCAACTTTCACAGGACACTGGCTCGCACACGCTTTGCACGCTAGACAACCGTTCATCACCTCATAAACTTCATGCGATAAATCATCAGGAGCGGGGCGAGATATCAACTTACTCAGCTTCTGAGCCAAAAGCTTAACCGATAACTTTTGATTGAGAAGTTGCTGTTCGTTAGCGAGCAAATCGAAGTCACTGTCATTAAGGCGACGCAGCCATTCACGCATTATCCCCGCCCTCCCTTTCGGAGAGTGGCGACGATCGGCTGTCACTTTAAATGATGGACACATTGGGCTATCAGCATCGTAATTAAAACACAGCCCATTGCCATTGCAAGACAGTACGGGCTTAAGCGACTCTCGGACTTCTACGGGGATCTGACGATCATAGTAGCCACGCTTGGTCGCTGTGACTTTTACCATTTCAGCGTCGCTATTCAGTGGTGTGCAAATCTTCCCCGGATTCATTTTATTGTCGGGGTCAAACGCCGCTTTAATACGCCTTAATTCAGTAAAGAGCTCATCACCAAAGAAGGCAGGTCCATATTCTGAGCGATATCCTTTACCGTGCTCTCCCCACATTAAGCCATTGTATTTTGCCACTAGCTCGACCACATCGTCAGACAGTTGATGCATTAACGCTTCTTGCTCAGGGTCACACATATCGAGCGCCGGACGCACGTGAAGAACGCCAGCATCCACATGCCCAAACATGCCATAATGCAGGTTATTGCTGTCTAGTAACGTACGAAATTCCGCGATAAAGTCCGCCAAGTTTTCGGGCGGCACACAGGTATCTTCCGCGAATGCAATCGGCTTTGCCTGACCTTTAGTCGCGCCAAGCAGCCCAACCGCTTTCTTGCGCATGCCATAAATGGCCTGGATGTCTTTGGGGTCGCGACAGACTTGATAGCCGATGATACCACTGCGTCGATGAACGATTTCTTTATCAAGAATTAAAAGTAAGCGTTCAACTTTATCTTCAATATCATCGCTTTGACTGCCTGCGAACTCGACAAAGTTAATCCCTTGCATCTGTTTGCCCTGCACGTCTGAGATCGCGTGTTTTACCGAGTGCCAGACAATGTCTTCTCTTGCAAGATTGAGTACCTTTGCATCAACTGTCTCAACCGATAGCGCCTCTGCTTCGACCATCAAGGGCGCATTTCGTAGCGCAGAGTCAAAACTATCGTATTTAACGTTCACTAATAGTCGCGTGGTAGGTATTCGCGTAAGATTGAGCTTGGCTTCAGTGATAAAAGCTAACGTACCTTCAGAGCCACATAATATTCTCGTGACGTCAAACTCTTCACTCTTGTCGTTGATGGCGTTTTTTAGGTCATAACCAGTAAGAAATCGATTCAGAGGAGGAAACTTATCCAGAATCTGTTGACGCTTGTCTCGACAAACTTCCTCCGTAATTTTTAACGCTCGCGATACTACATCACTATTTAACCATTTGTTTTGTTGAATTGCTTCGGTATCGAGAACCGAACCATCCGCCAATACGGCTTTGAGCGCCAACACATGATCCGAGGTTTTACCATATTGTAAAGAGCCTTGGCCTGATGCATCAGTATTAATCATCCCACCTAATGTTGCGCGGTTGCTGGTCGACAGATCTGGCGAGAAGAAATAACCATAAGGGCGAACGATGTCGTTGAGTTGATCTTTGACTATCCCAGCTTCCACTCTCACCCAACCTTCCTGCTCGTTGATCTCTAACACTCGATTCATATAGCGAGACAGATCAACCACGATCCCCGAGTTCAATGATTGTCCGTTGGTGCCCGTTCCGCCTCCTCTGGGCGAAAAGGTCAGGTGCTTAAATTCATCACGAGCACTGACCTTGCCAAGTATTACCACATCATGATGGTTGGCAGGAAAGACGACCGACAACGGAAGTTGCTGGTAGACGCTATTGTCAATCGCCATACTCAATCGAGTGGTATAGCGAGCATCAGTATCCCCCTTGAAACCAAGCTGTTTAAGGGTGTTAAAGAACTTGATAACCACAGGATTAGAGGAAACCTGTAGCGGAAGTGCAGGAAGCATAATTTGAATCAGTGCCTTACGGTTGTCTTTTTAGGTTCGTAACATAAATGCGGAGTTAAAAGCAGTAGAGGCGCTTGGGGTTATCGACCAGAATCTTGCCAAACAGTGTCATATCTTGCGTCCAGTGCCACAAGGAATCTAACAACTGGCCATCATTTGGCATCTCAGCAGCAAAACATGGGTGAGGCCAATCCGAACCCCAGACACATTGCTCTTCATTCGCTTCTAACAAAGCTTGAGCAAATGGAGAAACGTCATCATAAGGCGGCGATTGAGGCGACAAACGATACGGAGCCGACAGTTTTGTCCACACTTTCCCTTCGGCCTTAAGCTTCAATAAGGTTTGAAAACCAGGATGAGAAATCAGCTTGTTTGTTGGCATATGTCCAAGATGATCAATCACTACGGGCACGGGTAAAGCTCTTAATCGATGATATAAGTCATCAAACTGCGAAACATCAATTAAGCATTGAAGGTGCCAGTGTCGCTCTGCAAGGCGAGCCGCTAAACGCTCAACATCACGCCACTCAATACCACCTTTAAACAGCAAATTCATCCGTACACCACAAAATCCCGCTTCTTGTAGCTCATCAAGCGTTTGCTTAGACACATCCGCATCCACGACCGCGACGCCTTTGTAGTCGTAACCTTGCTGGCGTAAATACCGTAATGTATCAAGATGCAACTGGTTGTCATTGCCATACACACTCGGCTGAACCAGAACACCATGACGGATGCCTAATTGCTTGTGCAAATGCAGGTACGCGCCGACGCTGGCATCAGGTGGCGTGTAGGTTCGCGTTTCACAGTACGGATAACGTGAAGAAAAAACGTGGGCGTGACAATCAACCGCGCCTTCAGGAATCGCGATTGTTGGTTTATGTACAAATGGGTCCGCCGCTTCACAAAATGGAATTATGCTCATCGAAAATCATCCTGTCAGAAAGGTAGAGGTGCCATCAACGAAAGCACCTCTTGAAGACTTAACTGAAGTTCTCACTCAACCAGTTCGCGATCACGCCAGAGAACTGAATAAACTTAGGATCGTCGTCCAACATCCACTCGGTGTGACCACCTTCAGGCAGTAAGAATAGAGATTTCGGCCCAGGGTATTTCGCGTACAGCGACTTTGCTTCGGTCACTGGGTGAAGGTCGTTTTCTGCACCGTGCGCAATCAAGATTGGCGCGTCTGCAAATCGCTCGTCCAGTAGGGCTTCCGGTTTGAAATTGATGAGAGAATCCGCAAAATCCAGATCAGATGTCACGCCGTAGCCCGGCGCTTTGACCAGTTCAGTGAATACATATTCGCGGCTTACTGGATCAAGCGGGTAGATTTCAAATGGATCAATCCCCTGCTTTTCTCCACCAAGAGCAAGACGTGTACGCTCTTCTAACATAAATTGACGGAACGCTTTCCAGCCGTGCTCGCCACGTTGAGCAACCTGAACACGTACCGCATCATAAAAGCCGTTCATGGAGATAAGGCCATCAATCGCATCTTGGCAAACTCGGTAAGCATCAAGAATTAATCCCCCCGCCATGCCCCAGCCAGCCAGTACGACTTTGCGGCCTTCCTCGTCAGCGCGCTGTTTCACAACCGCAACCGCGTTCGCGATGTCGCGTACTTGTTCATCCAAAATAACTCGCTCACGAATGCCCTCAGATTCACCAAAGCCACGGTAGTCAAATCCGAATACCGTAAAGCCCTTCGCAGTTAAGGCTCTCGCGTAACGCTCTGGGTGAATATTTTTTTGCCCAGTAAAGCCTGAGCAGACAATAACGATCGGTAAGTCTGGGTTGTTAACGTTCTCGTCAGTAAAGAAAGCGCCATCAAGGCGTAGACCATCACTAATTACTGGGGCTTTTTGTTCAATCATAATTATCTCGTCCAAATGAATGTGTATGCTCGACAAAGAACTCCTTGTCTTAAGTCACATCATGTTCGAATTTTGATAGCAATAATTTAACAATTGCGACATTCTTATCCAGAAATACGACATAGATGAACTGCCCACTTGGTGACCACAGAGAATGAAAACGACACACACGTATCGCATTGGTTTTTTCCTTATTCCTGATTTTTCGATGCTCTCTTTTTCGGCAGTTATCGAACCTCTTCGAATGGCCAACCGCCTCGCTGGTTGCGATTTGTATCAGTGGGATATTTATGGATTCGAAGATAAAGAAGTGTCGGCCAGTAATGGCGTTTCATTCTCGCCAACACAGTCAGTCAACAACATTGCTCATTTAGACTTGCTTCTAGTTGTGGCAGGTATTGGCGCCCATGTTGCTGCTGCGAGTGGCTCGGTGAATCAGTGGTTAAAGCAAGCGCTTCGTCAAGGCATCGCCGTGGGCTCGACTTCGACAGGCAGCGTATTGTTAGCAAAAGCTGGCCTGTTAAAAAACAAAACGTGTACCGTGCATTGGGAGTCCGCCAACAGTCTGGCTGAGGAGTTTCCAAACATTAACGTGACCAGTGAGTTGTACGAATTCGACCCACGCACACCAACTTGTTCGGGCGGCTTAGCCGGTTTGGATATGATGCTTCATTTAATTACAAACCAACATGGGAGTGACTTGGCGAATCAAGTGGCTGAGCAATGCATTCACCCTGCGATTCGACCCGCGCATGATAAACAGAGGATGTCGTTAATCCGTAAGCACAACATCCGCCACCCGCGCCTGCTCGACGCGGTAGAAATCATGGAAGCCAACATGGAAGAGCCACTAAAGTGCTATGAAATTGGCGAGCAAGTAGGGTTATCGGTCAGGCAGATGGAAAGGTTATTTTTGCAATACTTGCAAGACAAACCAGGCAATTACTACCTTCAATTGCGCTTAGAACGCGCTCAACATTTGTTGTTGCAAACCATGCTGTCCATCACTCAAATCAGCACCGCTTGTGGGTTCAGTTCTACATCGTATTTTGCGCGCTGCTACAAAAAACGCTATGAAAAAACGCCGCGTGAAGAGCGACGTTTAGCTTAAGATTGAGTAAGAGAAAGGAGTTCGATCTCTTCGATCTCATCGTGATGTGTCAGACGGCTTATCGGACAACGTGCCTTGGTAAAGCAATGATAGCCAAGCAAGTACCTGCTCTTTACTGGCTTTATCAAGTTGCAAACAGCCCTCTTCTATCGCTGACACGCGCGAAGCGGGCAGTTCTTTCTCTGCCAAAGTACGAAACTTACCTCGCATCTCGCCTCGACTGAGCGGATTTTCAGGATTACCTCGCGCAATACAGGGAGGCGAAGTCAGTTTGTCGCCATTTTTCAACGTCACCACGACATGCGCCCAACGTTCGGCTGGAAACTTATCATTGTATGCAGGCTCTTCAATTAACTTCATCCGTTCCGTAAGTGCCAAGCGAGCAGGATCTTTCAGTCCTTTGGTGACGGCTTCTACCGTGACCGTATTATCTATAACCGCACTCGCGACTGAAAATGGCAAACTGTACTGAGCCTGCTCGGTTGTCTCTGGGCGCTTGGTATGCAGGCACACCGCCTGATGAAAGCTATGAACTTCGATAAGTTCAATCTCATCAGGTTCTAGTTTATTTTCTTGTTGCAGCGCTCTCACTGCTTCAACCGCGGGTTGAGCCCAACGACAAACCGGATACGGTTTAAAGTATTGCTCTAGGATATACCAACGCTGCCCTAAATCTGCCCACAAAGCGTGAGTTTGTTGGTCCAGCAGAGTCACGGCTGGCGCGCCAGTAAATCCCTCTTCTGCCAGCTCTGCACTGGCAAAGCCCGCCATCGCTCCCCAGCCAGAGCCGTCTTTGAGCATGGTTGGATGTTCAATACAACGCATCATTTGGCTGCGTGGGCCATAAAACTCAGCAATGCCGAGCGCGTGCTCTGTTTGTAAATCCGTTAAACCTTTTCTTCTTGCGGACACCGCTGCAACACCCAACGCATTCCAAGCACCAGAAGTATGATAATCACAAGCGGTTTGATGCAGCGCGATTCCGGCGCGAGTTGCTATTTCGTAGCCAATGACGAGGGACGTTAATAACTCTTCTCCCGTAACTGCTGAATCATGCATACTGGCGAGCAGCCCCGGCAAAACAGCAACGCCTACATGGCCTTTCGTCAGGACTTGGCCGTCGTGCGCGTCCATACTGTCAATCAACATGCCGCCATATAGAGTCGCCCCACAACCACTGGCCGTGTGATCAGAAAACAGCATCGGCGTATCACCGGCAAACTGCTTCTGTGCGAGTTTAGCTACCATATTTTGCAGTTGCGTCGCTTTACCTGCTGCGGCGACACCCAACAGATCCAAGACGCAATATTTCGCTTGTTCAATAACGTCAGCAGGAAGCTGTTCAAAGGTTAATTCGTGAATAAATCGATGAATAGATTGCATCATCTACTGCTCCAGTTTTAGCGTTTTGCCTTCGACAATAGCGTTGTGATTAATGGTGTATTGCTGTCTCGCACGGTAGGCAGCTCGAACCTGGCTTTATCAATATCGTCCAATGACAAAGTCGCAGTTATCAAGGTTTCACCGTCTTCTGCCTGCGCCAATAGCTCACCCGTTGCAGACAAAATACAGCTTCCCCCCCAAAACCACGCTTCGCCCTCTGGCCCGTAACGATTGGCCATCAAAACTGGGGTTCCGTAGAGCACCGCATAGAATTTAACGTTAACTAACCAGTTGTCTTCATTGGAAAAGTCTTTACTGACAATACTGCTGGCCGAGTTGATCGGCGCGAGCAAGATTTCAGGCTTATCGAGTAGCGCGCAATGAACCAAAGGTGGGTTCCATAAATCGGCACAAATTAAAACCGAGCCTCGCCAATTTTCATCAAGACAAACGCTGGTGGTGGCATCTCCCGAATGAAACCACTTGCCCTCTTCAAGCCCACCATAGGTTGGTAAATTGATTTTACGATGCACAGTAACCACCGTACCACCGAGCAACCAAGCCATCGCGTTGTAGTACTCTCCCGGAGCAGCCTGTTCAACAAAGCCGACAATAACATTCATGTGCGGTGCAACTTGCGCAAGCTCTTTAAGCCGAGCATCATCACGCTTCATGGCAACTTCACGCACTGAGGATTGGAGCTGGTATCCGGTCAAGGAGAGTTCAGGAAACAGCAATAGCTGCGACCCTAAGGCCGCAGCTTGCTTTATGTAATCCTGATGAATATTCAGATTGGCATTCACATCGCCTAACTGGGCGTTGATTTGGGCCACACTGACTTGCAGGATAGTCATGGTACTACCCCAAGTTATGCTCAGATAGGAACTGGCTTGCGACTTCTGAGATCGAACGTCGCTCCACATCAACTTGTTGATTCAAAGTCGACATCGTATCGCCATCGATCGCCGCAGAAAGGGCGTTCAATTGCTCGGCAAGCTCTGGGTTCATATCTAACGTTTCTTGGCGAACAACAGGAGTGATCGCGTAATCAGGGAAAAACTGTTTGTCATCCGTTAAAACGGTAAAACCGAATGCTTTGATACGACCATCTGTTGCAAATACAAGCGCAGCATCGACTTCTTTCCCTTTCAGAGCATCATAAGTTAACCCAGTATCCATGCGTTTCACTTGGTCACGTGAAGCTTTGAATTTGTAGGTTTTCTGTAAAGGTCGGAAGCCATCTTTTCGTGCATAGAATTCCGCATTCAAAGCAATGGTCATTGGCGGGTCTTGGCGCATTTGCTCGGCGAAGTCGGATAAGGTAGAGATGCCACGTTGTTTCGCATCGTCACTGCGCATAGCGAGCGCGTAGGTGTTATTCGCTTTTGAAGGGTTAAGCCAAACTAGGCCTTTCTTCGCATCGAGTTCCTTAACGCGTTGATACACTTGCTCTGCTGGGAGCTTGTCTTTGACTTTGTTGTAAATGATCAGTGATGTGCCCGTGTATTCCCAATAAAGATCAATCTGGCCGTTTTCTTGCGCTTTACGCAAAACCGCACTGCCCATGCCCGAACGTTTATCAACGTCGTAGCCTTTTTTGGTTAAATATTGAGACGTGATCTCCGTTAAAAGCTGTTGTTCTGTAAAGTTTTTGCCACCTACGACGATTTCCGCAGATGCGTGAAAACTTGAAAGCAGTACACCAACGGCCAGCAAGCGGCGAGTAATTTGCTTTAACATGTTTGACTCCTGTCTGTGTTCAATTTTTAGGATTGTTATTGTCTAGCTCTAATAGGGTTACAGCCTTTAGGTACAGTGACATAGGAAACGGCTCCTACCACACTGTCGATAGCGATAGCCAACATCGCTGTAGGAATAGCGCCTGCCAGCATCATGATGGGTTCATCCAGATCAATACCGGTAAAAATGAGCTCCCCTAACCCACCGCCACCAATTAAGAAGGCCAGTGGCACGGTGCCCACGTTGACAGCTAACGCCGTGCGGATACCGGCAAAAGTGACGAACAGCGCATTAGGAATTTCAACCTGAAATAACATTTGTAACTCGGTCATACCAATGCCTGACGCCGCTTCTTTTAAATGAGCGGGCACTTCTTTCAGCCCGATGTAGGTGTTTCTGACAATCGGCAACAACGAGGCAATCGTCAGCCCAAATACCGCAGGCACGGTGCCAATGCCAAGAAAGCTCATTGCCAGCGCAAGAATAGCTAAAGTAGGAATCGTGGTCCCCACATTCAAAACCTGCATCGCCGATTCTGCGACTTTCTGAAAACGAGGACGGCTGAGCAATACGCCGACGGGAATAGCGATTAGGATCGCCAATCCACCAGACAGCAGCACCAGTTCAATGTGCTGAACCGTCAAATAAACAATGTCTTCTTGGTAGTAGAGGAAATCATCGATCGTACCCGCGCCTTGTAAATAAATACCCAACGCAAAGACACACGCCAATAAAACGAAATAGTAGGTTTGTTTTAGCTGATTGGTCACGATGCCTCCTTAGCCTGATGCAATGGCTGTGGCTCACTAAGAGAGGTATCGCGCTGATAAGTTGCGCCTAGATAATGAGTAATGCCGCGCTGTGTGACTTCGCCCACTAAGCGGCCATTCTCGTCAACACACGGCATCCAAACAATGTCGTGCGTGAACATCTTCGACGCGACTTTACGCAGATCATCCGTGGTTCGGGCGATTGTTTTCAGGCCGACATAATGTTCACCGCAGTACCCCTTCATATTAATTGCTGTAGCTTTTGGCACATAACCGATAGGCTGGTGTTGGCCATTTACTAATATCACGGCGTCGCGATACCCATACGCGTCAATTTTGGTTAAAGCGTCGGCAAGCGTCTCGTTAGGTTTCACGTGCGCAAAGGTGGTCTGCATGACGGACTCAGCCGTCACTAAGCGTAGACGTTTAAGTGCGCGATCATCTCCGACAAAGTTTTTCACGAAATCATCTTTCGGGTGTGCGAGCAAATCGTCAGGCGTATCGTACTGAACCAGATGACCATCGCGGAAAATCGCAATTCTATCGGCCATTTTGACCGCTTCATCAATGTCATGACTGACAAACATGATGGTCTTGTTGAGCTCTTGCTGCATTTTAAGGAACTCATCCTGGATTACTTCACGGTTGATCGGGTCAATCGCACCAAAAGGTTCATCCATCAGCATGACGGGAGGATCCGCAGCTAGCGCTCGAGCAACTCCAATTCGTTGCTGCTGTCCGCCAGACAACTCATTTGGATAACGATTAAGAAAGACACTAGGATCAAGAGCAACCATCTCCAATAGCTCTTTTGCACGCGTCATGTATCTTGCCTTATCCCACCCTAATAACTTGGGAACCACCGCGATGTTTTCGCCGATCGTCATGTTGGGAAATAAGCCAATTTGCTGAATAACATAGCCGATGTTGCGGCGCAGAGTGACTGTATCCATCCCAGAAGTATCTTCACCGCCAAGATAGATCTTGCCCGATGTCGCGGGAATAATTCGGTTGACCATTTTCAGCGTGGTGGTTTTGCCACAACCGGATGGGCCAAGTAACACACATATTTCACCACTGGGAACTTCCATCTCAATGTGATCTGCGGCAGTCACCGGGCCATTAGGCGTTTCAAAAATTTTGGTTAGCTTGTCAATTTTGATCATTTGAATGTCCCTATTATTTGTCCTTTATCGAGCAGCGGTTAGGCCCGGTGGCGTTAATCTTTTTTGTAGTCGAATCAATCCGTAATCCGCGATGATAGCCAGAAGGCTGACGGCGATGGCACCAACGATCAGTTGTCGAGGATCACTTTGCGAGATGCCACGGCTGATAAACACGCCCAGCCCACCGGCTCCGATATACGCGGCGATCGCCATAACGCCAATATTCATTACTACTGCCGTCCTCACACCCGCCATAATCACCGGAATCGCCAATGGAATTTCCACCATTTTCAAACGTTGAAAAGGCGTCATCCCGATACCGCGAGCAGCCTCTCTGAGTGACGGTTCTACGTTGTGAATTGCGGTATAAGTGTTGCGAATAATAGGCAGCTGAGAATAAAGCAGTACGGTAATCACGGCGGGCACGTAGCCAATCCCATGACCAATGGTCGATAAGAGAGGAATCATCAAACCAAACAATGCGATTGAAGGAATGGTGATAATGATGGACGCTACGTAAAGCACCACTTTCGCAGCGCGCTCATTTTGTGTGATAAGAATGCCGATAGGTACGCCAGTTAAGATGGCAAGCCCAACAGCCAGAGCAACCAAAGAGATGTGCTCCATGGTAAGCGTACCTAGCAGCGCTAAGTTATCTATGGTGAAATTTAGTAAGTCCAAGTAGGTCTCCCCCAACTGTGATTCGCAACCAAGTTAACAGGAGATTAAATTACGCTACTTTTTATTAACAGTGTTGTAAAATAGCGACACGTAAAGATAGAAATACGAAATATTAAGAAAGGAATGAACTGGCTTTCTCATCACCAAAAACACGCTTGATTGGCGATGAGTAGCACTAGTAAACAATTTGATTATATAGGAACTTAAAAGCCTGTGCTGGCATGAAGAACTGACTACAACGAGCGGTTAAATTGCTCCACGGCCTCTACAACACGGCTAGCGCCATCTTGTATTTCATTCATCACATTGCCTGCTTTTTCAGAGAGCTCTAGCGTATCTAGTGCTTCTTTTTGGCATTTAGCGATCAGCTTAACTGCGTTATCTGTTCGCTGTAGGTTTTCACTGACCATTGTGACAATTTCATCGGTGGTTGCATTGGTTCTTGTAGCAAGCTGTCTGACTTCATCGGCAACAACGGCAAAACCTCTACCATGCTCACCCGCACGAGCCGCTTCTATCGCCGCATTTAACGCCAATAAGTTAGTTTGGTCAGCGATACCACTGATGCTATTTACCAACTCGCTAATACGCGATGAGTGCGCTTTAAGCTCGTCAATCGCGGTGTTCGCTTGCTGCATTTGCTCGGAAAGTATCTGCATCTTTTCTAACGTTGAGCCTATAACCTCTTGCCCTTGCAGGGTTTGTGTTCCAGTTTCTTGGGAGATTTCATTCGCCAATTGCGCAGCCTGGGCCATTTTCTGTTCCTGCATCACCTGCAGGGTAATATCTGTCGCGAACTTAACGACCTTGTAGAGCTCTCCTCTGTCGTTATGGATAGGGTTATATGAAGCCTCTAACCACACCTCTTCACCATAACGGTTAACTCGTTTGAATCGCTCTGATGAAAATTGCCCTTTTGCTAAACGTTGCCAAAACTCACGGTAAGCTTGAGAGCTCGACTCTTCCTGATCACAAAACATGCGATGATGCTTCCCTAGAATCTGATCAAGCGTATAACCCATTGTGTTTAAGAAATTATCGTTGGCTTTTAAAACATGGCCATCTAATGTGAACTCAATCACCGCCATAGAACGACTTAATGCATTTAGCATGTCCTCTTGCTCACGGGATGATTTGATCGTTCGCGTAAGTTCAGAAGCAAAAACAAAAAAGCTTTCTACTTCTCTGCGCTCATTTAAAACAGGCTGGATAATCGTTCTTAACCAGGCTTCCTCACCATTACCTTTCTGTACTTGCAATGCCCCATTCCAGAACACTTTATCTTGGACGGCTTTCTTCATTCGATGGAAGTGGTCTGTATTGCGCGAATTTGACGGTACCAATTCAGTAATTGATTTCGTTAAGATCTCATCATCATGTAAGAAAAGTTCTTGCTGTAGTTTAGTATTTGCAGAAGTAATGATACCTTTACTATCCAATGTTAAGCGGATCATCTCTTCATCTAAACTGGTTTGGATTTGCTGCAGGATTTGCAACTCCTGCTTTAATCGTTGATTTTCTTGTTGAAGCGACTTATTAAAAAACATGACTTTCTCTCATTTGACCGACCTTCGGATTAGTCAAAGGTTTATTATTTGTATACCGAATAAACTGCAAGCGGCAAAATCGTTTGGTTGCATATTCAAACGCGATTTCTATTTCTTATCAAAGGACCCCGCAGGGAATACGGCGATTTTTTCTCCAGTGTAACCTAAGCGCAGTATACTGAAATTTCTTCAGCACCCAAGTTGTTTATATATTTATCAATATTAAAGCTCTTTATCGCCAATTTGAGGTTTGTATTTGTGGATATACTTATATGGAGAAGTGGTGTGTTCAGATCAATAAGCCTTTTCATTTAAAAAAAGGGCCTTGACTTAGTTCCAATAATTTTCGCCGTTTTACCGCTTTTCCACCCGACTTTTGAGCGATTACCCACTCCTTATTCGCTTGTATTTCTATTAACAACGCACGGAGGAACCAGCAACAAGCGCATCGATTTGCCCAGTATCAATACGTTGTGGTATCCGCTCATTCAGTTTGCCGTGAAGGTGATGAATCACCACCTCACCAGTCGACTCTTCACGATCAGAAATGAGGTAATGAGGTAATGAGGTAATAACGCATGACACCAGAGATTACATTATGTGTCCAACATTGTGCCCACTCCTAAGTTTCATAACTTCCTTCCCTCGGACGCTTCTATCTCTCACCACAGCAACTATGCTTTAAACGACATGTATTCAATTGTCTAGCTTCAACATATGAAGGTTAAGTGAACATAAACAAGCGAAGGAAACAGGGCCATGGAAGTCGATAAAAATGATAAGTTAACAAAAAAATTACAGATAGTGATTCATTGGTCTGTAAGAGTATTGTCGATAGTTATGTTGTTTGTAATCGTCATGGGTGTGATAGATGTTGCATGGACGATATATCAAAAACTTATCACGCCACCTAAACTCATTCTGACGATTTCAGATATGCTAGCCACTTTTGGTGCTTTTATGGCCGTTTTAATTGCTATTGAAATTTTCATCAATATAACTATTTACCTGAGAGAAAATGTTATTCATGTAAAAATCGTCATGGCCACCGCGCTGATGGCAATCTCCCGAAAGGTCATTATTATAGACTTTGAAACCTTGTCTCCAATGTACCTGATTGGAATTGCGGCTGTAGTTCTTAGTATGAGTCTTGGTTACTGGCTGATCCATAAACTGCCCAATAAGAGCCATACTGAATAAACTTCTCAGCCTCCCGAATTTTCAGATACTCTCAAGGCATGAAAAAGTCTTGTCTTGGCACGTTGGAAGCTAATAAATTCCTCCATGCTAGGCTCTATATACTGCGAGACTACAAGATTATAGAGTAGTGCCTAGGCGGAGAAATTATCGATATTATTTTCTAGCAGCTAATCTTTGAGTATTGGCACAGCTCAATGGGGCAAGTGTTGCTCCAGTTCCCCATCTGATTTATACCCTCAACATCTATGTATTTTAATTTCAACTTTTCCGTGATCCTCTTAAACAAGGTCGTCACGAATAGCCTGAAGGATTACATCCGGCTAAAAGTAACCGCCAGAAAAGTGATTGTCAGGTGGTCGGTCATCTCGCCGTAAAATTAGCTCTTAACGCATACCTTCAGCTCAGTTTGCGAAAAAGCCTTAAAGGTCAAAGTAACTTTCAATCCCATTCAGAGTGTTGGTCGTGGCCACAGCGGCTAATATCAACCCCATGATCCGACTTACAGCACTAGCTCCTGTATTCCCAATAATCCTGTGTATGCCGCTGGCCATTAATAGCAAGATATAAACAACCAATAGTACCAGCAGCATCATAGCCACTGTCTGGACTTGCTCCCAAATATTAAACCGCACGTTCTCTGTGAGTAAAACGGCGGCTAATATTGCGCCAGGGCTAGCAATTGATGGAATGGCTAGAGGAAAAACTGCTGTATCATGATGACTATTGAGCGTTCTGATTTCTTCTGCTGGTTTACTCTCACCAAATATCATAGTCAAAGCAAACAAGAACAATACGATACCGCCCGAGATTTGAAACGCAGACAAGGGAATACGCATTGCTGTAAGTATGATTTCACCAGCAACAACAAAAAACAGTAGGATAGCAGCGGAGAATAGAGTCGCAAAAAGAGCGACCTTACGCTTTGCCACTTCTTCATAGCTTTTTGTGGCTGCGATAAAAACGGGCACAGTACCTATGGGATCGATGACAGCAAAGAAAAAGATAAAAGTTGCCACAAAGTCAATCATGCTACTTTCTCCAGTACCAATTTAGCTTTAAGGATAGAAGATCAGCTTGAAGTAGCAGAGAAAATGTTTGACGCTAACATAGCGAGAGCTCATTCAGAAAAGTAAATTACCACCTTCTAAAGAAGGTGGCTTTGTGTGAGCCCCCCTAAAAGGGGGCCTTTGTTTAGTCCAGCGCCAATTGCTGCTGCTCTACTCGCTCTTGCTTCTCTTGATGTCTT
>NZ_JAWPOM010000158.1:0-1194 GCF_033344285.1 Vibrio sp. 779(2023)
ACCTTAAATTAACAATTTGGTAACAACTGGCAAGGAGAGGCGATGTTAACAGCGTTAGACAGACTTACGATTTACTCAGTGCTGTGTTTTATCTCGTTCTGTGCATTGGTACTTAGAACGCCAGCTGAAACCTCATTGATGCCTTTAGCAGGCATGAGTGCAACCATTATTGGGATTTGGATTGAGATGCACAAATGGTCAGGTGCATCAGAGCAAGAGAATTAGCGCCTCTTGCCTCAATCAAACATGAACAATACCGCTCACCTATTTTTACCAACACTTCATTCCGACACTATCCCCATTTTTCTTGGGCTTCCCCGCTGAAAGGCGGGATTTTTTTTGCCTGAAGAGTACAATTTGATAAAACCCTCGCATTGTAAGTGGCAAATCGTGGAACTAGAAGACATCTATCGCCGAGATCTGAATTTATTAGTCGCGTTGCGTGTACTGATTGAAGAAAGCAGCGTCAGTAAGGCGGCAACTCGCCTTAATTTAAGCCAATCGGCGATGAGTCGTGTGTTAGGGCGATTACGCGATCTGCTTGGCGATCCGCTGTTTACGCGCCAAGGTCAGCACTTGATCCCAACCCAAAAAGCGCTAGAAATTGATCGCTCTTTAGGTGAACCGTTGGAATCGCTGCGCCAATTATTGTCGCCCGTCGAGTTCGATCCTCAGCAGTGCGATCAGACGTTCACCATCGCGACCACGGACTACGCCATGCAAACTATCCTGCCGTTTGCTTTACCGCGCATTTATCAAGAAGCGCCGAATGTGTCGTTTAACTTTTTGCCTTTGCAGCATGACCGTTTATCCGATCAGTTGACTTATGAAGGGGCAGATCTCGCCATTTGTCGCCCAACAGGCCCCGTAGAGCCGCTGCGTAGCGAAATTCTTGGCCGCGTTGGCGTGTTGTGTTTACTGTCCAAACAGCATCCTTTGGCGAATCAAGAGATGAGTTTGGACGACTATTTGAGCCACCCTCACGCGATGATTGCCATCAGTGACGGAGTGAAAGCGTTGATTGAGCAAGCTTTGATCGACAAGCCGCAACGCAAAATGGTGCTGCGTGCGTACCATTTAGAAGCTGCGCTGGCGATTGTGGATACTCTGCCTATCATCATTACCGTTCCGGCAGATTTGGCGTATCTGGTTGCTGAGCGCTATGCCCTAGTCGTAACACCGTTGCCATTCCAA
>NZ_JAWPOM010000159.1:0-1190 GCF_033344285.1 Vibrio sp. 779(2023)
TATGAATTAGTCGAAGATCTTAGCAACAACACCAGCACCTACTGTACGGCCACCTTCACGGATCGCGAAACGTAGACCTTCGTCCATTGCGATTGGTGCGATTAGCTCTACAGTCATCTGTACGTTGTCGCCTGGCATTACCATTTCTACGCCGTCTGGTAGCTGGATGTCACCAGTTACGTCAGTTGTACGGAAGTAGAACTGTGGACGGTAGCCTTTGAAGAATGGAGTGTGACGACCACCTTCATCTTTAGACAGTACGTATACTTCTGATTCGAACTTAGTGTGTGGAGTGATTGAACCAGGCTTAGCTAGTACTTGACCACGTTCAACTTCGTCACGCTTAGTACCACGTAGAAGTGCACCAACGTTCTCACCTGCACGGCCTTCGTCTAAAAGCTTACGGAACATCTCAACACCAGTACATGTAGTTGTAGTAGTGTCTTTGATACCTACGATAGCAACTTCGTCACCTACAGTTAGGATACCACGCTCGATACGGCCAGTTACTACTGTACCACGACCTTGGATTGAGAATACGTCTTCGATAGGCATTAGGAATGGCTGATCTACCGCACGCTCTGGCTCAGGGATGTAAGTATCTAGAGCTTCTGCTAGTTCAACGATTTTCGCTTCCCACTGCTCTTCGCCGTTTAGTGCGCCTAGTGCAGAACCTTGGATAACTGGTAGGTCATCACCTGGGAAATCGTATTCAGATAGAAGTTCACGAACTTCCATTTCTACTAGTTCTAGTAGCTCTTCATCGTCAACCATGTCACATTTGTTCATGAATACGATGATGTATGGGATACCAACCTGACGGCCTAGTAGGATGTGCTCACGAGTTTGTGGCATTGGGCCATCTGTCGCAGCAACAACTAGGATACCACCGTCCATCTGTGCAGCACCAGTGATCATGTTTTTAACATAGTCAGCGTGTCCTGGACAGTCAACGTGTGCGTAGTGGCGTGATGGAGTGTCGTACTCAACGTGAGAAGTTGCGATTGTGATACCGCGCTCACGCTCTTCTGGAGCGTTATCGATAGATGCGAAGTCTTTAGCTACACCGCCGTAAACTTTAGCAAGAGTAGTACAGATAGCTGCAGTTAGAGTTGTTTTACCGTGGTCAACGTGGCCGATAGTACCAACGTTAACGTGCGGTTTCGTACGTTCAAATTTTTCTTTAGACA
>NZ_JAWPOM010000160.1:0-1183 GCF_033344285.1 Vibrio sp. 779(2023)
ATTCATCCTAGTCTTGTTTTCACATCGTCTCAACGGGTAAACTTTCGCAATTCGAACTGGAGTACGAAATATGTCTTTTGCCCAACGTTTAGCCACTTTGATTGGCGAAGAAAGCATCAGCGGATTTGCGCGACGCGTTGATGTGTCGGAAGCGCTCATCCGAAAGTACCTAAAAGGCAGCGAACCTAGCCTAACCAAAGCCAATCAGATTGCGATGCGGGCAAACTGCTCTCTTGAATGGTTAGCGACGGGTTGCGGTTATCTCTACCGTCGTGCTGAAGTGGTGGATATGGATGCCTATAAATTGGCTTTCCAACACGTGATGAATGAAGAGCTGACAGAAGATAAAGAAGAGCTTCATCGAAAGATCATTGCAGGGTACCAATACCTGCGCGCACATAAAAAGGCAGACGGATTTTTAGATGAATCCGCCATGGCGACATTTCTTGCTTTGCATAAAGAGACTAAAGCCGAGTAAGTCGCAACTCGATCATTTCGCCATCACTGCGTAAAGTAATGACTACGTGCGGTGATGGCTCTGTAAACTCATCTGCTTTTACCCAAACCATAGACCTCTCAATCTCTGGCGGGTAGCGATTTATCAGTAACACCACTTCTTTGTCGACCTCTCCTGCAGATTTGTTTTTCAGCGACGCTGCGACATCGTATTGCTCGTTGCCGATTGCTAAGCTTCGCATCACCAAACCATCTTTTCTTAGATTAAGAATGAGCTCACTCAGCGTTTGTCTCTGATACTCGGTTAAAAAGGAGAATTGCGCTTTCTTTTCTTCGAATACCGCCTCGCCGTATAGCGTCTGCTGATAGTAGGAAAACTCATCTAAACAGAAAGAACGGCTGAGATTTTCTGTCTCGCCAATCTGCACATCACACGGATACCAGTTCCCATCATGTTGAACCTGTTCACTCAGTTTCTGGTACGGCGTAGAAGACAAGACTTCTTGCCACCAGCGTTGCGAAGCCAATGAAGAAAAGGATGCCGCGACACAGCAGGAAAATAGCAAAGTTCGAGAAGCAAATCGCATGGTGTGTTTAAAGTTAAAAACGGAAAACAACGACCTTAACGCTAGGCTTAGATTTATCAAAGAGAATATTTTAGAGGCGAGTACGAAAATGTTATCTAGCAGACATTAAGAAGGCGCACTCTTGCGTGCGCCTCTACCTC
>NZ_JAWPOM010000161.1:0-1176 GCF_033344285.1 Vibrio sp. 779(2023)
GTACGCGAGGTAGTTTGGTGACAGCAACAATTGGTTATCCGCAAACTCACTTTCGTCACTTTGCGCGGTAAGTTCGCCGTAATATTCGGGCAACGTGTCACCGTATTGGCGAGTTTCAGTCAGTTCATTGATGGCTGTTGGTGAGAGTGGAAACAGCGCGCGATAGCGCCAATCGGGTAGGTTGCTCATAAACACTACGTTGTGCTTGTCGGTCACCAAAACGTCTGCGCCACTTTGTGCAAGGCGCTGTTCCAACTGCTCCAAATTCACTTTTACCGTGATGACGCCGATGACATCGCCGTTCAACCATAGTGGAGAGGAAAAGAAGTAACCCCGTTTGTTAGAGCGTACACCTAACCCCACGTATTGGGCTGGCTCACCACGACGGGCATTTTTAAAGTAAGGGCGATAACTAAAACTCGAACCGACAAACGTATCCGCCTGTTGATAGTTACTCGAAGCGATAACCAAGCCTGTTTTATCATGGACATAAATGGTATCGGCCAAACTTTGCTTCAGCCATTGCGCCAACAGTAAGTTCAGTTCTGTCGACGGTGCACCTTTCTCAACGGCTTCAAGCAAGCGTGGGTCATGGCTAAGCAAATTGGGAATTTGTTCAAACTTCGCCAGTTCGTAGTCGACTTCTTGTGAGACTTGAGCCGCTTGGCTTTTGAGCTTTTGTTGCCATTGATCGTGTTGATAGCGAGTTGCGTAGTGATGCGTAAGAGCAAGCCCTAAAATGCCGATAACAAACAACAGCAATAGAAAATGACGCAGGGCTTTGGGATTGAGTAAGTTCACAATTAGCTCACCGGAGTTTTTAATGCCATGTTATCAAAAGGTATTAAACGATGCTGTGAGCGGTAACGTTAACTAGGAATAGAACTGCATTTTAGAAGTAGTATTCCGTACCAATAAATACGTAACGGTTGTTTGCTAAGTAAGCGATTGGTTTGTTGCGTAACATAGCGGTCAGTTTGTGCTCACTTGAGGTTAAATAGTCAATCTTGTCCCGTTGGAGAGCAAACGAAGCGAAGTTATTTTGGATGACTTCATGTTACTTTTCGTCGCTTCATTCTCATCATTTGGGTGGAAAAACTTGCCCTGCCGTTGGTCTTTGGTCTCGTTAGAAGTGTTGCTGGGCCTCGCTTTTTGCCTGAACCTAGAGGTTACCAT
>NZ_JAWPOM010000162.1:0-1170 GCF_033344285.1 Vibrio sp. 779(2023)
GCCGGCAGTTTCGCCCTTTAGGTTGGCACAGAGAAAAGAGGTAAGACATGACTCCTGAAATGTTTGTCGAGCTTTTCCGTGAGGCACTGTGGATGGTGTTGATCATGGTCTGTGCCATTATTATCCCCAGTTTGCTCATCGGTTTGGTCGTGGCGATTTTTCAAGCCGCGACGTCAATTAACGAACAGACATTAAGCTTCTTACCTCGTTTGATCGTGACTTTGTTAGCTTTGATGCTGTTTGGTCACTGGATGACGCAAATGCTGATGGAATATTTCTTCGGCTTGATTGAGCGCTTGCCTCAGGTTCTGTACTAGAGGCTGGTATGGAGTATCCCACTCAAATCATCTTAGACTGGATAGCCAATTATTTTTGGCCGTACGTTCGTATCTCGTCGATGTTGATGGTGATGACCGTTACTGGCGCTCGCTTTGTTTCTCCTCGTATTCGTTTGTATCTCGGCCTTGCGATTACTTTTGCCGTGATGCCCGCTATTCCTGCTGTTCCGCAAGACATTCAACTGCTCTCATTTCGTGGTTTTATGACCATCGCAGAGCAGATGATCATTGGCGTCGCGATGGGCATGGTGACGCAATTTATGATCCAAACGTTTGTGTTGCTCGGGCAAATCCTTGGTATGCAATCGAGCTTGGGTTTTGCGTCGATGGTCGATCCTGCCAATGGTCAGAACACGCCATTGCTTGGTCAATTATTCATGTTCTTGACCACCATGTTTTTCCTCGCAACCGATGGTCACTTAAAAATGCTGCAACTAGTGGTGTTCAGCTTTAAAACCCTACCGATAGGGTCGGGCACGCTTACCGCGGTGGATTTTCGTGATATGGCGGGTTGGCTTGGCATTATGTTCAAAACCGCTCTGAGTATGTCGCTATCTGGCATCATCGCGCTGCTTACTATCAACCTGTCGTTTGGTGTAATGACGCGTGCCGCGCCTCAGCTGAACATTTTCTCGCTCGGTTTTGCATTTGCGTTGATGGTGGGTCTATTGATTTGTTGGTACATCTTGGCTGGTCTATACAGTCATTATGAATTGTACTGGGCATTGGGTGAGGAGCAGATTTGTAGCCTCATTCGCTTGGATTGTTAGGAGGCTGGTTTGGCAGAGTCAGACGGTCAGGAACGCACCGAAGAAGCCACGCCCCGACGGTT
>NZ_JAWPOM010000163.1:0-1169 GCF_033344285.1 Vibrio sp. 779(2023)
AGATCATCACGATCATATCTAAACTGCAAAATTGTTCGAAGAGTGCCGTTTCAGCAACGAACAACAGCAGCGATTTGATTCAAGAGTGCGTTGAGCAAGCACAAAAAGCCGGTGCAACCATCGACCAAATCGAAAAAGGCGCAGATAACATTGCTGAAATGAGCATTCAAATTGCGAGTGCTTGCAGCGAGCAAAGCTCGGTAACAGAAGAGCTGCATCGTAACGTGGAACACATCAACCAGTTCTCTAGCGAAGTGGCGACAGGTTCACGCCAAACAGCAATTGCATGTCGCGATTTAAGTGAGCTGGCGGTAGGTCTACAAGAGATCGTCGGCCAATTCAAAACGGCATAGTCACTAACGTCATTCTTATCTATTCAAGCCCAGCGATTATCGCTGGGCTTTTTTAATGTCATTTGCCGATAAAAACCGGAGCTTGGTCAAGGTTCTTTAAATTGAGGCCTTCATAGCCCACTTCCAACGCTAAGCCTCTCTATTTAAAAAGAATCGCTTGTAGATAAAATGCTAAGCTCTAAAAAGAAATCGTTATGGATGGCGGTTAGCGACGGGTTAGCGGGCTCAATCAACACGCTCCCGTTCGCAAGTTATCTATTCATGCATTACTTCTTCAAAGGAAGCACCGCACTATGAAGCGAATCATTTTTGGCACATTGATTATTGCCCTTTTAAGCGCCTGTTCAAAAGATAACACGCACCAAGCGCTTGGCACCCTAGAGCGTGACCGCGTAACGTTTACCGCCACATCTAATGAGATAATTAGAGCCCTTCCTGTCAAAGAAGGCAGCTTGGTGAGTGAAGGGGAAGTGTTGGTTCAGCTCGATACCAAGAATCAACAAGCCGTTCTTGCGCACGCCGTTGCCGAGCAAGCCAAAGCGGGAGCGTATTTGCTTAAATTGACCAATGGTGAACGCCCAGAAGACATTGCTGCCGCATCGGCTCGCGTAGCCCGAGCGGAAGCGCAGCTTACCGAAGCGCAGAAAAACTATCAACGCAAAGCAGAACTAGTGCGTAAAAAACTCATCAGCCAATCCGAAAAAGATTCAGCTCTTGCGGCAAGGGACTCGGCGAGAGCCGAATTAGACTCAGCAAAAGAAGAGTTCAGTAAGCTCACCGCAGGTTCTCGCCTCGAAGACATCGAACAAGCTAAAG
>NZ_JAWPOM010000164.1:0-1167 GCF_033344285.1 Vibrio sp. 779(2023)
TTGTTAAAGCCTTGCTCTTGCAAGTAAAGCGCTTGCAGACGGCTCATTACGCCACGGTCACAGTACAGTAGGTAAGTTTTCGACTGGTCTAGGTCACCGAATTGCGTACCCAGCTTGTAGAACGGAATGTGTTTCACATCCACACCAGCGATTTCTAGTGGGTTATCGTCTTCCTCATCAGGGCTACGAATATCCAATACCACTGCGTGTTCTTCGACTGCTTGTACTTGCTCAACTTCTGGTGCCGCTTGCTCAGATTCTTTTGCGATATCACGAATGTCCATTTGACGCGCTTCGTAAACCACTTTTTCTAGAATGCTGAAGTCAAACTTCGCTTCTTCTGCTTCTAGCTTCTCTTTCACCGCTTTTACTGTTGGTTTCTTAGAGATCACGCCACAGTACTCAGGCATGGTTTTCGCGAAGTCTTCTGTACCGATTTCACGAGCTAAGTTGATGATGTCTTCTTTATCCCAGTTGATAAGAGGACGCAGAATCAGCGTATCCGTAACATTATCGATGTGACGAAGGTTCGTTAGCGTTTGGCTAGATACCTGGCCAAGAGCTTCACCCGTTACCAACGCTTCAATCTTAAACTTCTCAGCAATCATGCCAGCAGCGCGCATGAACATACGCTTCAAGATGACGCCCATTTGACCGTCATCTACTTTCTCAAGAATTTCAGCAACCACAGGTTCGAAATCAACAGAGATGAAACGCACCTTCGCTGATGAGCCGTATTTGTTCCATAGGTAGTGAGAAACCTGCTTAACACCGATTTCATGAGCAGGGCCACCTAGGTTAAAGAAACAGTAGTGAACTTTAGAGCCACGTTTGATGTGTAGGTAGCTTGATACACCAGAGTCGAAACCACCTGAGATCAGGCTTAGTACGTCTTCTTGAGTACCTAGAGGGAAGCCACCTAGACCTTTGTGACGCGCCAACACTTGGTTAAGTTTGTCGACCGATACTTCAACTCTTACCGTCACATCAGGGTTGTGTAATTTCACGCGTGCGCTTTCTACTGCTTGGTTTAGACCACCACCAACGTAACGTTCAAGCTCGATAGACGTGAAGTCATGCTTACCACGGCGTTTTGCACGAACCACAAACGTTTTATTTTCAATAAGCGGACGGCTAAGTTCCAGCACCTGCTCGTAGATGTCGTAG
>NZ_JAWPOM010000165.1:0-1166 GCF_033344285.1 Vibrio sp. 779(2023)
GCTCAACACCAACCGACTTTCTCTCACGCTCGACTACAACTTCTCGATCATCGATACCGTGACTGCGTTTCCACAATGATGCGCCTTGGCGACCGAATTGGCGTAACAGTTCTCGATAGTCGCTATTTTTAATGTCTTCACACAGATAAAAGCCCGCTTGATGTAACTTTTCTAGACTGACCTTACCAACTCCAGGGATTTTTTCTAGTGGTAGCTTATCGACCACTTCTTGAACTTTCTCAGGAGGAATAACAAACTGTCCATTGGGTTTATTCATATCCGAAGCAACTTTAGCGAGAAACTTAATCGGCGCGATTCCAGCTGATGCCGTCAGGCCCAACTCGTTTCGAATATCATTACGGATAGACTCCGCAATCAGGGTTGCTGAGCCCCTGCAAGCTGTCGCATCGGTAACATCTAGGTAGGCCTCATCAAGAGAAAGAGGTTCAATTAAGGAAGTATAACGTTCGAAGATAGCTCGAATTTGCAGTGAGACTTGTTTGTAGACATGCATTCGACCGGGAACAACGAGCAAATGCGGGCAAAGCTGCAACGCACGAGCGGTAGGCATGGCACTACGTACGCCAAACTTGCGTGCTTCGTAGTTACACGTGCTAATGACGCCGCGCTGTTTTTCATGCCCGCCAACCGCAAGCGCTATATCTCGATAATTTGGGTTATCTCGCATCTCGACGGCAGCATAAAAACAATCCATATCGACATGAATAATCTTTCTGATTCGCTCTGACATACCCGACAAAATACTGGTTAAAAATACAGTATAATTCAATTAACGAAGCAAGAAAATGAAAGATTAAAACCACCCCACAGAAAACTTTCTAAAGGGTTGAATTATCTTTTTTTTTTATCGCGGTTCAATCACGCAACATTACATCGAGCTGATCCACAAGCTCAGCCCAATCAGCATCTTCTTCAATCGCTTGTTTTAAAAATGCGGCCTGAGAATGTGTCCAGAAACTCGCTTCGTGTAAAGGTGCTGATTCACGTTTATGTCGATGCGTATTGACGAAATCTTTAATTTCTTTGGAAGTGCTCCCTAACCCGAGCTGATTGAAAAGATCAGCCATGCCATGTTGATGTAATTCCATTGTGTCCTCCGACTCGAATGAACCTCTACTTGAGTATATACCTCACCCAATTATGCG
>NZ_JAWPOM010000166.1:0-1165 GCF_033344285.1 Vibrio sp. 779(2023)
TAATGCTGGGTCTCATTGTCGGCGTTGCAGCGTTTAACATCATTTCTGCTTTGATCATGGTGGTGATGGAAAAACAATCTGAAGTCGCGATTTTGAAAACGCAGGGTATGACGCAATCGCAAGTCATGACGATTTTCATGGTGCAAGGCGCAAGTAGTGGTGTGATTGGGGCTATTGTCGGCGGAGCGGTTGGCGTGGCGTTGTCACTCAACCTCAACGCCATTTTGGAATCGGCTGGCGTGGCTCTGTTCAGCTTTGGCGGGCATTTGCCAATTGTGATTGATTCTTTCCAAATTCTATTAGTGGTAGTGCTAGCGATTGCTCTGAGTCTGGCTGCTACTGTTTATCCTTCTTACCGAGCATCTTCTGTTAAACCTGCTGAGGCACTTCGCTATGAATAAGCTATTAGAATGTCGTGATATTCGTAAAGTATACCGAGAAGGTTCCTTGGATACGGAAGTGTTGAAAGGCGTGAGCTTTGATATCGATAAAGGTGAGCTCGTTTCTATTGTTGGCTCATCGGGCTCTGGTAAGAGTACGCTGCTTCATATCCTTGGCGCATTGGACGACGCAACGCAAGGTGAAGTGGATTTTTTAGGGCAGAACCTGTCGGCGTTAAGCTCCAATAAGCAGGCTGCTTTGCGCAACAAACATCTTGGTTTTGTGTATCAATTTCACCACTTACTTGCTGATTTTACGGCACTTGAAAATGTCGCAATGCCACTGCTGATTGGCGGTACTAAAGTGACAGAAGCTAAACAGGCGGCAAAGGCGCTGCTTGAGAAAGTGGGCTTGAGCCATCGTATGGATCACCGCCCATCAGAGCTGTCTGGTGGTGAGCGCCAGCGTGTGGCCATTGCTCGTGCTCTTGTGAACAAGCCTGACTTAGTTTTGGCTGACGAACCAACTGGTAATCTGGATCACAATACGGCTTTGGCGATTTACGATTTGATGCGTGAACTAAACAAAGAGTCGAACATCGCCTTTTTAGTGGTGACGCATGACAACGAACTCGCAGCAAAAATGGACCGTCAGATGCACATGCAAGATGGCCTTCTGGTGGATCGTTTGATGACCGAATCGGCATCGGTGGAGGGCTAGTTTTGTTCTCTTCTTTAGCATTAATGATTGGTGGACGCTTTAGCCGTGCGAAAAAGCGCAACAA
>NZ_JAWPOM010000167.1:0-1164 GCF_033344285.1 Vibrio sp. 779(2023)
TTTCGTAGTCCTCGGCCGGCATTTCGTCGCGAGTTCGACGATAGATCACAGTGGTATCGGCACCCGCACGACGCGCCGTACGCGCACAGTCGATCGCAGTGTTACCACCACCAATCACGGCAACTTTTCTGCCCGTCGCGTAGTTTTGTTCTGTAACGTAATCTTTCAGATAATCAACACCGAGGTAGCACCCGTCCAAGTCGCTACCAGGATAATTCATTTCTACCGCTTGAGACGCCCCCACTGCCAAACAGACAGCATCGTAGTCTTCACTCAATTGAGACAGCGTGAAATCAACACCAAGCTTTTTGTTGGTTTCAACTTGCATGCCGTTGCGGCACATCAGTTCGATTTCTTTGTCTAGAATGTCTTTGGGTAGGCGATATTCAGGAATGCCGTAGCGTAGCCAACCGCCTGCTTTTGGCATGGACTCAAATACGGTGACGTCATAACCTTCATTCGACAAGTAATAACCTGCCGTTAAGCCACCGGGGCCACTACCAACAACGGCGATCTTGCGATGCTTCGCTGGTTTTTTCTCTGGGACATACGCTTCATGCGCCGCTAGATCTGCGTCTGCGGCATGGCGTTTGAGTTGGCGAATGGCAATCGGCTCATCCACCAAAGAACGGCGACACTCACTTTCGCAGAATGCCGGACACACGCGCCCAATCGACAACGGCATTGGCAGTGTGCGTTTAATAACTTCAATCGCTTTTTGATGATCGTTTTGCGAGATATGGTAGAGGTAAGATTGGATGTCTACCCCAGCAGGACACGCCGTTTTGCATGGAGCTTCACAGTCGGCGTAGTGGTCCGTCATGATTCGGTTGAGCGCTTTTCTGCGGTGCTCACTCAGTTGTTCTGATTGTGTGACGACATTGAGACCGCGGTACACTTTGAGATCACAGGCACGCTTAGTTCCGCCACTTTCCACTTCGACAACACACAAATCACACGGAATTTTCTCGTTACTTTTGTTCATTCCGCACAGTGAAGGGATTTCGACCCCACACACTTTGGCTGCTTCCAGAAGGGTTAGCCCCTCTTCTACAATTCTATATTTTCCATCGATGACAATTTCTATCATGCAACCCCCGAAGCAGGCACGTTAAACCTTACATTCTATAAGGATAACCCCTACCATGGAAAGTTCGTGTGACA
>NZ_JAWPOM010000016.1:0-99888 GCF_033344285.1 Vibrio sp. 779(2023)
GGAGTGGTAGTTCAGTTGGTTAGAATACCGGCCTGTCACGCCGGGGGTCGCGGGTTCGAGTCCCGTCCACTCCGCCAATTATATTAAGCCTCAGTCGAAAGACTGAGGCTTTTTTCGTTCTGGTTCCCCCGACTTACCTGAAACTCACTTTCATATTGAAACCTTGCATCTAGAGTTACACTACCCTCTTCACATGGTTTTAATATCGTCGTGAACGAGCTAGCATGTAACTCTGTGCCTTAGTCTTAGCCTTATTCCGATACCAAGCTCTAACCAAAGCTCCTTTTATTCGATATTAGAAAATCTAGTTATGTGACAGAGTTTAATTGTTTGAAGTGTCGCTTGTTTCTAATTTGAAAACAGGACGACTTTGAATACAAGTTTAGTCTCACTGAGATCAAGAGGGAGGGGGGCTACATTTCTGTTAAGGCTTTGATCTACCTGAATGCTAGCTCAGTTTTATCTTGGTGAGGTTGCTAACCTGTTTGGGTTCTGAACGCAATTACCCTAAATGCCTCTTTCTCATAAAAATACAAACTCGCTCATTGCTAAGTATTGTGGAAGTTTAGCTTTGATGTTTGCGAGGAGCCTATATTGCCAAGGTAAGAGAAGTGATACAGATGAAAATGGGTAAATTAAAAGGCTCGTCTATGAATACTATCTATCAGCAATAGTTAGTATCTATGAAAATGTAGCGTAGCGATTCTTCGTATATTTGATGGTATATCAAAGAATAAGGAGCCTTCGTCCTTGAAGGGGAGTCTGAAAATTAGTTATGAAAAAAGCAGCTAGGTAGCTGCTTTTTATTTATTAAGTTACGTGTCTTTAAGAGTCCACTGTCTCCGTATGTTCCGGAGTGGTTATTGCTTGGTTGTTCTCTTCCATCTTCTTCTCTTCTGCTTTTGCTTTTTCAATCATTGGAGTGATTGTTGAGCCTTGAATGAGGATAGAGAAAACAACGACGGAGTAGGTCATTACAAGAATAATCTCTTTTACATCGATTAACTTATCTTGAATCACCCAAATACCAGATGGAATGGAAAGTGCCATTGCCAATGCAAGGCCCCCGCGTAAGCCGCCCCACGTCAAAATACGTACTGACCACGGGTTATATTTTCTGTAACGCTTAAAGCCAATGTACGAGAGAAATACGCTTAAATAGCGAGCTGCTAGTACAAGAGGGACTGAAATAGCCATCATGATCCAGTCTTCTTTGTGGAATTCAAACAGCAGCATCGACATGCCGATCAGTAGGAATAACACGCCATTCAAGAACTCATCAACAAGCTCCCAAAAATGGTCAAGGTGATCTTCACTCTCTTTTGAAAAGCCAATAAAGCGTGTCCAGTTGCCAATCATAATACCGGATACAACCATTGCTAGTGGGCCTGATACATGGATGTATTCAGCAAATGCGTAACCTGCTGTTGGGACACCAATGGTAAGTAACAATTCCATTGAGTGATCATCGGTGGCACTGATCAAGTAGTGGAATAGCAAACCGAGGACGAAACCATATGTGATACCACCGATAGCTTCTTGGATGAAGAGTAAGGTGACACTACCTACAGTTGGTGCCTCAGTGCCAAATGCAATCGTAAATAGAGTGACGAAGATAACCAAACCGAAGCCATCATTGAAGAGCGATTCTCCTTCAATCTGAGTGGAGATACGTTTAGGAGCATCGAGTTTTTTCACAATAGCCAATACAGCGATTGGGTCAGTTGGCGATATTAGAGCACCAAATAGTAAGCAGTAGACCAAATCAAATTGGATGCCAATTAACTGACAAAACCCATACAGCGCAAATCCAATAAAGAACGTAGAAAACAGTGTAGCTCCAAGGGCTAAAACAGTGATCTCCCACTTTTGATCTTTAAGGTTCGGGAGTTTGATGCCTAGTCCACCAGCAAATAGTAAGAAGCCAAGAATGCCTTTGAGCAAGAAATCTTCGAAGTTAATCCTTGTGACCGTCTCCGTTGCAATTTCGGTGAGATGGAACCAGTTGTTTTGACCCGCAATTAAGATTAGAAGTGAAAGCACCATTGAACCTGCGGTAATCGCAATGGTGGTTTGCATCTTTCCTATCTTGCTGTTTACAAAAGCAATTAGCATCGCAGCTGCGGATAGAAAACATAAAGTATGATAGACCGACATAGAGCTCTCTATTTGTAACATTTTATGAATGGAATTCTCGGCTGATGCTGCTTAAATAGCAAACATTTTTTCGTGATTATTTTGTAAGTTAAGAAGGAGATAAAATAATCATTAATTCCACGTTTAGACGTCTAGACTCCTGAAGTTTGTGTGATAGGATGGAAAGATAACTAAAGGAATGAGGCTGTACTGTGGGAAGTAACGTAAGACAACAGATTGAAGCTCAATTGAAGCAACGTATTCTTTTGATTGATGGTGGTATGGGAACCATGATTCAGGGATACAAACTTGAAGAGCAAGACTATCGAGGAACGCGCTTTGCGGATTGGCATTGTGATCTAAAAGGTAACAACGACCTGTTGGTTCTAAGTCAGCCTCAACTTATCAAGGAAATTCACGCTGCATATTTAGAAGCGGGTGCAGATATTCTCGAAACCAACACGTTTAACGCAACAACCATTGCGATGGCTGACTACGAGATGGAAAGCCTAAGTGAAGAAATTAACTTTGCAGCTGCCAAGCTTGCACGTGAAGTTGCAGACGAATGGACCGAAAAAACACCCGATAAACCGCGTTATGTCGCAGGGGTTTTAGGGCCGACGAACCGCACTTGTTCTATCTCTCCTGATGTAAACGACCCTGGATATCGAAATGTTTCTTTCGACGAGTTAGTTGAGGCTTACTCTGAATCGACTCGAGCGCTTATTAAAGGTGGTTCAGACCTTATTCTTATCGAGACCATCTTCGATACGCTTAACGCTAAGGCTTGTTCATTTGCTGTTGAAAGTGTGTTTGAAGAGATGGGGATTGAGTTACCTGTGATGATCTCGGGGACTATTACTGATGCTTCCGGTCGGACATTATCCGGTCAAACCACAGAAGCGTTTTACAACTCATTACGTCATGTTAAACCGATTTCGTTTGGTTTGAACTGTGCACTTGGTCCAGATGAGCTGCGTCCTTATGTTGAAGAGCTCTCTCGTATATCAGAATCTTTTGTTTCCGCTCACCCAAATGCTGGGCTTCCGAATGCATTCGGCGAATACGATTTGTCGCCAGAAGATATGGCTAAGCATGTTAAAGAGTGGGCTCAAAGTGGCTTTTTAAACTTGATTGGTGGGTGTTGTGGTACAACTCCTGAGCACATTCGCCAAATGGCACTCGCGGTTGAAAATATCGCCCCTCGTCAATTACCTGAACTTCCCGTTGCTTGTCGCTTGTCTGGCCTGGAGCCACTCGCTATTGATAAAGACTCTTTATTTATCAATGTCGGTGAGCGTACGAATGTAACCGGTTCTGCGCGTTTTAAGCGCTTAATTAAAGAAGAGCTGTACGATGAAGCGCTCGATGTGGCTCGTCAACAAGTTGAAAATGGCGCTCAAATTATCGATATCAACATGGATGAAGGCATGTTGGATGCACAAGCTTGTATGGTTCGCTTTTTAAACCTTTGTGCGTCAGAACCTGAAATCTCAAAAGTACCAATCATGGTTGACTCTTCCAAGTGGGAGGTTATTGAAGCCGGTCTTAAGTGCATCCAAGGCAAAGGCATTGTTAACTCGATCTCTCTCAAAGAAGGCAAAGAGAAATTCGTTGAACAAGCTAAGTTGATCCGCCGTTACGGTGCGGCTGTGATTGTGATGGCGTTTGATGAGATTGGGCAAGCAGATACACGTGAGCGCAAAGTAGAAATTTGTACCAACGCTTACCGAATTCTTGTTGATGAAGTGGGCTTTCCACCAGAAGACATCATTTTTGACCCCAACATTTTTGCCATTGCTACGGGGATCGAGGAGCATAATAACTACGCGGTGGATTTCATTGAAGCCGTTGGCGATATCAAACGTGATTTACCACATGCGATGATATCTGGTGGTGTTTCTAACGTCTCATTCTCTTTCCGTGGCAATAACTATGTACGTGAAGCGATTCACGCGGTGTTCCTCTACCACTGTTTTAAAAATGGTATGGATATGGGGATTGTGAATGCGGGTCAGTTAGAAATCTACGATAACGTGCCTGAAAAATTGCGTGAGGCTGTGGAAGATGTCGTTCTTAACCGTCGTGATGACGCCACTGAGAGATTGTTAGATATCGCGGCGGAATATGCAGGCAAAGGGGTAGGTAAAGAGGAGGATGCCTCTGCACTTGAGTGGAGAACTTGGCCTGTTGAAAAGCGTTTAGAGCACGCGTTAGTGAAAGGAATAACTGAGTTCATCGTTGATGATACCGAAGAGGCTCGTGTCAACGCTTCAAAGCCATTAGAGGTGATTGAAGGCCCACTAATGGATGGGATGAACGTCGTCGGAGACTTGTTTGGTGAAGGTAAAATGTTCCTTCCTCAGGTCGTAAAATCTGCACGAGTGATGAAGCAAGCAGTCGCGCATCTGGAGCCCTACATCAATGCAGAAAAGCAGGTGGGACAAACAAACGGTAAGATTTTGCTAGCGACGGTCAAAGGTGATGTACATGATATCGGGAAAAATATCGTTGGCGTTGTATTGCAGTGCAATAATTATGAAATTATTGATCTTGGTGTCATGGTTCCTTGCGAAAAGATCTTAAAAGTAGCGCAAGAAGAAAACGTCGATATTATTGGTTTATCAGGGTTGATCACGCCTTCATTAGACGAAATGGTGCATGTTGCAAAAGAGATGGAGCGTCTCGACTTTAACTTACCTCTTCTCATCGGTGGCGCAACAACGTCAAAAGCCCATACAGCAGTTAAGATTGAGCAAAATTACAAGCATCCAGTGGTTTACGTGAACAACGCCTCACGTGCAGTGGGCGTATGTACTTCTCTTCTGTCAGATGAACGTCGCCCTGAATTTGTTGAAAAACTTGAAGCTGATTACGAACGAGTACGTGATCAACATAATCGAAAGAAACCGAGAACCAAACCAGTGACATTAGAAGCTGCTCGAGCGAATAAAGTTGCTATCGATTGGGAAGCTTATACTCCTCCAGTGCCTGTTAAGCCTGGCATTCATATCTTCGATGATTTTGATGTGGCTATATTACGTCAATACATCGATTGGACACCATTCTTTATGACTTGGTCACTTGTGGGTAAGTATCCAACAATTTTCCAACATGAAGAAGTTGGTGAAGAAGCAAAACGTTTATTCGAAGATGCCAACGAGATACTTGATCGAGTTGAGCGAGAAGGCCTGTTAAAAGCGCGTGGAATGTGTGGCTTATTCCCTGCTGCGAGCGTGGGGGACGACATTGAAGTTTATGCTGATGAAACTCGTACCGACGTTGTGAAAGTATTACGTAACTTGCGACAACAGACCGAGAAACCAAAAGGATTCAACTATTGTTTATCCGACTACATCGCACCTAAAGAGTCGGGTAAGCATGATTGGATAGGGGCATTTGCTGTCACTGGTGGTATTGGTGAACGAGAGCTTGCTGATGAATACAAAGCACAGGGAGATGATTACAACGCAATTATGATTCAAGCGGTGGCGGATCGCCTAGCCGAAGCGTTTGCTGAGTATTTGCATGAGCGTGTCCGTAAAGAAATTTGGGGTTATGCTGCGGATGAAGATTTATCTAACGATGATCTCATTCGTGAAAAATACCAAGGTATTCGCCCTGCACCAGGTTATCCAGCGTGCCCTGAGCATACTGAAAAAGGACCGCTTTGGGAGCTACTTAATGTGGAAGAGAATATTGGCATGACTCTAACCTCCAGCTATGCAATGTATCCGGGCGCGTCAGTCTCTGGTTGGTATTTCTCTCATCCTGACTCACGTTACTTTGCGATCGCACAGATCCAAGAAGATCAGCTAGAGAGTTACGCCGATCGTAAGGGGTGGGATAGGATCGAGGCTGAAAAATGGTTAGGGCCAAACATTAACGGTTAAATTGATGTTTACCTCGTCCAAATGTAACAACTATTGAAACAACAAAGGGCTGTAGATACGCAGCCCTTTGTTTTATTGAGTTGAACTTACTTCTCAAACAACTCCGTGTGGAGTTTTTGTATGGCTTGTTTCGATACCGATTCATGGAGCAAGAAGCATAAGTTGTGAGGGCTAGCGCCATAACAAATCATGCGTAGGTTAAAATCTTCTAGCGTGCCAAAAACCTGTTTCGCGTAGCCTTTACTCTCACTCATGTTGTTACCAATGAGAGCAACGAGGCATAGGTCATGTTCAACTTCTACCTTACATAACTCTTCTAACTCTTCTCGTGCAGCTTGCGGCAGCTGCGGCGCGCCACCAGAGGTATCAGTTTGATCAAGTGTTAACGATACACTGATTTCAGATGTCGTGATCAAATCGACAGAGATCTTATGCTTTGCAAGGATCTCAAAGACCTTTGCTAAGAAACCGTATGCGTGGAACATATTGGCGCTGCGTAGCGTTACCATGGTTTGGTTACAACGCAAAGCTAGCGCACGGAATAACGGTGAGCTTTCGACTTGGTGGCGAATCCAAGTTCCCCCTTTTTCAGGCTCTTTCGATGACCCTACAAATACCGGAATGTCGTGGCGTAATGCGGGTACTAGCGTAGAAGGGTGAAGGATTTTAGCGCCAAAGTTAGCCATTTCTGAAGCTTCACTAAAGCTGATCTCGGGAATTGGTGAGGCTTTTGGTGCAATTCGCGGGTCTGTTGTGTAGATACCCGGAACATCAGTCCAGATTTCTAGCCCTGCTGCTTTAACGCTCTCAGCAATTAAGGCGGCGCTGTAATCGCTGCCCCCTCGACCTAATGTTGTTGTATTACCGGCTTCGTCAGATCCTATGAAGCCTTGAGTAACAACAACGGATTGTTGGCAAAGTGGTACGAGTTTATCTTGCGCAAGCGTCGAAATTGCTTCAATGTTTGGCTCCGCGCGACCAAAGTTGTCATCAGTACGCAGCACATCGCGGATATCAAAGCGCACAGCTTGAATGCCTCGCTCACACATTAACTGAGTTAGAATATGCGTCGACATGAGTTCGCCACATGCGACTAAATGATCGGTTAACTTCGCACTAGCTTGGATAGATGCAGCCTCGGCCAGTCTGGTTACGGTATCTAATATGCCATACACCTCGGCAGCAGTTTTCGTGCTGTCTTCGAGCTGAGTTAAAATGGCGTCATGAATGTTGGCCAGATTTTGCAGCAGCTCAGTACGGTGCGTTTGATCCTGAACACCGTTGGCGAGTTCTACCAATAGGTTGGTGACGCCAGAGCAAGCGCTGCTCACGACCAGGCGAGTATTTGGATTGTTTTCGATAATGGTGGCGCAACGACTCATTGCCTCAAAGTTGGCAACACTGGTTCCACCGAATTTAGCTACGTTAAATGCGCTCACTGCGTTCTCCCACGACTTCCTAAAAAATTGTACATCCAATGTTTAGTGAGAAAAGGAACAGAGCAAAAAGAGAGGTATTTAGAATGCTATTTGAAAAATTTACCCTCAGAAGCCCTTCATCAGACTGCGCTGATGACAGTTGATGGGATTCAGCCCAATTCAACCGACAAGTCAAATCCTGCAACTTTGACTTACCTCGGCACTACTCCCCCTCAATGATTGGTGTTGGAATTGCGGTTCCACAAATCATCTACCTGGGTAGCGCTCCTCTTCTACATAAAGCTCAAACATTGAACGGTTTTGAGGCCTTAATGTCAATCAATATTTCAACCTTTATGGTGTTTTTTATTAACGATTTTGTGACACTGGTTTGACCTCCATACTTACGGCTAATTGCTGATAGAGGAAAAATCTATTAGGGTGAAGAACCCTACACCTGAGCCATGTTATTGAATAGAACTTTTAGAATGCTCAGGATAAAAGATAATCAAGGAGCTGACATGTCGATCCAAAGCTTTATTCCACCTCACCGTATTTTAATGGGACCTGGTCCTTCTGATATTTATCCTCAAGTGTTACAAGCACTAAGCCGTCCTACTGTAGGTCACCTTGATCCTCTGTTTATCGGTATGATGGATGAGCTCAAGCAGCTATTGAAGTATGTCTTTCAAACTGACAATGAGTTCACTATTGCGGTTTCAGCGCCAGGTAGTGCAGGGATGGAAACCTGCTTTGTAAACTTGATCGAGAAAGGCGATAAAGTGATCGTCTGCCGTAATGGTGTATTTGGTGAACGCATGCGCGAAAATGTCGTCCGTGCTGGTGGTGAAGTTGTTATCGTCGATGATGAATGGGGGACGCCTGTTTCCATTGATAAAGTCGAGCAAGCATTCGAACAGCACCCAGATACAAAAGTTCTTGCTTTTGTGCATGCGGAAACCTCAACTGGTGCAGTCAGTGATGCTCAAGCATTGGGTAAGCTGGCGAAACAGCATAATGCATTATCTATTGTTGATGCGGTGACATCGCTTGGTGGTGTGCCGTTAAAAGTGGATGAATGGCAACTGGATGCGGTTTACTCTGGTAGTCAAAAATGTTTGTCATGTGTACCTGGGCTCTCACCAGTGACGTTTTCTCCTGCCGCGATTGAAAAGATTCAAGCAAGAACAACACCAGTACAGAGTTGGTTCCTCGATCAGAGTTTAGTTTTGGGGTATTGGAGTGGAGAAGGCAAGCGTAGTTATCATCATACGGCGCCAGTTAATAGCTTGTATGCGCTTCATGAAGCTTTATTGATACTGAAAAATGAAGGATTAGAAAACGCTTGGGCTCGTCACCAACTGATGCATGAAAAACTCAAAAATGGCTTACAAAAGTTAGGCTTTGAATTTGTTGTGGACGAAGCCCATCGGTTGCCACAATTAAATGCGATTTACGTGCCTGAAGGAATTGATGAAGCAAAAGTTCGTGCTCACTTGCTAGAAACCTATAACCTAGAAATTGGTGCAGGCCTTGGGGCATTAGCTGGTAAAGCGTGGCGTATTGGCTTAATGGGTTACGGCGCTCGATCTGAAAACGTTGCGCTGTGCTTAAAAGCGTTAGAAGAGTCACTCACTGAATAAAATCATACAGCAATGAGATGAAGAAAAGCGAAGGTCATCCCTTCGCTTTTTTGTACTTATTACTCTTCACCTGAAGTGGGGGCTGGTGAGGCAGAGATTGCTTGAGAAGGTGGTTGGTAATTGACGTCACTGAAATCAATCTTCGGGAACAAAAACTGCGCTTCAGCTCTAATTTGCTCCGCTTTACTTGAGTCATCTAAGCCTTGGTAGGCCAAAATCAAATTATTATAAAATGCAGGGCGAGGCTTATCTTTGATGATTTTTAGCGACCAATCGATATAAGGCTGAATCAAGGTTGCGTCTTGTTGGTACAGCCCAATGTTTAAAAACGTGCTATAAACATCCCAATCAAATCTGTCTTTCCAAACCACAGGGTTACTGACTTGATTCAGAATATCAGGATTAGTTGGCCTAGTGGTCTCAAACTTCGTCAATACATAGTTCGTATGCAATGCGCTTACCATGTAAAACGTAAACGCAACGGGAAGTACCAAACTAAAAACACGCAGCAAGCTTTTGGTTACATTACTAAAGCCGACTTGTCGATAACGAGAGACGCGCTGATCGACCCAGTACAGCAGGATAACGAAGATCAACCAATGCACGAGAGAGTGGTAGAAAGGGTATTCCAGTTGCGAGTGCAATACGATAGGTATAAACAAGGCCAGCAACGCAAGACGAGTTCCGCGTTTGGCTTGATAGATTCGATACAGTACCAGTGCCATCGCTAAGAAGATGCCGAGTATTGGCAGCAAGCCACCTTCGACTCCCCAGTAAAGTAGCTCATTATGCGGATGATCCATGGCTGGCAAACCAGCTGGGTAATTCTCATTTAGGGCATGTTGACGAGCCGTATACAGCATGTACTCAGATTCAAACTTGCCATATCCATAACCAGTAAAAGGCTTTTCAATCACCATGTCTAATGTTTGCGGAAAAGTATACGCTCGAGGAGACTCCATATTTACTTTTTCTGCGGCTAACCCACCTCCATCAGGAAAGGCAAGATGCATGACAACGACTGAGAGTAAGAGCCCACTTACAAGTGACACAACCCAGCGGATAAAGCGCCCTTTGGTTGCAAAGCGGTACATGTATGGAATGACCAACAACACGGCGATGACCGAGGCTAACCAACCAGTGCGTGAAGCCAACGCCACAATTAGTGGTAAAGTTAAAACTGGTACGGCATAGAGAAGGTAAACATCGCTTAACTTACGATCGTATTTGTAGGGCTGACGTGCAAGTAAATAGCTGGCAATCACCAACCCTGTCGCAAGAAAACTGGCCATTACATTGGGCTGTTGGAAAATACCATAAGGACGATTGGCCACCGTGTCGTAACCAAACGGATTGCCTGGTTTGAGATACAGATATTGTGTCAGACCAAAAATGGCTTCGATAACAACCGCAAGGACAATGAACCATAATAGGCGTTGGCGATGTTTATTACTGAAATGAAATTGTTGTAAAACAATAAAGAACAGGACACCACACCACAGGCCAATGAGCTTATTGGCTGCCAAACTGCTATTCGCATTTGGGTACAGAATGGGCACCGTCATTATAAGAGCACTAATGAACAAGCCGATGGTTAGTTTTGAGTAACGTAGTACTCGATTATTCGCAAGTTGGTAACACCCAATGCCTAATGCAAAGCTAAAAGCAATCCAAGTTGTCGCATTGAACGAAAGTGAAAGCCCCGAACCGCCGGGGTTGGGCATGAAAAAGTGCATTGCCAACACAAATAGTGTTGCCAAGGCAATGAGAAACTTGCGATTGAGGGGAACCTGTACTTTTTCGGGAGAAAGCTTTGTTCCACTTACATGTATAGTAGCCATAGTTATTGCGTTGTTTTGAATGAAAAAAGACCAACACTTGCTGGTCTCGGTACTTTACCTGTTTTTTCTACTTCAACATAGGCTTAAGGAAGTGAGCTGTGTGCGATCCCTCGATTTGCGACACATCTTCCGGTGTGCCTTGAGCGATTATCTCGCCGCCACCCTGACCCCCTTCAGGACCAAGATCGATAATCCAGTCCGCAGTCTTAATGACGTCCAGGTTATGCTCGATCACCACGACAGTATTTCCGTGGTCGCGAAGTCTGTGCAGTACAGTGAGCAACTGCTGGATATCATGGAAGTGCAAGCCGGTTGTTGGTTCATCCAAAATGTACAAGGTTTTTCCTGTATCACGTTTGGATAGCTCTCGCGCCAGTTTCACACGCTGTGCTTCACCACCGGAGAGTGTTGTTGCCGCTTGACCCAATCGTATGTACGACAAACCGACATCCATCAGTGTTTGTAGTTTGCGAGCGATGGCAGGAACTGGATCGAAGAAGGTGCGTGCATCTTCGACCGTCATTTCTAGCACTTCATCAATAGTTTTACCTTTGTAACGTACTTCGAGCGTTTCACGGTTGTAGCGTTTACCTTTACACACATCACATGGCACATAAACATCTGGTAGGAAGTGCATTTCTACTTTGATAACACCGTCACCCTGACAGGCCTCACAACGACCACCGCGTACGTTAAAACTAAAACGGCCCGGTTTGTAACCGCGAGAACGCGACTCCTGTGTGCCTGCAAACAGTTCACGGATTGGGGTAAAGATCCCCGTATAGGTTGCAGGGTTAGAGCGAGGTGTACGGCCAATTGGGCTTTGATCAATATCGATGACTTTATCGAAGTGCTCTAGACCTTTAATCGATTTATAAGGTGAAGGCTGAGCCGTTGTCGCTCCGTTAAGTTGGGTATGCGCAATTTTAAAGAAAGTATCATTAATCAGCGTTGATTTACCTGAGCCAGATACTCCTGTAATACAGCTGAATAACCCAACAGGAATTGAAAGGTTAACGTTTTTAAGGTTATTACCTGTTGCGCCTAATAGCTCAACCGTTTTTTTCGGATCTCGCGGCGTGCGATCTTTCGGTACTGCGATTTCTTTAACACCACTTAAGTACTGACCTGTCAGAGAATTCGGATTCGCGACTATCTCTTCCATGGTGCCTTCCGCAACAACATTACCACCATGTACGCCAGCACCAGGACCAATATCTATGACATGATCTGCACAGCGAATCGCATCTTCATCGTGTTCTACCACAAGTACGGTATTACCTAAATCGCGCAAATGAGTCAGTGTTTTTAGGAGTCGTTCGTTATCACGCTGGTGGAGGCCAATCGACGGTTCATCTAAGACGTACATGACACCAACAAGACCTGCACCAATTTGGCTTGCTAAACGAATACGTTGAGCTTCACCGCCTGATAAGGTTTCTGCACTGCGTGATAAGTTTAGGTAGTTCAAACCGACGTTAACTAAGAATTGCAGGCGGTCGTTGATTTCCTTCATCACTTTTTCAGCGATTTGGGCTCGTTGACCTTCCAGTTTCAAGGAATGGAAGAACTCCAATGCATCAGCAATGCTGAGTTCAACAATCTCAGGTAGTGTCGTATCAGCAATAAACACGTTACGTGCTTCGAGGCGTAGACGAGTACCGCCACAGCTTGAACAAGATTTAGTGGAGATGTATTTTGCAAGCTCTTCACGGACAGAGTTGGATTCTGTATCACGATAGCGACGTTCTAGGGTATTCAGAATACCTTCGAATGGATGGCGTTTAACGCGAATATCGCCACGATCGTTGATGTATTTAAACTCAATCTCAGTACGACCTGAGCCCTTTAGAATGACATCTTGCGTTTTCTTTGGCAGAGAATTAAAAGGGGCATGGAGGTCAAAACCATAATGATCGGCCAATGAGGTGAGCATTTGGAAGTAGTAGTAGTTCTTTTGATCCCAACCGCGAATCGCACCTTGTGCCAAGCTTAATGAATCATCTTGAATGACTCGGCTTGGATCGAAGTATTGTTGAACACCCAAGCCATCACAAGTGCCACATGCACCAGCAGGGTTGTTGAATGAGAAAAGTCGCGGCTCTAACTCTTGCATGCTGTAACCACATTGTGGACAAGCGAAGTTGGCGGAGAAAATAATCTCTTCACCGTCGCCATCCATTGGCGCGACAACCGCAATTCCGCCTGATAATTCGAGTGTTGTCTCGAAAGATTCGGCCAAGCGCTGTTGTAAGTCTGGACGAACTTTAAAGCGGTCTACCACGACTTCAATGGTGTGCTTTTTATGTAGCTCAAGGGTTGGAGGATCGGAAAGATCGCAAGTTTCTCCATCAATACGCGCACGAATAAAGCCTTGAGCCGCTAAGTTCTCAAGCGTTTTAACATGCTCACCTTTACGTTCTTTGACAATAGGCGCCAATAGCATCATTTTGCTGCCTTCCGGCATCTCTATGACTTTGTCCACCATTTGGCTGATGGTTTGCGCAGCAAGAGGGGCATGGTGCGTTGGACAGCGGGGTTCGCCCACACGAGCATACAATAGACGTAAGTAGTCGTAGACTTCGGTAATTGTACCGACGGTAGAACGAGGGTTGTGTGATGTTGATTTCTGCTCGATCGAGATCGCAGGAGATAAACCTTCGATGTGGTCGACATCGGGTTTTTCCATCAGAGACAAAAACTGACGAGCGTAGGCAGAGAGAGACTCTACGTAGCGTCGTTGGCCTTCTGCATACAATGTATCGAAAGCGAGAGAGGATTTACCGGAGCCACTTAGTCCAGTAATGACAATCAGTTTATCGCGAGGGATTGTAAGATTAATGTCTTTAAGGTTATGGGTTCGGGCACCGCGAACTTCTATTTTATCCATCGTTTTTGCTCTATGTATAACCAAGTGGGGCAAGTATTACATAGTGTGAGAAATGTGCAAAGAAAATTACTGGATAAAAAAACAGTAAAGTAAAAAGCCCAGCGTTGTGCTGGGCTTTCGATACAGTAATTTCGTACTAAGACGATGCTTTATACTGCTTTTTGTGTTGCGTGCTTACCTAGCTCAGAGGTTTTTTCATCTTTTAGATACAGGTTTTCAAAACAATAGTTAGTTGCTTCGATGTAACCTTCAACGCTACCACAGTCAAAGCGTTTGCCCTTGAATTTGTAAGCCAATACACAGCCCGCTTTTGCTTGTTTTAGCAGCGCGTCCGTGATTTGAATTTCACCACCTTTACCTGGTTCAGTGTTTTCGATCAGTTCAAAAATATCGGGAGTCAGGATGTAGCGGCCAATGATAGCAAGGTTGCTAGGTGCCGTGCCTTTCTCTGGTTTTTCTACCATGTCGTCTACGCGGTAGATGTCGTCTTTGATCATTTCACCAGAGATAACGCCGTATTTGTGTGTTTCTTCGGCTGGTACTTCTTGCACTGCAACGATAGAACAGCGGAACTGCTTAAATAGTGCCACCATCTGAGCCAGTACGCCCTCTTGCTCGTTGACACAAAGGTCATCAGCAAGAACAACAGCAAATGGCTCATCGCCTACCAATTCTCGTCCAGTTAGAATCGCGTGGCCCAAGCCTTTCATTTCGCGTTGACGTATATAAGTGAAGTTTGCAGATTCAATGATTTCACGGATATCTACCAACAGCTCTTCTTTGTTGGTACCGCTAATCTGATGTTCCAGTTCGTAGTTCTTATCAAAGTGGTCCATGATCGAGTGCTTGCCACGACCTGTCACAATACACATGCCGTTCATACCAGCTTGGATTGCTTCTTCGACACCGTATTCAATAAGCGGTTTGTTCACGACTGGCATCATCTCTTTTGGCATAGATTTCGTTGCCGGTAGGAAGCGTGTGCCATAGCCTGCAGCAGGGAACAGACATTTTTTTATCATTGGGGGAATATCCTATCTCGTTTTTATCAAGAATCTGCGCATAACTTTAACACGAGAGGTATCAATGAATCATGAATAAAGTAGGAAAAAATGTGAGACTCGGTGCGGAAAAAAGATGAGCGACTCGTCATTTCAGTTATCAGAGCCGCTCACATTGCATCACGACATTAAGTTTTGGTCTGCCCAGGCGATTGCCTGTACTCGGTTCTTTACGGATAGCTTTTTGAATATCTGATACAAGTGCGATTTGATGGTGAATTCACTGACGAATAACTCTTCGGCCATCTGACTGTTCGAGGCGCCAGCTTGTAGGCAACGCAGTACTTGTAGCTCACGAATGGTTAGGTCTACCGTAGCTGGTGCAGTATGAGTATTAATGACATTGCGGTAATAGTGTAAAAGTTGACTGGTTACATTACGCGGCAGCCAGTTTTGACCGTTAACAATGCCTTTTAACCCTTCTCCAATTTGCTCTAGCGTATCTTCAGAATAAAACACACCTTTTAATTGACCAAATGAAAGAAGTTCATCCGTGGTTAGTCTTTTAGGCACGTTGAAGACAACGGTTTCAAAGTTTTTCCATACAAGAGGCAAGTTTTTGATCGATTGAACAAGTGATTTATGTTCACTGAAGTCTATCAGTAGAATTTTATTACGGTGTTGTGGCTTGGCTTCCATGAGTGCTTCGGTTGAAATCACCGGGATGCTCATATCAATGTACTTTTCGAGTGCCGCCACTTTTTTTTGCGCATTATCTTCCATACTGATCAGAAATAGCTTTCTTGCGTAAGCCGACTTTCTCACGTGTTCCAATCTCCCTGGGTTCAATAGAAGCCATAAACTGGCATTAAAGAGAGGCCATAACCATCGCTTTACTGAATAAATGCGTTCGAATTCAAAGCTTCACGAAACGATGTCTGCAACGCGAATCAAAAATGCTACACACGTAAGTTGAAATACGATTTGGGTTCTAGAGGGTGACTCAATAGATCACAATGGTATTAGACTTTAATCAAAACATTAAAGCGTGCTATTCTAATGCGCTAAAATTTTATATATCCAGAGTGAAACGGAGCACATCATGGCCAGCCGTGGAATTAACAAAGTTATTTTGGTGGGGAATCTAGGTAACGACCCTGAAATTCGTTACATGCCGAATGGCGGTGCAGTAGCAAACATTACTATTGCGACTTCTGATTCATGGCGTGATAAAGCGACTGGCGAACAGCGCGAAAAAACGGAATGGCACCGTGTTGTGTTGTTCGGCAAACTTGCGGAAGTAGCAGGTGAGTACTTGCGTAAAGGCTCTCAAGTCTACATTGAAGGGCAACTGCAAACTCGCAAATGGCAAGATCAAAGTGGTCAAGATCGCTACTCAACTGAAGTCGTTGTTCAAGGCTTCAATGGTGTGATGCAAATGCTTGGCGGTCGTGCTCAAGGTGGCGGCGCACCTATGGGCGGTCAACAGCAGCAACAAGGTGGATGGGGTCAGCCTCAACAGCCAGCTCAGCAGCAGTACAATGCGCCTCAGCAACAGCAACCACAACAACAGGCTCCGCAGCAATCACAGCAGCAGTACAATGAGCCACCAATGGATTTTGACGACGATATCCCGTTCTAAATTCTGCTTATGCTTGAATCGAAAAGGCCGCGAATATCGCGGCCTTTTTTATTGTCGCAATCTAATGATCTCACAGGCTTATCTTGGCAAGGTTAGGCGTAACAATAAAACTTATCAATGAGTGTGATTTTCTTTATGCTCCAGCCTCTCACTATCAGACTAATCCGATTGTTTGATGAACTCTTATCAAGTATAAATATTTCAATAAGGTATATGATGAATAAAAAAGGAATTTGGTATTCATGAGGTATACCCCAACTCTTAAGTTAAGCACACGGCTGGTGGCCTTCGTCACCATGATCGTTATCTGCGCCATGTTTATCTTGTTTGTCGGTGGCACCCTCTCTTTTAAACGTCTTGGGCAGGAATATCTCACCCATTATTTAGAAGGGATCGTAGAGGTGGTCGACAAGGAGATGGAAGATCCTGACGCCGCTTATTCTATGCAGCGCTGGATGCCGAAAATGCTGCAGGCTTCCAATATTGTCGAAATGACGTTGTCGACCAACAACGCCGTTGTTTATCGCTTCAAAGATACTTCTCATCAAATGGAAGCGTCAGTCTTGTTTGAGGCTGAGTACCAGTTGACTCACAATCAAGATTACACGATTCACTTTAAAGCAATTCCCCCTTACTTAGGTTACAGCTACTCAATGCAGGCGCTTTGGTCGATCACGCTTGCCGTTATATTGATCATCTTCTGCTTAATGCGCGGCGTGGCATGGCTTAAGGAACAATTAGAAGGCTCCGAAATGCTCGAAGAGCGAGGCAGAATGATCCTGGCTGGTAGGGTGGAGCAGTATGCCAAAGGTGACAAAAAAGAATGGCCTTACACCGCCAGTGAAGCGCTCGATGTATTAATCGAAGAGTTACAAGATGCGCGTCAAGAGCGAAGCCGATTTGATACCTTTATTCGAACTCAAACCTTCCTTGATAAGCTAACCGGTACCGCTAACCGAGTGTTATTTGATAGCAAGTTGGAATCGGCGTTACTAGAAAGTGGGGCTCGCGGCGCCGTGTTGCTAGTTCGTATTCAAGACTGGAAACTGGTTGAAGAAGAGCAAGATAAGCAAATTACGGATGAGTTTATTGTTGAAGTTGGGAGTTTATTGTCCAATTTAGTTCAACGATACCCAGATGTTGTATTTTCCCGTTATTACGATGCTGATTTTGCGCTTTTTCTACCGCACCAAAGTGCGAAAGATGTGGCTAACCTCGCCTCGCAATGCATTCGCCAGTTAGAAAAGTTAATGCCGCCAGAGCCACTTGATCCAGACAACTGGTGCCATATTGGCATCACCACTTATAAAGAAGGTGAGCGACACAGCCAAATCATTGATGAAGCCGAGACTGCTTTGCGTAGTGCGCAACTACAAAATAACAATAATTGGAGTCGCTTCAAAAAATGGAACCACGATGAAGAAGCTCGCGGAAGTGTGAGGTGGAGAACGTTATTTGACACAGCACTTACACCTGAAAGTGTGATACTCTACGCACAATCTGTGCACCCAATAAGTGACGCGACGCATAAAAAATCATTATATGAAGAGTTAACATGTCGGATTCGCGATCCTGAGAATGGGATTGTTAAAGCGTCTCGGTTCATTTCTGCGATCAGACAGGTTGGTTATGAAGCGCAAATGGATAAGTCGGTTATTAATAAATTCTTAAGAGAGTTTAAGGATAATTTTGATAACTCAAGATCGTATGCGCTCAATTTGAATGTAACGCCATTTTCTAACCGAGAGTACTTTAAATGGTTTCGTGATGAACTCTTACAGTTGTCACGTGAGCAGAGAAAGTGTCTCAGTTTTGAGTTTGTTGAAGCACAATTTGTAAGACACTTAGACTTTATGCGACCAGTCGCTAAAATGCTGGCCGGTTTAGGGTGCCACTTAATGGTTGGGCAGGCTGGGCGTACCATCGTCAGCACTCACTATTTAAAAGAAGTGGACATTCGTTACCTTAAACTTCATCGCAGTTTAGTAGCAAAAATCGACCAACGACATGAAAACCAGCTATTTGTCCGCAGTATGCTAGGTGCGGCGGCAAACAGTAAAACTAAAATTATAGCAGTGGGAATTGAGAATCAGAACGAGCTCAACACATTAATTGAGCTCGGGGTTTATGGTGGGCAAGGGCGTTACTTTTCTGCGGAGCAGCAGTTTCTTCCTCGTCCCCAAGCGTTGCCGAATTCTCAATCAGAATCCCAAGTTAAATTGGGAAGACGAAATCGCTGGCGGAAAAAATAAAGATAATAATCATGGATTTCAAAGCACTATTCGACAAGCTTAAGCGATCATCTAGTGGTGATCGCTCCTGCTTTTTGGTTATTCAGCCAGACGCCGTTTATTTATCATCTTCAATCAAAAGTAGTCGTCCATACCAATTTGATATTTCTGAGTCCAATTGGGAAAAAGCCGTTGAGCAAGCATTGAGCGTTGCAGCGAGTGCGTATGATTCATTAACGGTTATTCTTTCTCATAACTATTACCAGATGTACCAAATCGACAAACCGGTCATGCCGCGTCAAGAATGGCCAGCCGCATTACCGTTTTTGTTGAAAGAACTGATCTCTGAGCGTGCTATCGACATTATTGCCGATGCGGTCGAGTTACCGAATTCAACCAAAGTGCAAGCATACGTCTTATCGCGAAAAATATTGGATAAGATTGTGTTACTGGCCAGTCGAGCCCAGTTACCATTAGAAGCCATTCTTCCTGAAGACGATATTTGGGGAGAGACTGCTGGTGAACTAGGAAACTTCCTATTATTACAACGCAGTGTGCGTGGTCATTTCCGTATAAGCGCTTTTGTCGAAAATACTATTGCGTTCCACCGCTCTATTCGCAGTGTGACGCCACCGTTAACGGGGGTTCCGTCTAGCGATTTACAGATGGACAGTCTGTCGTTAGAACTGCAACGTTCGATTGATTATCTTTCATCTCAGTTACGCCACGTGCAATTACATCAATTGAAAGTGTGCTGCGATGAAGAGGATGAGAGCGAGCTTGTTCAGGCTCTGAACTACCGTTTAAGTACTAAGGTTTCACCGTTATTACCACCAGAACATGAGCTATCAGGACATGTTTTGGCTGACACTGCGGCTACTTCAAATACTCGACGCGTCAACTTATATCCCGATTACTTAAAACCGAAAAAAGAGCTCCTGACGCTAAAAAATATCGCGTTATCTTGGGGCGTTGCGGCGGCTGCAATTCTATTTTCTTACGGTTATGTCACTTGGCAGAGCAGCGGTTTGGAAGATGAGATTGCTATTGTAAAAAGTAAAGGCGATATCATGAAGTCAGAGCTTGAACGTTATCAAGTCAAGCTACGTAAACATCAACCTGACAATAATAAGCTGGCAGCTAAAGCCCGCTTAGAGCGTGAAGTCAAGGCGAAGCGAGACTCGCTTAAAGCTGTCGGGAAATACGATGACTCGCAGCGCACGGGTTACTCTGGCGTGATGCAATCATTAGCGAAGTTAGGAAACCAAGAAATTTCTTTGTCCGAAATTCGAATCAATACCCATACCTTAGACCTGAAGGGGCTAGCGAAAAAACCGAGCTCAGTGCCAAATTGGGTTAGCCAATTTAAAAACGAAATTAGCTTGGTTGGTCGAACGTTTGACGACGTCAAAATAGGTCGAAATGATAAGGATATTGTGACGTTTGAACTAAAAACGCGCGAGGATAAAGAGAAATGAACGAATTCTGGCTCTCATTAGAAGGGCGCTTTGGCGAAATGAGTACGCGTGAAAAAGTGCTCACCGCATTGTGCGGTTTAGTTGTCGTGATCATGTTGCTCTTTACGCTGGTATTGGAGCCAAAGCTTAACGAGATCATCAGTAATGAGAGGCAACTAAGTAATTTAAAGCAAGCCAATCAAAAGATTGAAATCGATACGCTACGTATTCAGGCGCAACTTAAGAAAGATCCAAATGCTGAGATTGATCGCGCGATATCTAATCTGTTAGCTGAGAGTCAGCATCTTTCGATGCAATTAGCGGAGATCATCGAGCATCTTATTACACCTTCGCAAATGGCTGAGCTGCTTGAAAATGTGTTGGAGCAGCAAAGTGGCATTCACCTTTTGTCTCTGCAAACCTTGCCATCTGAGCCAATAACGGAAGATAAAGAAGCATCGCAATACTCTGGTTACTACGTGCATCCTGTTCGTATGGAACTGACTGGTGACTATTTTTCTATTGCTAATTATCTGAATAAATTGGAGAGCCTTCCTGCGAGTTATTACTGGCGCAGCTTTAGTTATAAAGTCGAAGAGTACCCGAAAGCGAAGCTTGTGTTAGAAGTCTACACACTAGGATCTAGAGAGGAGTTTATTGGTGGTTAACAAACTCATCATCTCATTGCTTGTTATGGCAGCGGCAGGAACCGCTTGGGCAAACCAGGACCCAACGGCCCCACTTGGTTGGGAAAAGCCAGCGGTTGAAACGTCAGCGAAACCAAAAGTTAAACGGTATCGACTGCCTAAGCTCAACAGTATTGTGTGTAAGCCAAGTACTGATTGTATCGCGATTATGGATAACAAACTTGTCGAAAAAGGCGAGCTATTTAAGGGTTATCGCGTCGCGAGCATTAATAGTGAATTTGTAACTTTAAAGCGTGGTAACCGTCAGTGGGACCTAGAGCTTTTTGATTTAAACGTAAAACAATAATAACCAGAGCCCGATCAGATATGCGCAAATTAGTTGTAGGAATAACGATTGCTTCTTTAATGGGATGTTCAATGGGTCATCGGAATCCAGTGGAAGTTAAAGAAGCGCTCAATGAATCGATCAATCAAGCGAACAGCCGCACATTGGAAGAAATCCCTTCTTCTGTTGAGGCAGACTTGATGCCAAATTTAGACTCGAACGTTGCATCAGAGCAAGGCACCTCGAAGCGTTTTCGTATTCAAGCGAATGCGGTCGATGCAAGAAGCTTTTTCGCCTCGTTGGTGAAAGGCACAGAGTACAGCGTGGCGATTCACCCATCGGTACAAGGTAATATCACCGTCAACTTGTCAGATGTGACATTGGATGAAGTTCTGAATGTCGTACAGAATATGTATGGCTATGACGTGGTGAAGTCTGGCAAAGTTATTCAAATCTACCCAGCAGGTATGCGTACTGTGACCATTCCAGTCGATTACCTACAGTTCAAGCGTTCTGGTCGCTCGTTAACCAGCATTGTTACGGGCTCTGTAACCTCGGCTGGTACGTCTAATTCTGGTGGTAGCTCAGACAGTTCTGACTCGTCAGACTCTAACAATGGAAACAACAACGATAGCTCAACCACATCTACGGGTGGTACACGCATCGAAACCATCACTGAAAGTGACTTCTGGCCTATGCTACAGCAAGCCGTTGCGAATCTAATTGGTTCAGGCAAAGGGCAAAGTGTGGTTGTAACGCCACAAGCGGGAGTTATTACGGTTCGAGCATTTCCAGATGATATTCGCGAAGTACGCGAGTTCTTAGGTGTATCGCAGGAGCGCATGCAGCGCCAGGTCATTCTTGAAGCTAAAATCCTAGAAGTGACGTTGAATGATGGCTACCAACAAGGCATCAACTGGTCAAACTTATCGGCATCAATTGGTAACTCGGGTAGTATCGTAGTCAACCGCCCTGCGTCGACATTACCACCATTGGATGCGATTGGCACGCTATTGGGCGGTCAAACTAACGTGACTATTTCGGATGGTAACTTCAATGCTGTATTGAGCTTCATGTCTACGCAAGGTGACTTGAACGTCCTTTCGAGCCCTCGTATTACCGCTGCCAACAACCAAAAATCTGTTATCAAAGTGGGTACCGATGAGTACTTTGTTACCGAGCTATCGAGCAATGCAGGCAACGGTGAAAACTCAAATGCGGTTCCTGAAGTGGAACTGACGCCATTCTTCTCGGGTATTTCCCTTGATGTGACTCCGCAAATTGATAACAAAGGCAATGTGTTCCTGCATGTTCACCCCGCAGTTATTGAAGTCACGGAAGAAGTGAAGCAATTGAACTTGGGCGGAGATTTCCAAAACATCCAACTGCCATTAGCGAAAAGCTCTATTCGTGAATCAGACTCGGTTATTCGTGCTAAAGATGGCGATGTTGTGGTTATCGGCGGGTTGATGAAACAGCAAAATCGTGAGCTTGTTTCTAAAGTCCCATTTTTGGGCGATGTACCAGCACTGGGGCATTTGTTCCGCAACGTGAATAACGTAACTGAGAAAACAGAATTGGTCATCTTGCTAAAACCGACCGTAGTTGGCGTGAACTCTTGGCAGAAAGAGCTAGAGCGCTCTCGTGATCTGCTGCAAGAGTGGTTCCCAGATGCGCAATAAGCGCTGGGAAAGGTTCTGTTTTTTAATAGGTTTGTGATTCGAGTATGTACTTGTCCCACTTTGGATTCCGAGTTCAGCCTTTTTCGTTAACCCCAAATACAGAAATGTTCTTGGGGTTAGTCCCTCACTATGAGGCGATCCAAACCATCCTAGCTGCCGTGCAAATGGGAGAAGGGGTGATTAAGGTGACGGGAGAAGTCGGCACTGGAAAAACCATGGTATGCCGTAAGCTGATCGAGCAGATTGAATCTGAAGTTGAGCTTATTTACTTACCCAATCCAGTGTTGAATGGGGAACAGTTGCAGTTTGCTGTCGCCAGAGAGTTGGGTATCGAGAACGATGATCCGCTGCGTATCGTTTCCCTCATTCAAGAGCACTTGATTCAAGTACATGCCTTGGGAAAGAAAACCGTCTTGATCGTTGATGAAGCGCAAGCTCTTTCCCCACAAGCTTTAGAAACATTACGTCTATTTGGCAACTTAGAAACGGAACAAGATAAGCTCATTCAATTGGTGTTATTCGGACAACCTGAGTTGGATGACAGATTAGCTAATCATGAGCTAAGGCAATTTCGTCAACGCATTACGTTTAGTTGCCAGTTACGTCCTCTCTCTATCGATGAAGGCGTGGCTTACATCAATAATCGTTTAGATAAAGCAGGCAATGGGGCGCACATTTTTTCTATTGAACAGAAAAAAGCGATTTGGCGTTCATCCATGGGGATTCCGCGCTTGATAAACCAAATTAGTCACAAGTCGTTGCTTGCTGCATTTAATGATCGTTGCACACTATTGAAAAATCATCACGTTTATGCCGCTATGCACGATACGTTTGATGCCCGTAAACCTAAGTTTAAAACACCCGTATTTTGGGGATGGAGTCAACCTTGAGTGCCATCAATAAAGCATTATCAGAACTTGCTGAAAAAACATCGCCGTCAGAGCTTACTCGTGCGGAGATTCCAAGTGTCTCACGCAGTAAACCTTGGCTTTGGCTTGTCGCCGGTTTTTCGTTAAGCCTTGCGGTTGGCAGTTGGGCGGTCTCTCGCGGTCCTGTCCCTTCAGGCGAGCTATCACAGTTTCAAACCGACGCTATGCCACTGTCGTCTGTGAATGTCTCACCAATTGTTTCATCGGAGCGCACTCACTCGCCAACGAGTAAAATGACGCCCGATACAACTCAAGTGGTTTACACCAAACCAGCCACACAGCCGGTAGCGCAACAGCCTCACATGCAAGAGACTGATAGGTTCACGCTAAGATCTGAGATAAATATCGCCTCTGAAGATGAAGTTTTACTCGCGCAGTTAGCAACGATGCCGAGCGAGGAGCAATACGATCACGTAACCCGCACGACATCAGAAAACAGCTCAATGCGTATTGAGCAGGTTGAGCTTACACATCGTCAGCTTTCCCTTAAGGCTGTTAGTCGAGCGGAAAAGGCACTCGATGCTAACGATATGCAAACAGCGTTGTCGGCTTATGCCGAGGCGTTGCGTTATGAGCCAATGAATGCAGACACGCGTCAAAAGTTATCAGCGTTGTACTTTGGTAAAGGTGACACGCGTAAAGCATATGAGATTATTCAAGAAGGCATTAACCTAGATACGAACAACCAAGTACTTCGCTTGGCCTTGTCTAAGTTGTTAGTGAAAGCTAATCAACCTGAAGCGGCGCTGAGCCCGCTTGTTCATTTGCCTCCAGTACCAAGTCGAGATTACTTGGCGATGCGTGCGGCATTGGCACAAAAACACAAGCAAAATGACATTGCGCTTGAGAGCTATCAACTCCTAACTCAGCGTGAGCCGGAAAACGCGCGCTGGTGGTTAGGTTTGGCTATTCAACAAGAGCGCGCCCTGGCTTTTACTGCCGCGATCAACTCTTACAACCAAGCTCTGGGTAAAGTTGGCATTTCGAATCAATCGCAAGCATTTATCCGTGACCGTTTGAGCATCTTGAAAGAGTTGGAGAGCGCACAATGAAAATTCAGTTGAGAAAACGCTTGGGCGATCTTCTGGTTGAGGAAGGTATCGTCTCTGAAGAACAAATCCAGCAAGCACTAAACGCACAACGCAGTACCGGGCAGAAGCTAGGGGATGCGTTAATTGACCTTGGCTTTATTACCGAAAAGCAAATGTTGGACTTCTTGTCTCAGCAGCTTGGTTTGCCACTGATCGATCTTGGTCGTGCGCCTGTGGATGCCGAAGCCGTGCAGATTTTACCTGAGGTACACGCACGTCGCTTACGTGCGATGGTCGTTGCTCGAAATGGGGACACACTGCGCGTTGCTATGAGTGACCCTGCGGACTTGTTCATCCAAGAATCATTGATGAACTTGTTAGGTCAATACAACCTTGAGTTCATTGTTGCTTCAGAGCGTCAGCTTATTTCAAGCTTTGACCGTTATTACCGCCGTACTAAAGAGATAGCCTCCTTTGCTGAACAGCTGCATGAAGAGCATAAAGATGTACAAAGCTTTGACTACGGTATTGATGAAGCTGATAGTGAAGAGGTTACCGTTGTAAAGCTGGTTAATTCCATGTTTGAAGATGCGGTACAGGTTGGAGCTTCGGATATTCATATTGAGCCAGACGATCAAGTATTGCGTTTGCGCCAGCGTATTGATGGCGTATTGCATGAAACGCTCTTAAATGAAGTGAATATTGCATCGGCTTTGGTTCTTCGACTGAAGTTGATGGCACACCTAGATATTTCTGAAAAGCGCTTGCCGCAAGATGGCCGATTCAATATCAAAGTTCGTGGCCAATCAATTGATATTCGTATGTCGACGTTACCAACGCAGTACGGAGAATCTGTAGTAATGCGTCTGCTTAACCAGTCCGCTGGTTTGCGTCCGTTAGAAGAGTCGGGCTTGCCGCCAGACTTGCTTGCTCGCTTACGTCGACAGTTGGCGCGTCCGCATGGCATGATTTTGGTTACCGGGCCGACAGGTTCCGGTAAAACCACCACGCTTTACGGTGCATTGAGTGAGCTCAACGAACCTGGGAAAAAGATCATTACAGCAGAGGACCCGGTTGAATATCGTCTGCCTCGCATCACTCAGGTACAGGTTAACAGTAAGATCGATCTAACTTTCTCGCGTGTTCTTAGAACCTTTTTACGTCAAGACCCAGACATCATTCTTGTTGGTGAGATGCGTGATCAAGAGACGGTAGAAATTGGTCTGCGAGCTGCATTAACGGGTCACTTAGTATTGAGTACTCTCCACACCAACGATGCTGTCGACAGTGCGTTACGTATGATCGATATGGGTGCGCCGGGGTACTTGGTTGCTAGTGCAGTCAGAGCCGTGGTGGCGCAGCGTCTTGTGCGCCGAGTTTGCCCTGATTGTAAAACAGAAGACCACTTAGATGAGTCTCGCCAGCAGTGGTTAGCTGGGCGTTTCCCAAATCAAGTTAGCACCATTTTTTATAAAGGCGCAGGTTGCCAAAACTGTAACTTGACTGGTTATCGAGGCCGGATCGGTGTGTTTGAAATGCTCGAACTTGAGCAAGAGATGATGGATAAATTGCGCGCCAATGATGCGGTTGGCTTTGCGCAAGCCGCGCGCCGCTCAGAAAACTATAAGCCACTGCTTGCTTCTGCAATGGAACTGGCGCTACAAGGCACCGTCAGTTTGGATGAAGTGATGACCCTAGGTGAGGGTGATGCTTCTGGTAAGACTGATCCCATTTTCATATAGGTAAGTGAATGCCAACTTTTCGTTATCAAGGTCGCACGCTAGACGGCTCATCCACTAACGGCAAAATCGAAGCAGTGAACTCAGAAGCTGCGGCGGAAGCATTGATGAACAAAGGGGTCATCCCGCTCAATGTACGGTTAGAGAAAGAGTCGGCAAAAAGCCAAGTGAGCTTGTCTAAGCTGTTTGTGCCTGCTATTCCGTTGGAAGTAATTATTCTTTTCTCTCGTCAGTTGTTTAGTTTGACTAAAGCTGGCGTACCTTTGCTGCGCTCTATGCGTGGCTTGTTGCAAAATTGCGAAAACAAACAGCTCAAAGAGGCGCTAGAAGATGTCGTTTCTGAACTGAGTAATGGCCGAGGTTTGTCTTCTGCGATGCAGCAACACAGTAAAGTATTCAGCCCACTGTTCGTTTCTATGATCAACGTCGGTGAGAATACGGGTCGGCTTGACCAAGCGCTATTGCAACTGGCGAATTACTACGAACAGGAACTTGAGACTCGCAAACGCATTAAAGCGGCGATGCGTTATCCAACGTTTGTCATTATCTTTATCACCATCGCCATGTTTGTATTGAATATCTTGGTGATCCCTGAGTTTGCATCGATGTTCACGCGCTTTGGTGTTGAGCTACCATTGCCGACGCGTATTTTGATCGCGACTTCTAATTTCTTTGTTAATTATTGGGTGTTGCTGGTTGTGGCAATGATTGGCGCGTTTACGGTGTTCAGAGCGTGGGTGGCGACGGCTGATGGTCGGGAGAAGTTCGATAAGTTTCGGCTTCGGCTGCCAATTGTAGGCGATATCGTTAATCGTGCGCAGCTTTCTCGTTTTGCCAGAACCTTTTCGTTGATGCTGAAATCAGGTGTGCCACTTAACCAGTCTTTGGCTTTGGCCGGGGAAGCCTTAGGGAACCGTTTTTTAGAAAACCGAATTCTTGAGATGAAGTCCGCAATTGAAGCGGGTAGCACCATTTCAGTGACGGCCATCAACAGTAAAATATTCACCCCATTGGTGATTCAGATGATTGCAGTAGGTGAAGAAACTGGTCGTATTGATGAGTTGCTGCTGGAGGTGTCGGACTTTTACGATCGAGAAGTCGATTACGATCTAAAAACGCTGACCGCAAGAATAGAACCATTACTTTTGGTGATTGTCGCAGGCATGGTCATGGTGCTGGCATTGGGTATCTTCTTACCAATGTGGGGAATGCTCGACATCATCAAAGGCGGCTAATAGGTGGTTGAAAATCAAAGCCGAGCAACGCTTATTGTGTTTGGGGTTATTGCTACGATTATGGCGGTGGGTTTGGCGGTCAAATTACGTCCTGTTACCGAGCAAGCACAAGTAACTGGAGCGAAGTTAGCGAGAGTTTGGATGCAAGACAGTGTTCAGCGTTATCGTCAAGCTTGGCTAGTACAAGGCGAGCCAGAACATATGCTGATGGATGGTTTTAACCTTACTATGACTGAGGACGGGTTAGTGTCTCCCTTTACTCAGCAAGGTGTATTAGATTGTGGTTATTGGCTAGCGGTGCATTACCCCCAACGTAAAATAATGACCAACAAGTTAATAGATATCAGTGGAGCCATCAAAACTGATCGTTATGTCTGTCACTACACTTATGAAAATGGTCAGTCGATTGTAGTTATCTCAACTGCTAATCAACTGAAAATAGACGTCGAAATGTCGGCGGAGTGAATTTTTTGACACCTAATCACTATAATTGGTAATGAAAGTCGGTATAATGCAATCATTACCATAAGTAACAGGCTGTAATCGTGGGTAAACAATAATGTGTTTTTCTCATTGCAGCATGAACTGAATAATGGCGAATCGTCATTCTGCTCAAGCGGTAGATACAGTATCCACTTCACGGTCAGTTTTAGTGAAGGTTGCTGCCCCAAACCGTTTTGACAATATCCAAAATGGTCGCGTGACCTAAACGAAACTTTGCAGTTGTACTGCATGCTTACATAGAGAGAGTAAACAATGAAAAGACAAGGTGGTTTCACCCTTATCGAATTGGTAGTGGTAATTGTAATCCTAGGTATTCTAGCGGTAACTGCAGCACCACGTTTCCTTAACCTGCAAGATGATGCTCGTGCAGCTGCTAATCAAGGCCTTAAAGGTGCAATTGATGGTGCTGCAGGTATTACTTATGGTAAAGCTGCGGTAGAAGGCAAAGAATCTTTGGCTGACGCAAGCACGAAAGTAGAAGATATTACGATCTACCTAGGTTACCCAACGGCTGACGAAAATGGTTTAGGTAAGGCTGTGCAGGGTTTGAGTGATGATTGGGTTCAAATTAAAAAAACAGCTCGTAAAGATGCTACAGATAAGAAAAATGGTACTGCAGGCACAGTTATTTATGCATCTGAGGACAAAGCTTCAGAGTGTGTTCAGTACTCTGAATCATACTATGATGCAGATGGTGCGCTCATTCCTGCTAAAACCGTGATGACAAATTCTTGTACCAAATAATCATTTGTTTGATTTTAAAGGGGTCATAACGACCCCTTCTCTAAGGTATACGTAGGTGAGAATAGTAAAGGGTCTATCCCGAATTGAATTTGTCGTAATACTCGTTTTTATCGCTACCGCAGGGTATATCGTACTACCTCGATACATAAGCTTTGAACCAGAAATTTATGAAGCAAAGTGGGAGCAAACCAAGCAAACCGCTGAGCACGTTTCTGAAACGCTAAGCAACAAAGAAACATACGATCGAATTGAAGAAGAAATTGGTCGTTCAAAAGGGCAAAATAACTAGACATTGGTTATTTGTTCGTCTGTTCACACTTCGAATCGAAAAATTATAAACCTATCATTAATCTCATAATTTCATCGTATACTTATCTCGCTTGTTCTAAGCCTAAGGTTGGGTTATGAAAATTCGCAGCTCTGCATTAGGGTTCACGTTAATGGAGTTAATCCTCATGATTGTTCTCCTCTCTATCCTTTCACTTTTTGCAGCCAGCCGTTTTATGGGATCTGGCAATTTCTCTGCATATGCATTACAAGAACGCGTGATTTCTGTGATTCGCCAAGTGCAGGTGAATCGTATGCAGTCGAATGCTACAAGTCCTGATAACAACTTTCGTTTACAAGTTTCTAGCTCATGTGTTGGTTCGGTTGCTGCCTGTGCACTAACAGGCAGTGCACGAGATGCTCGTAGTGACGTGGTTATCGATAAGTCCGCAAGGTTTTCCGTTATCAGCGGTGCCGCAAATACAATTAATTTTAACCTTCTCGGCAATCCTGTAAGTGGTGCTGTAAGCATCTTAATTGAAGATAAGCATGGTCGAAGCCGCTGCCAAGTTGAAATTAATTCTCAAGGTTATGTTTCTAAAGGTACATGCTCATGAAGAAATCTAGTGGCATGACTTTAATAGAAATGATCATCGCGATTGTTTTGATGGGCATTGCGATGGTGGCGTTTACTTCTTTTCTTGTCCCTCAGATTCGAGATTCCGCCATCCCTCATTATCAAACCCGCGCTGCCGCATTAGGCCAAGGTTTCATGTCTCAGATATTGTCGCGAGGCTTCGATGAAAACAGCGACTTTGATGGTGGCACCGTTCGGTGTGGTGAGAATGGAGTGAGCTGCACTGACGTAAATAAATTAGGTGCGGATAAAAAACTAGACGGTTCCTTGGAAACAACGCCTAGTGATTTCAATGATGTCGATGACTATATCGGGTGTTGGAGCACATCTACAACGGCTTCTCAGTGTGATGGTATCCCTAGAGGGAATATTAGTGATGTACTTGGTGCGGACAGTACTGAGCAGTACAAAAACTTTAGATTAGAAATTAGCGTTGCCTATGATGATCTGACGGATAAAGCTCCCGATGAAATAACCGAATACAAAAAAGTAACATTAAGGATTTTTGCGGGGAACACGCAGCCCCTTACTTTAACAGCTATTAAGGGGAACTACTGATGAAAGATCGTGGTTTCACCTTAATGGAAATGATAGTTACGATTGTGGTCGGCAGCTTCATCATGTTGGGGATAGCTGGGTATGTCCAGTTAGGAATGAAAGGTTACGCTGATACTATCGATCGCCAACGAATACAAACACAGGCTCAGTTTGTTTTAGAAAAGATGACGCGTGAAATCCGCCATGCTGTACCTAATAGTTTTCATGTGCCAAAAGGAACAACTAATTGTCTAGAGTTTGTGCCGATTGAATATTCTGGTTTTTACACGTTTAAGAATAATGACTTAGAGTTTTTGCTAGGTAATGACTCAACGCTTAATCCTATTCCTGCGAATCGCAGGATGGTGATAAATCCGAGCCGATATGAAGATTTACAATCAACTTCTTCGCGAAATATAGCCATTGGTGGTTTAGCTAAAACAGGTAAGGTTTTTGTTGTTAGTGGGGGGGCAAGTACGATTACGGGATCCTCTGTTTCTAGCCGTCTTTATATTTATCAAGAGAAGTCGGAGGTTCGCTACTGTTTTGATACCAAGCGAGTTACGCGAAATGGTATTACGGTTGCGGATAGTGTCGATTCGTCCGTAAGTGGTATGCGTTATCTAGAGCCAACTCTGCAACGAGGTGGTTTAGTTCATATCAATTTAGAGTTTGAGCAGGATGGTGAACGTAGTGTGTATCAACAAGATGTGCAGGTGCTCAATGTCCCATAGAAGAAACTCCAGCGGAAATGTACTAATCATCGTGTTATTCGTCATTATTGTAATGGGATATTTGGCTTCCTCTTTAATGAAAGTGACATGGTCGAATCAAAGCGGATTAACAAGAGAGTTTTTGGGAACAAAAGCTTGGTTTGTTGCTCAGTCTGCAAATGAGTGGGCACTGACAAGGTTATATCCCATCAATGGTACGAGTGATAGCGTCGCGACAATCTGCACAAATACGGTAAGCGGTGCAATGCCTAATGTCACACAAGGGACCGGATGCAGGCTTGGCCCAATGAGTTGTGTAGATTTAGGCACTTTAAACTTAGGAACACCAGCAGCAGAGTCACTATTTAGGGTGCAAGCTACGGCCGTTTGTGGCTCGGGCTTATCGCAAGTTGAGCGCCAGCAAGAGATTTGGGTTCGGGAGTAATAACAAGAATGAAAAAACTGATTTGCTTAGCCTTGATATGTATGATGAGTACGGCGAGCGCCTTAGCTAAAGAATATGATCTTACGCCGAAATGGAGCTGGGAAGATTGGGATTTGATCGCTACCAATAGTCCGTGTCCAAATAGTGGCTTTTATACTGACGGACTGTCTTCTTATAAATGTTCAAGTAATGTTACGTTGAATGAAGGCGACAGTATTATTGCTGGTCCCTATACGTCAACGTTATATTTAGAACGCTACTCGACGTTTAAGGGAAATAATACGATTGGTAGTGCTAGTAGGAACCTTTCTTTAGATCTGGAAAGGAACTCTTTCACTGCCAATGGACTATACGTTTATGGTCACGTAGATAACGGCAGTTATATTGAATTAAATCAATCAACGATATTAGGCTCATTAAGAAGTTCTACCAATGGAATTAAACTTACAAATGCTAACATTGGGCAGAACGTTTTAGCAAAAGCGCAAATAAGCGGCAGCGCAAGCAATATTAGCGGATATGTTGTAAGTGACAATGGCGGCGTAACATTTAGTGCCGTTAATGTTGGTTCATATATCGAGGCTAAGAATCAAATAACAATTACAGATGGAACCATAGGAGGACATATATTGTCCTCTAATGGTGGTGTGGAAATTACAACATCAGGTGCTACCAAACTAATAGATGGTTATATAAGCGCTAAAGATGCGGTTAAGGTGACCAACTATAAAGTTAACCAGTCTATCTCTGCTGGTGACTATATTGAGTTAAATAACTCAAACGTCACTGGAAGCCTGGCTTCTCAAAGCAACGGAAGTTCTTCGATTGCTGTGTCCAATAACTCGTCGATTTCTGGTGATATTCTCACTAAAGGCTACGTTAGTGTTTCTCATTCAAGTGTGGATGGAAATATTGATAATACACAGGGCAGTAACCAGAGCATGGCTATCGTCAGCAGTCGAGTTGGAGGCAACATTACAGCGAAAGGCTACGTCGACATTCAGTATTCTCAAGTTTCAGGTGTTGTGTCGAGCACTAATGAAGGTGGTCAGGTTAAGAACTCAAAAGTCAAAGGTAATGTTGATGTTAAGAAATATCTTCATGTGATCGAAAGTTCCTACGTATGTGGTGTCGCTTCCAGCTCAAATGAAGGGGCAAATATTAGTAATTCATATGTTGGTGATGACGTCTCTACCAAGAAATATTTAGACGTGAATAACTCTTCTGTTTTTGGTACCACGAGTGTAAAAAATGAGGGAATGGCGTTATCGTCGGCTAAAATTCTTGCGGACGCTAAAGCGATTGGTTTCCCTACCAACAAATACGTAAGTATTGAGAGTAACTCAACGCTTTGCGGAACCGCAAACTCTTCATACTCTTACAGTGGTCAATTAGTTGGTTATTGCGGTCTAAATGATCCGTCATGTAGAGCTTCTCAAACGCTAGGTACATGTCCAGTTGATATAAGTGAGAACTCTCAATATAAAGATTTCTATGACTACTGTGGAATTACTCCGCCAAAGCCTGAGCCTACACAATGTAGTTTACTTCCAATGGAAGACTTCAACGCTAATGATATTAGTAACTGGTCTGTTATTGGCTTTGGGCAAAGTATCAAGCCTAAACCGTCTGGTAGTCGATTCGTTTTAAACTCGTCTCAAAGAAATCAAGCAACTGCATCGGCATACAACTATCTATTCCCTTCGAAAGATAACTACCTTGAAGTGGAATTTGATCATTATGCACACTCCGGCTCTGGGGCTGATGGTGTGGCATTGGTTTTATCTGACGCAAATGTTCCGCCACAAACTGGGGCATTTGGTGGTCCACTTGGCTATGGCGTGAAACCCAACATACAAGGCTTTGCTGGTGGTTGGCTTGGGTTTGGTATCGATGAATACGGCAACTACTCAAGAGAAGGTAGTTTTGAGGATAGTAATTACCGACCAGGGTTTAAGCCAAATACAGTCGCGATTCGTGGCTCTGGGATTAAGAATGACTCTGGGCATTGGATGGGAGGCTATCGCTATATCAAAGGTAATCACAATGTTGGTGACTTAGATGGACGTAGCAATCAAAACCATAGATACAAAGTTATCATTGATTCTAAACAACAAGGTAAAGTCTACATTACGATTCAGCGTAAGATCGGTAGCGCGAATTCTTGGACAACATTGATCTCGAAATTTGATGTCATGAGAGGCTTTGGGCAAACCACGCCTCCAGAAAGCTTCCGTGTGTCAATTACCGCCTCGACCGGTGACATTACCAATATACACGAAATGGATAACTTCCAAGTTTGTGCTGATAAGTATCAAAAAATAACGGAAGGCATTCACCACTTCGAGTTTGACTATGCTGGAACTGGCAGCATTTGTCAGGCATCGGAAGTAACGCTTCGAGCGTGTATGAATGACTCTTGCTCGAAAACATATCCAGCATCAGTGTTGTCTAGTAATCCTGGGGCGAGTATTGATCCCGTCACGGTATCGTTGTTGCCTCAATCTTCCTCTTTGGTTAAGTGGGAGGAAGGAGATAGTGTCACATTCTCTGACTCTATTTCGTTAAAATTGCAGGCTTATCAATCTGGCTCTGCAAAACTTGGCATTGCGAGTAGTTCAGTTCCACAGTTCGGATTTGAAGGAGCTAAGTGTCGTATCGCAGGTGGTCCGCTATCTGAGCAAAACTGTAATATCGTATTTAACTCTGCGGCATTGGGGGTAACGGTTCCAGATAAGGTTGCTGGTAAGCCATTCTTCAATAACAAAGGGCAGGCACAATATAGCAATCAAAGTTCGCCTTATTTGGAGTTTTGTAGCTCACCAAGCCAACAGGACGGTGATGGCGCAAATCGAGATGTTCAGTTATCCATTGAAAGAGTCGAACCGACAAGCAATGCAGTATCAGTTCCTGCTTATGTCTCTTTCAAAAAGAGAGATGGTTCTTTCAGTAACGAGGTTACCGTTGGGACAAATACTGTTGAGGTTGCCGATGTCTACTTTAATAAGCAAGGCAAAGCTTACTTCAACTTAAAGTATCCAGAGGCAGGTAAAGTCGCGCTGAAGGCGAAAATAAAAGATGAAAAGGATTCGTTAGGACAGAATAGCTTTGTGAGTTTCCCAGAATATCTCAAATTGACGGTTGATGGTGGTCTATGTGGTTCAGGCTCTTGTAGCCAGAAACTTGTTGCTGCTGGAGAAGAGTTCACGATGAAAGTGACGGCTTACCAATTTGGTGATGACAAGAAGCCTGCACAAAACTATCAGCAATCAGGTTTAACGATTAGTCATAAAGTATCTTACCCGCAGTTTGATAGTGCGATTCCTGGCACTTTAGGGACGACCACATACGATCATATCAATCTAACTAATGGTACGGGGTCAGTGACACAAACTGTGTCCGAAGTTGGTGCTTTTAATTTTACGATTACACCACCTGAAACGTATCTCGGCAGTAAAGCTTTCACCATTACACCAGCAGAAGAAAATATTGGTCGTTTCTACCCTAAGTATTTCCGAATTGATGAAGCTAAAGGAAATCAATGGGCTTATCCACATAAAGAAAACTTTGCTTACATGGGACAAGGCTTTGGCGTCAAGGAGTTTTACGTTGAGGCATTAAATGCGGATAAAGGCGCTTTAACAAACTACGCCTTCTTCTCTAGTGGCTTACAAGCAAAGTTTGGTTTGAAAGATACTAGCTCTTATCAGCCTCGTTTTATTTTGAACAAAACCTATGCGGGAACTTGGGTGAATAATGGTGCTGCTTATGTCACTTCAAGAAGTCTAGGTAAGTTTGCTGGTTCAATGACGGATGGGCTGGAGCTATTAAAAGGTTCTGGCTCAAATTACCCAGATGGTCCGCTCAACTTTAACGAGAACGCGAAAGATACGGCGATATCAATCAAATCTGCGGATGATAATAAGGATCCAGTATCTATCGATGGTAGTGAGGGATTGTTACCTGCTCAACCCGACATCCGCTTTGGTCGTGTTGATCTAGATGATGTAGGTGGTAACCAAGGTTCGACATTGCATGTACCACTTCGAGTTGAATACTGGAATGGTAGCCGTTTTATTGCTAACTCTGATGACAGCCAAACTGAAGTGTTTGGAGAAATTGAGGATGACTCTCAGGAGCACATTTGGCCGACAGATAATAGTGCAAAAGAGGTAACTCTAGGCGATGGCGGGACTGTTTCTTCAGGTTCTTCTCGCTCTGTTACTGCAACTCAAGCTGAACCATACCGTCAGCAAACGCGCGTTTGGTTAGACCTTGATGATTCAAAAAATGGTTTACCTTGGCTCAAGTACAACTGGGATAATGACAAAGCGGGAGAAGAAAACCCATCCTCCGTCGTCACCTTCGGTATTCACCGTGGTAATGACCGTGTGATTTACCGTGGTGAGCCAGGGTTAACCGGACAGTAACAACTTAGGTTTTTGCCCTTAAGTTAGGAAACTGCAAGAAATTGAGGCTTTCTGCTCATGTTTGTGTACCAATACCTTGCTGTGACAGCGAGGCATTGGTACATTTAGAGCAATTTTTGTCTTCTATATTTTTGCAGGATGAGCGAAGAGTATGTTTAAGAAACTTCGTGGCATGTTTTCTAACGATCTATCTATCGATTTAGGTACAGCCAACACTCTAATTTACGTAAAAGGGCAAGGAATTGTCCTTGATGAACCTTCTGTAGTTGCTATTCGTCAAGATCGTGTAGGTTCTGCAAAAAGCGTTGCTGCAGTCGGTCACGCAGCAAAACAGATGCTTGGTCGTACACCTGGCAACATTTCCGCTATTCGCCCAATGAAAGACGGCGTAATTGCTGATTTCTATGTAACCGAAAAAATGCTTCAGCACTTTATCAAGCAAGTGCACGATAACAGCATCCTAAAGCCAAGCCCACGTGTTCTTGTTTGTGTTCCTTGTGGTTCTACCCAAGTTGAGCGTCGCGCAATTCGTGAATCAGCACTTGGTGCTGGTGCGCGTGAAGTTTACCTAATCGACGAGCCAATGGCGGCGGCAATTGGTGCTGGTTTACGCGTATCTGAGCCGACAGGTTCAATGGTGGTCGATATCGGTGGTGGTACAACTGAAGTTGCCGTTATCTCTCTAAACGGTGTGGTTTACTCATCGTCTGTACGTATCGGTGGTGACCGCTTTGATGAAGCTGTGATCAACTACGTACGTCGTAACTACGGCAGCTTGATTGGTGAAGCAACGGCTGAAAAGATCAAACACGAAATCGGTTCTGCTTACCCTGGTGATGAAGTTCAAGAGATTGAAGTTCGCGGTCGTAACCTTGCAGAGGGTGTGCCACGCAGCTTTAGCTTGAACTCAAACGAGATCCTAGAAGCGCTTCAAGAGCCGCTATCTGGCATCGTATCAGCAGTCATGGTTGCACTAGAACAGTGTCCACCAGAGCTTGCTTCAGACATTTCTGAAAACGGTATGGTACTAACCGGTGGTGGTGCACTACTTAAAGACCTAGACCGTTTACTAATGGAAGAAACTGGTATTCCTGTGGTTATCGCGGAAGATCCACTAACGTGTGTTGCGCGTGGTGGCGGTAAAGCACTAGAAATGATCGACATGCACGGTGGCGATCTGTTCTCTGAAGAATAAAGGTTTAGGTGAAGCTCATGTCGGGCTTCACCTTCATTTCTGCTCTCTCTGTAATTCAAACATGCTCCATACCTAAAAGTATTTAGTTAAGTATTTTTAGGTTGCCAAGTAAGGCTCAATAACCATGGAAGCAATCAGGTCAAAAACAAGATGAAACCGATTTTCGGCAGAGGTCCGTCTCTGCAATTACGTCTGTTTTTTGCTGTCATCGTGTCGGCGAGCTTAATGCTGGCCGATAGTCGTCTAGATACGTTTTCCAACGTTCGATACCTACTAAACAGTATGGTTGCACCGATTCAGTACGCAGCGAATTTGCCTCGTAGTATGTTCGATGGCGTATTTGAACGTTTTAATTCTCATCAGGCATTAGTTGAAGGCAATCGCAGCTTAAAGCGAGAAGTGTTACGCCTGAAAAGCGAGCTTATCTTGCTCGACCAATATAAAGAAGAAAACCAACGCCTACGTAAGTTGTTAGGATCTTCATTTGTCCGTGATGAAAAGAAAGTCGTGACAGAAGTAATGGCGGTGGATACTTCACCTTATCGTCATCAAGTGGTGATCGATAAAGGCCGTATTGATGGTGTTTACGTTGGTCAGCCTGTTATCAATGAGAAAGGCATCGTTGGTCAGGTCACGTTTGTCGCAGCGCACAACGCACGTGTTCTGCTGCTAACGGACGCGAAAAATGCAATTCCTGTCCAGGTGATCCGCAATGATATCCGAGTGATCGCATCGGGCAATGGTGAAATGGATGAAATCCAACTGGAGCACATTCCAACCAGCACAGACATTCAGGTTGGTGATTTATTGGTGACATCCGGTTTAGGTGGTATTTACCCTGAAGGATATCCAGTCGCGACGGTTACCAATGTGGATCACGATACGCGTCAAGAGTTCGCCTCAATCAAGGCTGAGCCGGTTGTGGAATTTGATCGCTTACGCTACCTACTGCTGATTTGGCCGAATGAAGACCGTCAACACAAAGTACTGCGGTCCAATGTAGATGAAGGATTAGAGCAAGAACAAGAGGTAACCGATGGCCAATAATGTATTGAGTAGCCGAATAGTGATTGGCGTCAGTTTCTTCGTTGCGCTGGTACTGCAAACCATTCCATGGCCAGGTGTGTTAGATGTGTTACGCCCTTCATGGTTGTTCCTTGTTACGTGTTATTGGGTGTTGGCACTACCGCACCGAGTGAACGTCGGAACTGCGCTAGTGTTGGGCTTATTATGGGATATCTTGATCGGCTCAACGCTTGGAATTCGTGGCATGATGATGTCGATCGTTATCTACCTCGTGGCGCTGAATTTCCTGTTGATTCGCAACATGGCTTTGTGGCAACAGTCGATTTTAATTGCCTTTTTTACTGCGTTATTGGAAGTTTTGATATTCTGTGGGGAATATTTGAACCAGGACGTAGTATTTAATCCATTATCTCTGTGGACGGCGGCAATAAACTGTATACTTTGGCCATGGATGTTTTTATTAATGCGACGAGTTCGTCGTGCATGGCACGTAAGGTAAAGCGGTGAAGAAAAGCTTATCTCTCGTTCTCGCATCGGGTTCTCCGAGAAGAAAAGAGCTGCTTGCTCAACTGGGTTATGATTTTGAGATCGTATTGCCTGATATTGAGGAAGCCAAACAGGCTCATGAGCAAGCACGAGATTACGTGTTGCGTCTTTCTTTGGAAAAAGCTCAGGCAGGCTTAGCGTTGGCTAAGCCTGATTCCGTTGTATTGGGCTCTGATACGGTCGTCGTATGCGATGACCGTGTGCTAGAAAAACCAAAAAGTTTTGAAGATTCAAAGCGTATGCTTACTGACTTATCGAGTCATCGCCATCAAGTGATGACTGCGGTGAGCGTTGTATCATCGGAACAACAACATTCAGTGGTCGTTACCACTGACGTGTGGTTCAAACCACTGACTCACGAAGAAATCGAACAATATTGGCAGTCAGGAGAGCCATGCGATAAAGCTGGAAGTTATGGTATTCAGGGACTCGGAGGGCGATTTGTCACCCGAATCGAAGGCAGTTATCACGCTGTAGTAGGCTTACCTTTGTTCGAAACCGATCAGCTAATTCAAGAATTTTTATAATTGTTTTGAGGTGTGCACATGAGTGCAGAATTGCTGCTTAACGTGACCCCGAGTGAAACTCGTGTGGCCATGATTGAAGGTGGAGTACTACAAGAAATACATATCGAGCGCGAATCGCGTCGCGGTATTGTGGGCAATATATACAAAGGCAAAGTAAGCCGAGTGTTACCAGGTATGCAGGCGGCTTTCGTCGACATTGGTTTAGATAAAGCGGCGTTTTTACATGCGTCAGATATTGTTCCTCATACCGAATGTGTGGCAGAAAACGAAAAACAGCAGTTTCAAGTCCGTGATATCTCTGAGCTGGTACGCCAGGGACAAGACATTGTAGTGCAAGTGGTCAAAGATCCGCTCGGCACGAAAGGTGCGCGTTTAACGACGGATATCACCTTACCTTCGCGTTATCTTGTTTTTATGCCGGGGGCCAGCCATGTCGGTGTTTCGCAGCGTATTGAAAGTGAGAAAGAGCGCGAGCGTTTGAAAAAGGTGGTGAACCATTACTGTGATGAGCACGGTGGTTTTATCATTCGTACCGCGGCAGAAGGCGCTGATGAAAAAGAGCTCTCTCAAGATGCGGCATTTCTAAAGCGTTTGTGGCTAAAAGTCATGGAGCGTCGCTCAAAATACAAAACGCGTTCAACACTTTACGGTGAACTCGGCTTAGCTCAACGCATTCTGCGTGATTTTGTTGGCACAGAGCTCGATAAGATCATGGTCGACTCCCGCCTTGAATATGAAAACCTGAAAGAATTCACTTCTGAGTATGTACCGGAGTTAACAGATAAGCTTGAGCTTTACGAAGGTGACAAGCCAATCTTTGACATGTACGACACCGAAAACGAAATTCAGCGTTCTTTAGAGCGCAAGGTCGAGCTAAAATCGGGCGGCTATTTGATCATCGATCAAACCGAAGCCATGACCACCATCGATATCAACACGGGTGCATTTGTTGGTCGTCGTAATCTCGAAGAGACTATCTTCAATACCAATATAGAGGCAACGCAAGCTATTGCGCGTCAGCTACGTTTACGTAACCTCGGCGGTATCATCATTATTGATTTTATCGATATGGCATCCGAAGAGCATCGTCAGCGAGTACTTACCTCACTGGAAACGGCGCTGGCGAAAGACCGAGTAAAAACCAACATCAACGGCTTTACCCAGCTTGGCTTAGTTGAAATGACGCGTAAGCGCACACGAGAAAGTATTGAACATATCTTGTGTTCTGGCTGTCCTACTTGTGAAGGCCGTGGCAGCGTGAAAACGGTCGAAACCGTATGCTTTGAGATATTACGCGAGATTACTCGTGTGAACCGTGCTTACGACGCCGATAATTTTGTCGTGTACGCATCGCCGTTTGTTGCTGAAGCGCTATTGGGCGATGAGTCTCATGCGTTAGCTGAGCTCGAAGTATTTATTGGCAAGCAAGTGCGAGTTCAGGCTGAACCCCTGTACATTCAGGAACAGTTTGACGTCGTAATGATGTAATTTGGAACATTTGTGAATTCTGGTGTTAACCGTTTTGGGCGTTTTTGTGCGTGGAGTTTAGTTACTGTATTGGTGTTATTAGCCATATTAGTGACCACGCTGCGCGTCACATTGCCGCAACTTAACCATTTCCAAGATGAGATCAAAACCTGGGTCAAGCAAGGCACAGGTTTTGACGTTTCTATTGCTAATGTCGCAGGGACGTGGCGCAATAATCATCCCTCAATCGCGTTACTGGGCTTAGAGGCAAATCTACCAAACGTGCAAGATGCACGCTTCGCTGTTGAAGAAGTCCAGATTGAGTTCGATCTTATTCAATCTCTTTTTCAACTTAAACCTGTAGTTGCAGACCTTACCATTCATAACCTCGCTTTAGACATTCACACGGTAGACATTCTGCCGACTTCTAATCGTCAAGATCCGAAGCCTGAAGTGGATAAGAGCGAAGTGAAACTCATTGACCAACTCGACTCACTTCTTTTACGTCAGTTCGAAGACTTCACTATTAGCGATTCACGGATTTGGTATAAGTCTGTGTCAGGTGAAACTCGCCGTTTAGATATTGAGCAGCTTCGTTGGAGTAATCAAGGGAAACGTCACGTAGCCGAAGGCACGGTTAGCATTGCCGATGTTCGCCTGAACTCATTGTTAGTAAGCGCTAACTTTAAAGATCATGGCTCGTTGCGCGATGTATCTGGTGAGTTTTACGTGAGTGCTCAAGATGTCTCGGTCACACCTTGGCTGACCACTTACATGCAAGAAGAGTCAGGAGCAGAGTCGGGTAAAGTCAGCTTAAATACTTGGCTAACGCTCAAACATAGCCAACCGCATGATGCTTATGTTGAATTGCTGCCTTCCGAGTTGGTGTGGAATGAAGATGGACATCATGAGTTGTTTATTGAGTCTGGAATTTTCAATCTTCGACCAGATAAACAAGGCTGGAAAGTAAATGGCCACTCACTTCAGATCAGAACCGATAATACCCCTTGGCCAGAGCTAGACGTCGCGTTTGATTGGCAACCAAACGGCTGGATGCTTAATCTCTCTCAACTCGACATTGAAGCACTCATTCCGCTCATTAAGCTGGCTCCAGAGTCAGAGTCGACCAGTGACCTTATTAACAAACTAGCACCGAAAGGTCGGGTCGAAGATGTCCGATTGTCAATGAACGGTGGTTTAGACACCTTACGCTACTCGGCTGAACTGGATGAACTCGCGATGACACAATGGGAGCTCCTACCCGGGTTTCATCACGTACAGGGCAGCGTATCGGGGGATGTGAATCAAGCTAAAGCAAAAGTCACCGTCATTGATGATGTCTTTCCGTATGGCGATGTATTCCAAGCTCCGCTGAATATCAAACAAGGTGAAGTCGATATTATCTGGCAGCAAGATGATGCGGGCTGGCGTTTGTGGTCGGATAAAGTGACGGCAGCAACGCCTGATCTTCAAGTTTTGGGGGCATTTCGTCTTGATTTTCCAAAAGAACAAAGCCCATTTTTATCGTTCTATGCCGAAGCGGATCTCTACAACGCGGGTGAAACATGGCGCTATCTACCGACTCTGGCACTTGGACAAGACTTGACCGACTATCTTTCGACCGCGATTCAGGGCGGAAAAGTGAATACAGCGAAATTGTTGTGGTATGGCGAGTTAGGTGATTTTCCTTACAAAGAACATAATGGCATGTTCCAAGCTTGGGTTGGATTAAAAGACGCGAAATTTAGCTTTGATACGGCATGGCCAACCATCACGGATTTGCAGCTAGACTTGCTGTTTGAAAATGATGCCATGTATTTGGATTCAAAATCAGCCACACTAAATGGCGTTCATGCCAAGCGTATCACTGGGCGAATCCCTGAGTTGGCAGAAGGTGGACACATCGAGATTGAAGCGAAAGCAAGCGCGCCGGGTAATGAAGTCCGTGACTACATGATGGCGACGCCATTAGTGGATTCAGTCGGTGCCGCATTGACAGCGCTGCAAGTGAGTGGGCCCGTTTACTCTGAGTTTCAACTCAACATACCGTTTGATTTTGAAAAAGAGTCTCGCGCTTGGGGTTATGCCGATTTAACAGAAAATCGTGTTGATATTGAAGCGCCGCCAATGACGCTTGAAAACGCCACAGGACGTATCACCTTCGACAATGATGTGGTTACCACATCGGGTTTGTCGGCCGAATTATTACAACAGCCTATCTCTCTTGATTTCCATGGAGAGAGTGCGGAGCAAGGCTACAACGTGACAATTAATACACTAGGAGATTGGGATGTCGAGCCGCTCAAACCCTATGTCGGTGAGCGTTGGTTAAACCTTGTTTCTGGCCATGCGCCGTGGCAAATGGATATTGACTTGCAACTCAATGATGTTGGTTTCACTTATCAGCTTGAAGTGCTGGCGCAGCTAAATCGTCTGGCTAGTCAATATCCTTATCCTTTAGCGAAAAAAATTGGTGAGTCTGGGCAAGCGAAACTGCAAGCATCCGGCAACCAAGAGAGTATTTCAGCACGACTACAGATCCCAAATGTGAAGTATCAAACTGAGATAGATATCGCTGGCGATGTCCCGGTTCTGACTGCGACTCATTTAATGGTTGGCAAAGGTGGCTTCCGGATTAGTCCTATTGTCGGGCACGATGCTTCGGTGCGTGTCGAAGAACTGAATTTAGACCAATGGGCGGAGCTTGCGCAGGTCTCTGAGAGCAAGCCTTCATCGTCTGTTTTGGCAAGCATGAAAACGCCGACCATTCCATTGCCGACACGCATTGAAGTTGAAACGCCAAACTTACAGCTCGGTGGGATTGAGTTTCATGATGTGGATTTTTCAGCAAGCAAGAAAAATTTGAGTTGGCAACTCGATGTGGACAGTCAAGAGGTTAAAGGGAAAGCTAACTATCTGAAACCCTATGATCTATCGGTCTCTTTAGAGCACTTGCATCTGTACATCCCAGGGTTTGAAGAGATGACCAAAGAGCGCAGCTCAATCTTTGCGAGTGAAGATCAAAACGCACCTTTGATTACCAATTTTGACCGCAAGTTTCACGCTGAGATGCCAAACTTAACTTTGAACATTGATGATTTTTGGCTGCAAGGCTACAAAGTGGGCAAAGTTAATGTTGATTTGCAGCGTCGCGAGAACCGCTTGGAGTGGAAAAATATCACCTTTAGTAGCGGCAAAAACCGCATTGATATGAGTGGTTGGTGGGACCTGACGAAAGAGAGTAGTCATTCCAACTTAACCATGAAAATGAAAGGTGATAACAACACCGATCTTATGGAGCGCTTTGGTATTACATCAGGCATTCAACAAGCACCATTTGAGATCAATGCCAATATGGAATGGGACGGCGCACCTTGGTCAATGAAGACACAAACCTTGCAAGGAAACGTCTCAACGGAATTTGGTAAAGGCGTGATCAGTGAAGTTAGTGGTGCGGCACGCTTGTTAGGCTTGTTTAGCTTGGATTCTATCATCCGTAAGATGCAGCTCGACTTTACCGACGTATTCGATAAAGGCATGGCATTCAACTCGATCACGGGAACGGGCAAAATCCAAGACGGTGTGTTTATCACCAATGATATCGTAATGGATGCGTTAGCAGGGGAAATGCAAATCCGCGGCATCGCTAATATGAACAGCAGAATGGTTGATGCGGAAGTGAAATTCACACCAGACATCACATCAGGCTTACCAATGCTGACTGCGTTTGCCGTTGCGCCTCAAACTGCTTTGTATGTCTTGGCCATCTCTACGGTGATATCTCCGGTGGTTGAGGTCTTCACTCAAGTCAATTATGAAGTGAAAGGCCCACTAGATTCACCAACGGTGAAAGAAATTTCGCGAAGTAAAGGTGAATACAAGCTGCCAGAAAAACTGCGTGAACAGGCCAAATAACTCACCGAATATAATGGAATAGGGAGGAAACACATGGAGCGTGTTGGCATTATTCAAATGACTTCGGGTCCGGATATTAACGCGAATTTGGACTTCATTGAAAAACAGTGTGCTTTAGCGAGCAAGCAAGGTGCCAAACTTGTTCTTACTCCTGAAAATACAGTGCTATTTTCCAGTCGCGAAGCTTATCATCAACATGCAGAGCCACTTGGCAGTGGCATGATTCAACAGCGGCTCTGTGAAATCGCTAGAAAGAACCAGTTAACGCTAATTGTCGGAAGCATGCCCATTCAAACCGCAAAAGGTGTCACGACAACAACACTTGTATTGCCGCCGCACGGTAAATGCATTGCTCACTATGACAAACTGCATATGTTTGATGTCGACGTAGCCGATGGTTATGGTAGTTATCGTGAGTCGGATACGTTTATGGCGGGTAATCAAATAGTCGTTGCGGAAACTGATATCGGCAGTGTTGGATTGAGTATTTGTTATGATTTACGTTTCCCAGAACTTTATAAAGTATTGCGTCAAGAAGGGTCGGATATCATTGTGGTGCCCGCTGCGTTTACCGCTGTGACGGGGCAAGCTCACTGGGAAATACTATTGCGAGCTAGAGCGATTGAGACACAATGTTGGATTTTGGCAAGCGGACAAACTGGAACGCATCCATGTGGACGAAAAACATGGGGACACTCAATGGTCGTTGACCCTTGGGGACGTATCCATAAACAGCTTCAGGATGAAGTAGGCTTATTGGTGACAGAGATAGATTTGTCACAAAGCCAACAAGTAAGGCAGAATATGCCGCTGACTCAACACAGTCGCTTTCAAAATGAATTGAGACGGAAATAAAAGAGCTAACTATGAGCACAAACCAAATAGAACAGGCACTCCTTGCCCCAAATGGTCTGACAGAACAAGACATTGCTGACACGCTTGCCAGCATTGCTACGCGCCAGATCGATTATGCGGACATTTACTTTCAGTCCAGCTGGCATGAGTCTCTGGTTCTAGAAGACAGCATCATCAAAGATGGCTCTTTTAACATTGATTGTGGTGTTGGTGTCCGCGCCGTAACTGGCGAAAAAACCGGCTTTGCCTACTCTGATCAAATCCAGCCTGAAGGCCTGAAGCAGAGTGCAATGGCGGCGCGCGGTATTGCTCAGCAAGGGCAGAATGGTAAAGTCCAAGCGTTTAAACGCACCGAAAACCAAGCGTACTACGCCGCTGTGAATCCACTAGCTGAATGGGAAAAGCAGCAAAAAACAGAATTGCTCAAATCTCTAGATGCTTACATCCGCACTAAAGAACCATTGATTAAAGAAGTCTCGATCAGCATCAGCGGTGTGCATGAGCAGATGCTTGTTGCGGCAACAGACGGTACTTATGCAGGCGATATTCGTCCTTTGGTGCGTTTGTCTATTAGCGTGCTCGCACAAAAAGGTGAACGACGTGAACGCGGTAGCGCTGGTGGTGGCGGCCGTTTCGGTTACGATTTCTTTTTAACGGAAAGCAATGGTGTGAAACAAGCTTTTCATTACGCAGACGAAGCGATTCGCATGGCGTTAATCAACCTTGAAGCAGAAGCAGCACCAGCTGGCATGATGCCAGTGGTATTGGGTTCTGGCTGGCCTGGCGTATTGCTACACGAAGCGGTAGGTCATGGCCTAGAAGGTGACTTTAACCGCAAAGAGTCGTCAGTGTTCTCTGGAAAAATGGGTCAACAAGTGACGTCTTCACTATGTACCATCGTCGATGATGGCACGTTAAAAGACCTTCGTGGTTCATTGAATGTGGATGATGAAGGGGTAAACGGCCAGTACAACACGCTTATCGAAAATGGTGTGCTGAAAGGTTACATGCAAGACAAGCTAAACGCGCGGTTAATGGGTGTGAACCCAACAGGTAATGGTCGTCGTGAATCGTATGCACACTTGCCAATGCCTCGTATGACCAACACCTACATGCTTCCAGGTGAACATACGCCAGAAGAAATTATCTCGACGGTCGAGAAAGGGTTGTATGCGCCAAACTTTGGTGGCGGCCAGGTGGACATTACTTCGGGTAAGTTTGTGTTCTCTGCATCGGAAGCGTACTTGATTGAAAACGGTAAAATTACGCGCCCTGTTAAAGGTGCGACGTTGATTGGCTCAGGTATCGAAGCAATGCAGCAAGTGTCTATGGTCGGTAACGACTTAAGTATCGACAAGGGCGTTGGCGTATGTGGTAAAGCAGGTCAAAGTGTGCCGGTTGGTGTTGGTCAGCCGACCTTGAAGCTGGACTCACTGACAGTGGGTGGCACTGAGTAACTCAGTCGAATCGTTATAAAAAGAGCGCTCATTAGGCGCTCTTTTGCTTTGTGAGTCGGTGTCAATTACAGGTTTTCTTCAGCAAATTCCGCCAAGCGGCTACGAACCACGCCGTTGAGGTGAATATTTGCGCTGCCTTCAAAGTTCTTGAAGCGCTCAACCATGTACGTCAATCCTGATGTCACTGGGGTGAGGTAATGAGAGTCAATCTGCGCCAAGTTACCGGAGCAGACGATTTTGGTTCCTTCGCCACAGCGGGTAATGATGGTTTTGATTTGTGATGCAGTGAGGTTTTGACACTCATCAAGCAGTACAAACGCATTTTGAATCGAACGGCCACGCATAAAGTTGATCGATTTAAATTGAATGTTGGCTTTATCGCAGATGTACTTCAATGAGCCTTCAGTGCAGTGATCGTGTTTATGTAGCGCTTCCAAGGTATCGGTCACCGCCGCTAACCACGGCATCATTTTCTCCTCTTCGGAGCCGGGTAAGAAGCCGATGGATTCACCGATATCTGGCGTGTTACGTGTTACGATAATTTTATCGAACATGCTTTTTTCAATTGTTTGCTCCAATGCTGCTGCCATTGCCAGTAATGTCTTACCACTACCCGCCGCACCCGTTAGAATCACCAAGTCAATTTCTGGATCGAGTAAGGCATCTAACGCCATTCCCTGGTAGATATTTTTAGGTGTGATGTCCCAAGCCTTACGATGCATTAGACGTTCGCGGCTCAGGTCGAGAAGCGTTAGCTTGTCTTCATTGATGGTTTCTACGCGACCAGCAAAGTCACTGTCTTCATCAATAACGTATTGGTTGATAAAGGTTGGGTCGAAGGGTTCGCGACTGAGTTTGTGGTAAGTTTTTCCGCCCAGTGCATAGCTTTCTACTTCCTCAATACCGCTCCAGAAATCACCTTCACGTAATTGAAAGCCTTTGGTTAGGTATTGAATGTCGTCAATCAGTTGGTCGGTTCTATAGTCCTCAACAAAGCGTACACCAGCCCCTTTGGCTCGCAGACGCATGTTGATGTCTTTCGTGATCAGTACCACTTCACGTGGTGCACGTTTATTTTGCAGATAAAGCACCGCGTTGAGAATACGGTTGTCACCGGCTTTGTCGGCGAAGGCTTTGACGGTTTCCTGCAGTTCAAAATCCGCCAAAATGGAAATAGTACCCTGGTCGGGGTTGTCTTTAGAAACAGGAATGCCTTCAGAGATTTCATCTGGCGTTGCTTCTTTAAACAAATCTTCCAAGGTGCGAATAGCCACGCGCGCATCTCTTGCAACGTCGCGCTTACTGTCTTTGATTCGGTCGAGTTCTTCCAACACGGTCATGGGGATAACGACATCGTGTTCTTGGAAAGAGAAGATGGCAAAGGGTTCATGAAGAAGAATGTTGGTATCGAGTACAAACAGTTTCCGATCGGTATCGCCCATAGCGTCTCCTTGCCGTAGTACGGCTCTGCATGCGAGTTGTTAGGTCGTTTCCAAATAGGTGTGAAGTGACCTAACTCTGATTGCTTGCAATAGAGGTTGTCGGGCTGATGTCGGCTAGTGTGCAACCGAGTAGCAAGACAACTTACTGCAAACCCGTGTTGATCCTAATCGTGTACTAACGCGCTTAAATCATATGCAATGGTTTTAAACGCCCCTCATTAGAAGTATACGTAATATTTACGTTCTACAACTTAATAATTGGCATGAGTATTTTACAATTTGATTGCATTTAGAGTTTGGGAAAAAAAGTTTCTGCTTGGTGCGGTTTCGGCGTGACCTAAATCACAGCTTCAAGTAAGATTAGCGACCTTTTTCTGCGTATAGGCTACGTCCGATTTATCATGTTGAGCTGGCTTAAAAAATACTCAGTTCATACTGAAATGACGAATGCTATCGGCATAGCAGAAGCCAGAATCAGATCTAAACTATTATCCATGCCCACGGGCATGAGTAGACCAACAAGAAATACGAATCAAGAACTAATAACGAGGTAGTCAATTCATGACATTTGCTTTGGGGCAGCGCTGGATTAGCGATACGGAAAGCGATTTAGGTTTAGGTACCGTTGTAGCAATGGATGCTCGTACTGTGACATTGATGTTTGCAGCGTCAGAGGAAAACCGAGTTTACGCACGTAACGATGCACCTGTTACCCGAGTCACCTTTAATGTTGGGGATGTCATCGATTGCCAAGAAGGTTGGTCTCTAAAAGTAGAAGAAGTACTGGAAGATGAAGGTCTTTACACCTATTTCGGTACTCGCGAAGACACGCAAGAAACCGCTGTTGTTCTGCGTGAGATTTTCCTTAGCAACCAAATTCGTTTTAACAAACCTCAAGATAAGTTGTACGCCGGTCAAATCGACCGTATGGACAACTTTGTTCTGCGTTACCGTGCGCTAACCAACCAGTTTGAGCAGCATAAGAGCCCAATGCGTGGCCTATGTGGTATGCGTGCAGGTTTGATCCCTCATCAGCTTTACATCGCGCACGAAGTTGGCCGTCGTCACGCGCCACGCGTCTTGTTGGCGGATGAGGTAGGTTTGGGTAAAACCATCGAAGCGGGCATGATCATCCACCAACAAGTTCTGTCTGGTCGTGCCGAACGCATTTTGATTGTGGTGCCTGAAACACTGCAGCATCAATGGCTGGTTGAGATGATGCGTCGTTTCAATCTGCATTTCTCTATCTTTGACGAAGAGCGCTGTATCGAAGCGTTTGCGGATGCAGAAAACCCATTTGATACTCAGCAATATGTGCTGTGTTCTTTGGATTTCCTACGCAAGAGCCGCAAGCGTTTTGAACAAGCACTGGAAGGTGAATGGGACCTACTGGTTGTCGATGAAGCGCATCACCTTGAATGGAGCCAAGATAAACCGAGCCGTGAATACCAAGTGGTAGAAGGCTTGGCTGAACGTACTCCAGGTGTGTTGCTACTGACTGCAACGCCAGAGCAGCTTGGTCGTGAGAGTCACTTTGCTCGTCTGCGTTTGTTGGATCCAGACCGCTTCTATGATTACGAAGCGTTCGTTGAGGAAGAAGAGCAATACGCGCCCGTAGCAGATGCGATTACTTCACTCTTTTCCGGTGAAAAGCTACCTAATCAAGCAAAAAACCAGATCACTGAGTTGTTGTCTGAACAAGACGTAGAACCACTTTTCCGTATTATCGAAAGTGAAGCGGACGAAGAAGCTAAAGCGTCGGCACGCCAAGAGCTGATCGATAACTTGATGGATCGTCATGGTACAGGGCGTGTTCTGTTCCGTAACACGCGCGCGGCCATCAAAGGCTTCCCTAAGCGTAACGTGCATCTGATGCCAATGGATATTCCACCGCAATACACTACATCAATGCGTGTTGCTGGAATGATTGGCGGTAAGATGAGTTCTGAAGCACGTGCGATGAAGAACCTTTACCCGGAAGAAATTTTCCAAGAATTTGAAGGCGATGACGCGAGCTGGTGGCAGTTTGACTCGCGTGTGAATTGGTTGCTTGAAAAAGTAAAAGAGAAGCGCAGCGAGAAAATCCTCGTGATTGCTTCTCGTGCGAGTACCGCACTGCAATTGGAGCAAGCACTGCGTGAGCGTGAAGGTATCCGCGCCACCGTTTTCCACGAAGGTATGTCGATTCTTGAACGTGACAAAGCGGCGGCTTACTTTGCGCAAGAAGAAGGTGGAGCACAAGTTCTTATCTGTAGCGAAATCGGCTCTGAAGGTCGTAACTTCCAGTTTGCCAACCAACTTGTCATGTTTGACTTGCCATTCAACCCAGACTTGCTTGAGCAACGTATTGGTCGTTTGGACCGTATCGGTCAAAATCGCGATATCGACATTCATGTTCCTTACCTGAAAGGCACATCGCAAGCGATCCTAGCACGTTGGTTCGATGAAGGCCTGAACGCTTTTGCGGAAACCTGCCCAACAGGCCGTGCTGTTTACGATAAGTACTCCGATGATCTGATTGAAATTCTTGCCTCTGGTGATACCAGCACGCTAGATGAGATCATTGAAGCGTCAGCAAAAATGAATAAAGAGCTGAAATCCCAATTGGAGCAAGGCCGTGATCGCCTATTAGAAATGCATTCAAATGGCGGGGAAAAAGCACAACAAATCGTTGAGAAAATTGAATCAACTGACGGCGATACCAATCTGGTCACCTTCGCACTTTCTCTTTTTGACACGATTGGCTTGAATCAAGACGATAAAGGTGAAAACGCCCTGATTGTGACCCCATCTGAGCACATGATGGTGCCAAGCTACCCAGGTCTGCCATACGAAGGAGCGACGATCACGTTTGATCGTGATACGGCTTTATCTCGTGAAGATATGCACTTTATCAGTTGGGAACACCCAATGATCCAGGGTGGTATCGATCTTCTTATGAGTGAAGGGGTGGGGACGTCTGCGGTATCTCTATTGAAAAACAAAGCGTTACCAGTCGGGACTATTCTTCTTGAGTTGATTTACGCGGTAGATGCGCAAGCGCCAAAACGCAGTGGTATCGCGCGCTTCTTACCGAAAACGCCAATCCGTTTAATGATGGACTCGCGTGGTAATGATTTGTCTGCTCAAGTGGAGTTTGAAAGCTTTAACCGCCAGCTCAGCCCTGTAAACCGTCACTTAGGTAGCAAGTTGGTTACGTCGGTACAGAAAGATGTACACCGCTTAATTGAAGCCGGTGATGTTCTTATTGAAGAGAAGGTTGAAGAAGTACGCAAACAAGCTCATCAAGATATGCAGCACAGTTTGAATGCAGAGCTTGAGCGTTTGCAAGCACTGAAAGCGGTGAACCCAAATATTCGTGACGAAGAAATTGAAGCTATCGACGCACAAATTAAAGAGCTTACTGGTTATATCAACCAAGCTCAGGTTCAGCTCGACTCGCTGCGTTTGATTGTGGTGAGCCACAACTAAGTAAGTATTTATTGCTCATTAAAAAAAGGTCTTCAGTTGAAGACCTTTTTCTTTATTTACGGTTTAGTTTCTTTATGCGGAATGCATTAATCACTGATAGCTATCTCATTTACATCAACCACTTCCACCAGATAAATACAGCCAAGAAGCCAAACAAGTAAATCAGGCCTGCAATCGACAACCACTTTAGTTTAGGTCCAACAGCCAAAGGCTCAGGTAACTCAGTTTTGCTCACTAAGGTGTAATTTAGCAGAGCAAAGAACGGCGTGGTCATAAAGGCGAGGATCATCGCAAAGTTCAGCATAGGCAATAACGCAGAAGCCCAGAAAACCACAATACCCAATGCAAGTAAGGAGACTACCAGCATGATCGCTGAAGTGGTTTTAGGGTTAGTGTCTGGTTGCGAGCGCAGTAGGCGTTGAGAATCCGAAATAACGCGCGAGTAGCCATCAATAACGGTAATCGTGCTGCCAAAGATACAGAAAAACGCAATTACCGCGATCAAGTAACGAGACCATTCGCCAATCGTTGCCGCATATAAGCCAACCAATTGGTGGGAGAAGCCAACGCCAGAGCTTTCAAGCGCAACGCCAGATCCATAAAGCATCAAAGAGCCTAGCGATACAAAGATAATGGCAAGAAACGCCGTGCCAATATAACCGACATTAAAGTCAAATAGAGCAGAGCGGTATGTTACTTCTTGCTGGCTTGATTGGCGTTTTAGCCACGCTGAGGTTAAACAGGAGATCTCTATCGGTGCAGGCATCCACCCCATTGTCACGACGATAAAACCAATAGCCGCAATAGACCAAGGTGATGGCGGCTCGAAGTTGGCTACTTGCTCAACAGGGTTACCAACGGCGATAGAAACAGCGAGTAAAGTCGCGATGGTTAACACCGACATTATCACTTTAGATAGCGTATCGAGCGCTTTGTAATGGCCAGCAAATAATATGATCAGGCAGGTGACAATCACAATGATGCTGAGTGATGCCATTGATAGTGAAAACGGAATGAAGTAGCCCAGCAAGCTAGCGCTAAACATCAACAAAGCGGCGGTATTGATGACGGCCGATACCACGCTCAGAAATAGAAATAGCCATAGATAAGGCCGACCTAATTTCGCGTAGCCCTCAACCAAGGTCAGCCCTGTCCCCATGGTGTACTGTACGCCCGCTCGGAAAAAAGGGTATTTAAACAGGTTTACGAGCAGAATCAGTGCAGCCAATTGCCAACCATAAATCGCACCAGCCTTGGTTGATGCCACGAGGTGAGAGCCACCGACCGCAGCAGATGCCATTAATATGCCGGGGCCTAGCGAACGAAAAAATAAGGAAAGTTTGGATTGGGGTTTATCTATAACGGCGGAGTCCATTGCTTATTGTCCTTTTTATCTTATGTATCTTTCTAAAGAGATACATACCGCAGTACATGACAAGCTGAGCGATCGCCCTATACTGCGCAACGGTAATGTCTTTTAAATGCTGTGTTTTGATGTATTTATTTTAAGTATTCTTTGCGAATATCATGCTGTGTGCATCTAGCACTCTATTCAGTTATGCGTCTTGTTGTCAAACTAAATTTACAACGTGCTATTTTTAGTTTTTATGCTAAAGGATTGACTTTGTTTTATTGGGTTGAACTTTTCTTCAGAATCCTGCATCTGGGTGCTATTTGGGTATATAATCGCGGCGTTTTTATTTTGTAGAGATCTCCCATGGCAATGCTTGAATATACCCCTCCCACCGACCCTTGGGTTGATATCGTTTTTGAGGATGACGACATTCTGGCAGTGAATAAGCCATCAGGGCTGCTGTCTGTCCCTGGTCGCCTTGCAGAGCATTACGACAGCATGTGGAGCCGCCTCAAAGAGTTGCATCCAGAAATTCAAGTTGTGCATCGCTTGGATATGTCGACATCAGGGTTGATGTTGCTGGCGAAAAACAAACCCGCGGAGCGAGCATTAAAAAAGCAGTTCCAATATCGCCTCACTCACAAGGTGTATTACGCACGTGTTTGGGGGCATGTTGAGCCGCAAGAAGGGAATATTGATCTTCCATTAATTTGTGATTGGCCAAATCGTCCACGACAAAAAGTATGCTTCGACGACGGCAAGCCATCTCAAACTTTATTCCAAGTGGTGAAGCGTGAAGTGCACCCAGATGGCGCCCATACGACCGTTGTGCGGTTACTCCCCATTACTGGTCGATCGCATCAGTTACGCGTGCATTTGATGGCGATTGGTCATGCGATTGTGGGTGATGAGTTTTATGCAAGCGAAGAGGCGTATCAGTTTTCAGAACGTTTAGAGTTGCACGCTGCGGAGCTAAGTTTTTATCATCCAGCTACGGATCAGCTGAGCAGTATTTTTGTACCCTGTGACTTTTATTCTGAAGCCGAGGCGATGATCTTTAACTATTTTTCGCCAGAGCGTACATTGCCTGATTATAAAACGTTGCCACACCCTTAATGCCAATTGCACTAACAGCGGTTCTTTCTAGTTCGCTATTTTTGGCTATTTCGTTACTGTGGTTGATGTATCCTGTCTTTCAGCCGTGAACAAGGAGTTGTTATGTCTTTGCCAAGCATCGTATTTTTAGATCGAGCGACCATCCCAGAACATATTGAGATCCCACGACCTAGCTTTCCGCACCACTGGCGTGAGTACGACCTAACTGCGCCTGGGCAGGTAATAGAAAGGTTAGCCGATGCCGATATCGTGATTAGCAATAAAGTCCTGCTTGACCAACATGTATTAGAGCAACTACCAAAATTACGGATGATCGCGGTTGCCGCAACTGGTTTTAACAACGTCGATGTGAACTACTGTGCTAATCATGATATTGCGGTTGCTAATGTACGTGGTTACGCGACGCGTTCGGTGCCCGAGCACGTGATGGCAATGTTATTCGCTTTAAGACGGAATTTATTTGGGTACCACCAAGATATTGCCGCAGGTGAGTGGCAGCGTAACCAGCAGTTTTGTTTTTTTACTCACCCAATCGGGGATATTGGTGGTAGCACGTTAGGTGTTGTTGGTAGTGGGGCACTAGGGCAAGCGACGGCGAATCTGGCTCAAGCGTTAGGAATGACCGTCTTGTTTTCTGAGCGTAAAGGGGCGGCAGAATGTAGACCAGGTTATGTGTCGTTTGAGGAAGTATTAAAACGCTCCGATGCGCTGACTTTGCATTGCCCGCTCAACGATCATACTCAGAATTTAATTGGTCAAGCAGAGTTGCAACAAATGAAGTCCAACGCCATTTTGATTAATACAGGGCGTGGAGGTTTGGTGGATGAGAGCGCACTGGTGGATGCCTTAAAACAGCAAGAAATTGCAGCGGCTGGTTTTGATGTTTTTACACAAGAACCGGCTGATGAGAGCAATCCGCTGATTGCCAATATGAGTTTACCTAATTTGTTACTGACACCGCATGTTGCATGGGGCAGCGACTCATCTATCCAACGTTTAGCGGAAATCCTGATTGAGAACATTAACGCTTTCGAGCGCGGAGACCGCGTTAATCGCTTAGTGTAACGCTGACTGTAAAACCAAAGATAAAAAAAGCAGACATTGACGTCTGCTTTTTGCGTTTAAATCGAATGCTCATTGCGTGAGCCCTCGAATTAAAACTCTTCTTCGTTTAGACCTTTAAGGATCTGAAAGATTTCGCGGTACGCTTTTGCTGGTTTCCCAGCTTTTTTCTCTTTCGCTGCTTGGCGAGCAAGTTGGCGTAGACGCTGACGATCCGCTTCTGGGTACATTTCCATTACGTCATCAATGGCTTTGTCACCTTCTTCCACTACGCGATCACGCAACGCTTCAAGTTTGTGGAATACAGCCGTTAATTGAGAGTGCTTATTACGAATTTTATCCAGTGCGGCTTGGATTGGCTCTGGATCTTCGTAACGCATCAATTTACCGATACGTTGCAATTGGCGACGACGCGCTTCATTTTTAAAGCGTTGCGCGTCAGCAATTGCTTCTCGCAAATCTTCGCTCAATGGAAACTTTTCTAGAACTGAAGGTTTGAGGCCGACAAGCTCCTCACCTAGCTTTTGCAGTTCTTCCATGTCTCGCTTCATCTCGGATTTACTTACCCAGATGATCTCTTCTTCTGGTTCCCATGGCGCTTTTTGATTCTTACGTGCCATTTCAGTTGCCTGTGTTTTGATTAATATTATGACTATTTTAACAAGAATCATGGGGAGAAAGCGAAATTCTTGTTATCCTATTGTTCATCAAAGACAAGATGTGAAAGACAATGGATATTAAACAGCAGGTTGCTGAGCAACGTACCGAGCTAGAGCAAGCCGTCGCAAGAGCCTTAAAGCTTGCATCGGCAAAATCTGACGCCGCCGAAGTCGCAATTACTAAAAGCACTGGTTTAAGTGTTTCAACTCGTATGGGTGAAGTAGAAAATGTCGAGTTCAACAGCGATGGTGCGCTGGGCATTACCGTTTACCGAGGTCAACGCAAAGGCAGTGCTTCCACGTCTGATTTAAGTGAAGCTGCAATCGAGCAAACCGTTATAGCGGCGCTAGATATTGCACATTACACATCTGAAGACCCATTTGCAGGCCCTGCAGCGAAAGAATACATGGTGCAAGAGATCCCTGAGCTTGATCTTTTCCACCCTGACGCACCCGATCCAGACTATGCTGCCAATGTGGCGATTGCAGCAGAAAAAGAGGCGCTAAATTATAATAGTGCAATCAAACAAAGTGATGGCGCGAGTTATGATAGTCATTACGGCGTGAAAGTGTATGGCAATAGCCATGGCTTATTAGCTAGTTATGCGTCTAGCCGACATAGTACTAGCTGTTGTGTAATTGGCGTTGGTCAAAACGGCGAGATGGAACGTGATTACAGCTACACCGTGGCACGTCATCGTGATGACTTATGGACCCCAGAAACGGTGGGTCGTAAGGCGGCAGAGAATACGGTTAACCGCCTAGATGCGCAGCGTCTAAAAACAGGTCAATACCCAATCATGTTTGCGGCTGATGTTGCGACAGGCTTGATTGGCCATCTCGTTATGGCGATCAGCGGTGGTAACCTGTACCGAAAATCTTCTTTCTTACTTGACCATCTAGGCAAACAAGTGCTTCCTGAATGGTTCAATATCTCAGAACGTCCGCATGTATTGCGTGGTTTGGCATCAAGTCCATTCGATAGTGAAGGTGTGTACACTCAAGACCGTGAGATCATTACCGACGGTGTGCTAGCAACTTATCTGTTAACCAGTTATGCCGCACGTAAAATGAAGATGACGCCGACAGGTCACGCTGGTGGGATTCATAACTGGTACGTGAAGTCGACAGGCCAAAACTTCGAGCAAATGCTTAAAGAGCTCGGTACTGGTCTTCTAGTGACAGAAGTCATGGGACAAGGTGTGAACGTGGTAACGGGTGATTACTCTCGCGGTGCCGCAGGCTTCTGGGTTGAGAATGGCGAAATCCAATACCCAGTATCAGAAATTACCATCGCAGGTAATCTAAAAGACATGTTCACCAAGATTGTGGCGGTTGGTAGTGATATTGAAACGCGCTCACAAATCCAAACGGGCTCTATCCTACTGGATAGCATGAAAGTGGCGGGTGAATAAGCTTTTCTAGCAATTCAGAATCAAAAAAGCCTGATGTGTTCATCAGGCTTTTTCGTTTTTTCTGTTAGGTAATCAGTATTGTGGCAAGCCCTAAGAAGACAGATAAACCAATCACATCCGTCACTGTTGTTAATGCCATACCACCAGCTAAAGCGGGATCGATGTTCATTTTTTTCAATAGGATTGGAATCGTTACTCCGGCAATACCTGCGACCAATAAGTTGGTCAGCATGGCGGCGGAAATGATTCCTCCGAGCATCCAGTTACCTTTCCAAGCAACAACAATACCACCAATAATTAGCGCCCACATGATGCCGTTAAGTAAGCCGATCGAGGCTTCTTTCATTAACAGTTCGCGTTTGTTTGAGTCACCGATATGACCAAGAGCAAGACCACGAATCACTAGTGCGACGGTTTGGTTACCAGCGACACCACCCATGGACGGAACAATCGTCATCAATACCGCAATGGCGGCCATTTGGTCTAATGTGGCCTCAAACATGTTAGAAACGGAAGCAGCAGCAAGGGCGGCTAATACGTTAGCGCCAAGCCAGATACTGCGTTTGCGAGCTGATTTTACAACAGGCGCGAAAGTATCTTCGTCATCGTCCATACCCGCCATACTCATCATCGAGTGTTCCGCGTCTTCACGAATAACGTCAACCACGTCATCGATGGTGATACGACCGACCAAATGCAAGTTTTCATCAACAACAGGTGCAGATACCCAATTACGGCGTTCGAACAGACTCGCAACATCTGAGTCGCTAGTATCGACGGTGATGGCCTCGTCCGCGTCTTCCATTACATCAATGATTTTTACGTCTGGCTGAGTGGTAATAAGCGTCGTGATCGGCAGTTCACCGATGAGCTTACTCTCTTCATCGATCACATACAGGGCATCCGTAGCTTCTGGAAGCTCGCCTTTCATACGTAGATAACGCAAAACTACGTCCACATCGACGTCACCACGAATTGTGATGACGTCGGTGTTCATCAGTCCACCCGCAGTGTCTTCTGGGTAGGATAGGGCGGTTTCGACCCGTAGACGGTCAGAGGAGTCCATTTGCGACAGGACTTCGCGTGACAGGTTGTCAGGCAAGCTACGCAGTACGTAAGCCACGTCATCGGTATCCATGCCTTCTGTCGCTTCTGCAAGCGCTTCTGGTGCCATTTTGGATACGAGGCTGTCTTTGACGTCTTCGTTCAGCTCGTCAAGGATTTCACCATAATCTTCAGGGTCGGTGAGTTGCCAAAGAACTTCACGGCTCTTCCGTGGGGAGGCTTCTAAAAGGTGAGCGATATCCTCAGGTTCCATGTCCTGTAATTGACGACGAACATGGACGAAGCGACCATTTTCTAGCGCTTCTGTGACTTCTTGGAGGGCTTGGTGAGCTTGGTCGAATTCAATTTGCTCTGCCATTCATTCCTCCCAATTCCTGATATTTACAATGCGTTGAATAATAACTTAATTCTAGGCGCCTTTTAATAACAACTTATGATACTAAGCAAATTTATTTATTAGGTCAGGGAAGAGAAAGATAATGGGAGGTAAGAAAAAAGCGAGTAAACTACTCGCCTTCATCAAATTTATCTTCGATCAAATGGCAAACGGCATCCAGTGCTTCTTCCGCTTGCCCACCCGTTGCGTGGATCGTGACGTATTGTCCTTGAGCGGACTCTAGCATTAACAGGCCCATTACGCTGTCTGCTGTGGCGGTTTTGTCTTCTTCATTGTCGATGGTGATGACCGCTTCAAAGCTCTGTGCCAGTTCGACCAGTTTGACTGCTGCACGAGCATGTAAGCCAAGGCGGTTTTGAATCAATACTTTACGACTTAACTCCACGGCTACTCCTTAGCGTTTTTCTCTAGTGAGGTATGGCGAATTTGTACTTGGTGTCCTTTGTTGGAGAAGTATTCACCGATTTGCTGAGTTAAGTACACCGAGCGGTGCTTACCACCAGTACAACCGATTGCAACGGTCAGGTAGCTGCGGTTGTTTTTCTCAAGCAGAGGTAACCAATTCTCTATAAAGCTTTCAATTTGATATTTCAAACTTAACACCGATTGGTGTTGCTCTAAAAATGCGGCGATAGGAGCATCCAGACCTGTAAGCGGGCGTAGTGCTGGTTCCCAATGTGGGTTAGGTAAGAAGCGAACGTCAAATACGTAATCGGCATCGGAAGGCAGGCCGTATTTAAAACCAAAAGACTCAAATACCATAACGAGCCCTTTGCGATCTCTGCCTTCAACGCGCATACGCACGGTTTCACTCAATTCATGCAAAGACTGCCCACTACTATTTAGGACCAGATCTGCATGCGCTTTGAGTGGCGTCAAAATTTGCTTCTCACGCTCGATGGCTTGATCGAGCGAGAGGGAGGTGCCACCTAAAGATAACGGGTGAATTCGGCGTGTTTCGCTGTAGCGTTTGAGTAGCGTTTCTTTATTAGCGTCCAAGAAAAGCACGGTCACATCAAGCTCAGTTTTTAACTGTTCTAGTGTACTCGTCAGTTCTTTTAGCTTTTTAGGAATATTACGAATATCAATGCTGACTGCAACATTCTGTTTGCTGTCAGCAACAGAATGAACAAATGCGTCCAGCAAGTTAACTGGCAGGTTATCAACACAGTAGTAACCTAAGTCTTCCAGTACACGAAGCGCAATACTTTTACCGGCACCTGAGTGCCCGCTAACAACGATTAGTCGCATGGAGTTAGTCCTGCTTATTGGTGAATCATGATGTCGTAAAGTTCTTCATCACTCTGAGCATTACGCAGTAGTTTTAATACTTGCTTATCGCTCAGACGTTCTGCCATAGAGGATAGAGTCTTGAGGTGCTCTTTGCACTGTTCTTCTGGTACAAGGAGCGCAAAAAGAAGATCGACAGGTCGATTGTCAATCGCATCAAATTCGATTGCTTCATCACATTGCAGTAAGACAGCAATGGCCTTGTCGCTTGATTGCATTCTCGCGTGAGGGATCGCAATACCGTTTCCGATACCGGTACTGCCCATTTTTTCTCTATTGAGCATGCATTCGAACAGCTCGGTAGAATCTTGGCCCGTTTGATCAGCCACGATACGGCTGATCATTTCAAGGGCGCGTTTTTTACTCGTGCAGTGGACCGCACTTTTGGTGCAGTCCAATGACAGTATTTCGCTCAGTTGCATGATTAATGACTGTTTAGTTTTTCTTTGTGCTTATTAAGTTGGCGAACCAATTTATCTACCAGCGAATCGATCGCGGCATACATATTTTCGTCATCGGCTGATGCGTGGATTTCGCCTTGATTTATGTGAAGCGTAGCTTCCGCGATTTGAGTAATTTTTTCAACTTTTAGTACAACATGCACTTGATTGATATGGTCGAAGAACCTTTCGAGCTTCTGAAACTTAGAATTTACATAGTCTTGCATTGAATCGGTAAGATCAACGTGATGGCCTTGAATATTGATTTGCATAGACTTTCCTTTTCAGTTAGTGCCTTATAATAGGCGTTTACGCTGACTTGAAGGGGCAATTCCCAAGGATTCGCGATATTTGGCTATCGTACGTCTTGCGACCTGAATCCCTTGGTCAGCCAGAAGAGCAGCAATCTTGCTATCACTCAGTGGTTTGGCAGTATTCTCTGCTGCGACCAGTTTTTTAATGAGTGCACGAATTGCTGTTGACGAACATTCTCCGCCGTTGTCAGTACTAACATGGCTAGAGAAGAAGTACTTCAATTCAAAAATACCACGTGGTGTATGCATAAACTTTTGCGTTGTTACACGAGAAATCGTGGATTCATGCATGTCCACAGCCAAAGCGACATCATTGAGTACCATTGGCTTCATGGCTTCCTCACCATACTCGAAGAAATCTTGTTGATGTTCAACAATACATCTTGCAACTTTGAGTAGCGTCTCGTTTCTACTCTCTAAGCTCTTAATTAACCATTTTGCCTCTTGCAAATTGCTGCGGATGTACTGGCTATCCGCGCTATTACCTTTGCCTAATTGAGCATATTGTTGATTTACTTTTAATTTTGGCACGCTATCCGGGTTTATAGAAACGGTCCATTTGCCATTGTCTTTAAAAACGGATACGTCTGGAATTACGTACTCGGTATCATCAGGAGTGATGCGACTACCTGGACGAGGATCTAACTGTTGGATAAGCTTTAAGACTTCACGAAGATCGGCTTCTTTCAGCTTAGTCTCTTTGATGACGAGCTTGTAGTCTCGGTTGCCTAGGTGATCAATATGATCCGCAAGTATCATTTTGGCTTCAGCAAGCCACGGCGTGTCTTCTGGGAAGGTCGTCAGTTGCAGTAACAAACATTCTTGTAAGTTACGCGATGCAACGCCAAGAGGATCGAATTGTTGAATGCGTTTACGAACAGCTTCTACTTCGTCTAACTCTATCTCTTCATTATCGAAGCTCTCATGAATCTCTTCAGGTGACAAAGTTAAATAGCCGTAGTCGTCAACAGCGTCAATAATCGCTAATGCAATCGTGCGGTCGGTTTCACTGAATGGTGTTAGGTCAAGCTGCCACATGAGGTAATCATGTAATGATTCAGTGGTTTCGCCCTGGTAGACGGGCATATCATCATCAAGAGCTAAGCCAGTGCTACCAGTATTCGCGCTGTAGACGTCATCCCAAGTCGTGTCGATTTCAAGTTCAGAGCTAATTTCTGATTTCTCTATCACATCGGAGCTATCTGGAACGTCAATTTCTGTTGGTTCGCTAGCACTGTTGCTATCAGCAGCCTCGACCGCTGACTTATCTTCACCGTTTGCTAGAGGCTCGTCTTGGCCTTCTTCAACTTCCAATAATGGGTTGGAGTCCAACGCTTCTTGGATTTCTTGTTGAAGATCGAGTGTCGACAATTGCAATAAGCGAATCGCTTGCTGCAACTGTGGCGTCATGGCTAACTGCTGACCTAGCTTGAGTTGTAATGAAGGTTTCATTCAGTGTTACTTACCTTGTAATGCTCAGAATCTTACCGTTCCTAATATAATCATAGACGGAATTGTTCGCCGAGATAAACTTGTTTCACCTGTTCATTATTGAGAACTTCTGCCGGAGTTCCCGATGCAATTAGGTGCCCTTGGCTCACGATATAGGCTTTTTCACATACGTCCAGTGTTTCACGTACATTATGGTCAGTGATTAACACTCCGAGACCACGATCGCGCAGATGCTCAATGATTTTCTTGATGTCATTAACCGAAATTGGGTCAACACCAGCGAAAGGTTCATCCAATAAAATGAACTGAGGGTTGGCCGCTAAAGCTCGAGCGATTTCCACCCTGCGTCGCTCACCCCCTGATAGTGCCATACCAGCACTGGTTCTGATGTGCTGGATGTGGAATTCTTCCAACAAATCTTCCAGTTTATCTTGGCGCTCTTCCCTCGTCATTTCTTGACGAGTTTCAAGTACGGCCATGATGTTATCTTCTACTGAAAGCTTACGGAAAATCGACGCTTCTTGCGGAAGATAGCCAATGCCAAGTCGTGAACGGCTATGCATCGGCAAAATACTGATGTCATTGTCGTCAATGGTAATGGTGCCTTCATCGCGAGGTACTAAGCCGACAATCATGTAAAACGAGGTGGTTTTACCCGCACCGTTTGGACCGAGCAGCCCAACAATCTGACCAGATTCAACTTCTAAGCTAACATCAGTGACGACTTTGCGTTTTTTGTAGCTTTTCGCCAAGTTTTTCGCACTCAGTACTGCCATATTAGTTCTCTATCTGATTGGGTTGTAAAATGGTCGTAACGCGCTCTTCCTTAGAGCTATCTGCGACTAGCTTTTGTTTACCAATTTGGTAACGAATCGAAGAACCTTTAATGGTGTTGTTGTCTTGCGCCAGCTGCGCTTGACCTTTCATGGTCAGTTCGTCTGTAGGAATACGGTAATCCAACTCCGTAGCTTGACCGCTAAGTGTTTTACCATCGTCCATCAGCTGAGAAAACTTCGCAGGTTTACCAAATGCTTGAATCTGTTTAATTGCTTCGGTTTTAGGATCGCGAGTTACCACGATTCTATCAGCATCGATATTGATGCTCCCTTGCTTAAGAGATACATCGCCTTCAAAAACAACCTGGTTACTCTTCATGTCCACCTGTTGGGTGTCAGAGTTTATGTAAACCGGCTGTTGAGTATCCGACTTGAGTGCCAGCGCTTGAGGCGCCGCCAATACCAGTGCCAGTAGGCTAAGGTGTAACGGTTTCATATCGACCTTGAACTTCATCTGTCAGAGTCGCAGTATGCTGTTTTAAGTTGCCTTGCATTGCGCCTCCAGTAGTTTCAAATTGTGGTCCAACCAACATCACTTGTTGGTCAGCTTTAAAATCACGATTGGTTAGATTAATGACCAATTTGTCTGTTGCCATGGTATCAAAACTCGCACCAGGCAGAAGATTTTGCATTAAGACTTTGTCATATAAAGTCAAAACTTGGTCTTCATCTAACACTGCTCTTGTGGCAGTCACCTTCCATTCAATGACGCTACCTTCACGGTAAACCATCAAAGTCGGGTTATTAAAAATAGTATCTCCACTCTTAGCATAATGGTCTAAGTTAGTGGAGCGAATGATGTAACTGCGGACACCATCTTCACCGTAGGTGATGTTTTCTAATCCAGAACCACTGAACATGGGCAGTTCAGAATCTGGTGCTACTTGAATTGCGTCGTTGCCTTTAGGGGTTAGTAGGTAATAACCGCACCACGCTACAACGAAGATCAAGAGCAAATAAATAAGGCGAGTAAAACTCATATAATGAAGGCCTATCGTTTAGCTCAGTACTTCCCTGACCATTGCCTTTATTCGTCTAATAAATGATTTAAATGTTTGTGCTGATATTACATCACGCCAGCTTTTAGTAAATCGTGCATGTTCAGTGCACCCACAATTTTTTCGTCTTTACATAAAATCAGAGCGTTAATGTTTTTATTCTGCATCAAGTTCAAACCTTCAACCGCCAGCATATCAGGGTGTGCTGTGGTTGGGTTTGTCGTCATGACCTCGCCAATTGCCGTCGTATGAATATCGATACGCTTGTCTAAGGTACGACGTAAATCACCATCGGTGAATATACCAAGCATAGCATCGTGCTCATCGACGATGGCTGTCATGCCTAACCCCTTTTCTGAAATTTCAAGCAGGGCATCGCGAATTAATGCGTCAGGAGAAACTTTAGGTAACGCTTCTCCAAAGTGCATAATATCAGACAACTTAAGTAGCAGTTTTCTCCCCAGTGCACCACCTGGGTGAGATAGGGCAAAATCTTCGGCAGAAAAACCACGAGCTTGAAGCAGAGCTACGGCTAATGCATCTCCCATCACTAATGTGGCAGTCGTACTGCTAGTTGGCGCCAGGCCTAACGGACAAGCTTCTTGAGGTACCGTAATTTGCAGGTGTAAGTCAGACAGCTTGGCCATATTTGATTCTGGCTTACCTGTCATGCTGATGATCTTAATATTCAGGCGCTTTAATACTGGAAATAGAGACAGAATTTCGTTTGATTCACCAGAGTTAGAAATTGCCAGCACAATGTCACCAGGGCTAATCATACCCAAGTCACCATGTGCGGCTTCGCCTGGATGAACGAAAAACGCCGAAGTCCCAGTGCTTGCCAGAGTGGCGGCAATCTTGTTACCAATATGGCCTGACTTGCCAATACCCATAACGACAACTTTGCCGTTGTTGGAAAGGATAAGTTCACACGCTTTTTCAAATTGATCATCAAAGTAGGTATCTAGCTCTTGCAGAGCAGCAACTTCGATATCAAGAACTTGTTTAGCAGCAGCGCGAAAATCAAATTGATTGGACATATCAGATCTCTACTTATTGATCGTGGTAATTAAGCGGTCATGTTTGCGAATAAGTACACTTGGTAACCTAAGAAGCACACAAACAAGATGGCACCTTCAATACGGTTAATACTGCGTGATTTACCCAAACACATCGCGACAAGTAACAATGAAACGCCTAACATGACCCAGAAGTCACGTCCCATCGCGTACTCACTGAGCACCGATGGATTAATGATGCCAGGAATCCCCATTACCGCCAGAATGTTAAACACATTCGAACCGATAATGTTACCGACAGCCATGTCGTCTTCACCCTTTAAAACTCCCGCAAGTGATGCGGCTAGTTCTGGCAGGCTAGTGCCAATGGCGATAATAGTTAGACCGATAACAAGGTCGCTCATACCAAAGTGTTTAGCAATAATTACCGCGTTATCAACCAGCATGCTGGCTGCCAAAGGAAGCAGTATCAAGCCAATAACCACCCACATGATTGCTTTAGGGTTACTGACGCCTTCTGGGATCTCTGACTCTTGGTCATCAAGAAAAACATCACCTGATTTTTGCTCTTTGCGGCTGATTTGCAACATAGCAAATAAAAATGCCCCAAAGAGTACAAACAATAAGACACCCTCATAAAAACCGAGATGGCTATTCCAAAGCAGAATACCAGCGAGTACGGTTACGGCTATCATGAGTGGAAGTTCTCGGCGGATGACGGCGGAGCTAATCGACAAAGGCTTGATCAGCGCTGTAATACCTAGGATTAACGCAATGTTCGCTATGTTGGAGCCTAATACGTTACCCACCGCTGTATCTGTTTTGCCATCCCAAGCAGCGGTTGCAGATACCATCATCTCAGGGGCGGATGAGCCCATCGCAAGGATTGTCATGCCGATGACAAGCGGGGAAATACCGACGTTGCGGGCTATCGCTGCAGAGCCAAAAACAAGTTTATCTGCACTCCAAACAAGCAAAACAAGACCGACTATAAGCAACGCAACGGCTTCGAGCATGAGAATTCCTAAGTATTAAATAAGTAAAATGAATAACCGCTAATTTTGACCTTTTGCGGCCTAAAATGGAAGATAAACGAAGAATAAATTAAAGGTTAGTAACGAAAATGTATGTAAATCTCACTCATTTAAATGAGCAATTCTGGTCTAGGATTTAAACACTTCGTGCTAATTAGGTCATAAACCATGAGAAATTGCAGGGATATAGTCGACTTTATTTAATTGAACAGTGCTTTAAATTCAACGCCAATGTGCTTATGATTGCAGCCTAATAAATGTACCGACGTTACTTTATTAAACGTAGAATTCAACTCCGATTAGTATCTGCTTGATGATTCCGTGAGTTGCAACGCTCCTACAGTAGAAGAGATGATATGTCGAACAACGATTTAGTCACCGTGAACAACCTCACTTTTTCACGGGGAGAACGCATGATCTTTGATGATATTGATCTGCATGTTCCTGAGGGCAAAGTGACGGCCATTATGGGACCATCGGGAATTGGTAAAACAACACTGCTGCGTTTGATTGGTGGTCAGTTGTATCCCGAGCAAGGAGAGATCTGGTTTGATGGCGACAATATTCCCTCTCTCTCGCGTAAAAAACTCTACCATGCTCGAAAGAAAATGAGCATGTTGTTCCAGTCAGGGGCTTTATTCACTGATTTGAATGTTTTTGATAATGTCGCCTTTCCATTGAGAGAGCATACCGATTTATCGGAAGATTTGATTCGCACCATGGTGTTACTCAAGCTCGAAGCTGTCGGTCTACGCGGCGCGGCGCAATTAATGCCGAGTGAGCTTTCAGGTGGTATGGCAAGACGCGCTGCTTTGGCTCGTGCAATCGCACTTGATCCTGACCTGATCATGTACGATGAGCCGTTTGTGGGGCAAGACCCAATCACTATGGGCGTTTTGGTTGAGCTAATTAGCAATCTAAACCAAGCGTTAGGTTTGACCTCTATTGTGGTTTCTCACGACGTACCTGAAGTCATGAGTATTGCTGACTGGGTATACCTGATGGCCGATGGAAAAATCATCGCCTATGGTACGCCAGAAGAGCTGACTCAAAACTCTGATCCTCGTGTCCAGCAGTTCTTACAAGGTGATGCCGACGGTCCTGTACCGTTTCGTTTCCCTTCTCAAAGTATCGAAAAGGACTTATTTGATGGTCGATAACTTCATTCACTTTGTCGCCTCGCTGGGTCGACGCACGCTTTCTATTTGCGGAGCATTTGGTCGTGCGACTTTCATGTTGATTGGGGCGCTATTTTCTAAGCCACAACCGATCAGAAGCTTTCCTCTGCTTGTTAAGCAACTTTATTCTGTTGGTGTTCAGTCGCTGGCGATCATCGTCGTATCTGGTCTGTTCATTGGAATGGTTTTGAGTCTACAAGGCTATGTTGTGTTGGTGGATTACGGCGCAGAAGGCAGTTTGGGGCAAATGGTAGCGCTTTCGTTACTCCGTGAATTAGGACCCGTTGTTACTGCACTTTTGTTTGCTGGTCGTGCCGGTTCTGCGTTAACCGCAGAGATAGGTCTAATGAAAGCAACGGAACAACTGTCTAGCCTTGAAATGATGGCGGTAGACCCATTGAAACGAGTGATTGCACCACGGTTTTGGGCTGGGGTTATCTCAATGCCTTTACTGGCTATGATTTTCATGGCTGTGGGAATTTGGGGCGCTCAGCTTGTTGGTGTTGACTGGAAAGGCGTTGATCACGGTAGTTTTTGGTCAGCGATGCAGTCCTCTGTTGAGCTAGGACAAGACATTGGTAACAGTATGATCAAATGTTTTGCGTTTGCAATTACGGTTACTTGGGTCGCTCTATTTAACGGTTATGATGCTATTCCAACATCGGAAGGGATCAGCCGAGCAACTACGCGCACTGTTGTGCATTCTTCTTTAGCAGTACTAGGATTAGACTTTGTACTGACCGCATTGATGTTTGGGAATTAATCATGCAACAAACACGTAAAACTGAATTATGGGTTGGCAGCTTTGTATTAGCGGGAATTTGCGCGATTCTTGTGATGATTTTTCAAGTTGCTGACGTAAAAAGCATTGGCTCTGGTGATACTTATACCCTCAAAGCCGAGTTCGATAATATTGGCAGTTTAAAAGTTCGTTCTCCCGTAAAAGTGGGGGGCGTTGTGATTGGTCGAGTAAGTAGTATTTCGCTTAACCCAGACAACTTATTGCCAGTTGTAACACTATCTATCAATATCAAATACAATCAGTTCCCAGAAACGTCGAGCGTACAAATTTTGACATCTGGCCTGATTGGTGAGCAATACATTGGTTTAGTACCTGGCTTCGTTTTTGATGATGAAGTCATGCTGGTGGATGGTGATACCATCGAAGACACCAAATCGGCGCTTGTGCTTGAAGACTTAATTGGTCAAGTACTATACAGCGTAGGTGGTTCAGACGACTCAAGTAAGGAATAACTATGTTAGCGAGATTACTACTTTCAGTTTGTGCTGTGTTTAGCGTTTTTGGAGCAACAGCAGCAGAGGTGGATAAAACTGAACCTTATAAGATGATGAAGCAGGTAGCTGAAGTCACGTTCGAAAGATTGAAAGCCGAACAGCCGAAAATCAAACAAGATCCAAATTTACTTAAAGTGATCGTTGAAGAAGAGCTAATGCCTTACGTCAACTACCGCTATGCAGGGTTAAAACTTCTTGGTCCAAACTTAAAAGGTGCTAAGCGTGAAGATGTACTTGAGTTTATCGATGCATTTCGTGCGTACCTGATTGCGTCTTATGCACAAGTGTTGACGCAATACTCTGACCAAAAAATTGAGTTTGGTCCTGAGCCTAGCATTGATGACTCTAAGCGTATTACAAGCATTAAAGTTGATATCATCGATACTCCGCGTCCAAACATCAAACTTGAGTTTAAACTGCGTAAAGACAACCAGTCTGGTGAGTGGGAAGCATTCGATATGATTGCAGAGGGCATTAGTTTGCTTTCTAGTAAACAATCTGAATGGAACAGTAAAATTCGTCAAGAAGGTATTCTATCTGTTGCTAAAGACCTAGAAAAATTGGCCGCAGAACCGATCCGCTTCGAGGCGAAGAAATAATGGCCCAGACTCCCGCTCAGTGGCAATTGGATCAAAACATTCTTAAGCTAACAGGGGCACTTGATAGAGATACAGTGCCTTCATTGTGGGCGTATGCACAGCAATGGCAACCTGCTCAATCGGATCTGGAATGCTCGCTAAAAGAGATAGAGCGCGTCGACTCTGCAGGAATGGTGATGTTAATCCACTTATTAGAGCATGCAAAAAAGCAAAACTGTCATATAATGCTCAGTTTCGTGCCGGCGCAACTGCGCACTTTGTTTCAACTGAGCAATGTTGAATCTTTAGTGGCCAAACACATACAGAATTATCAGGGGTAAATTGTGGATAGCGCAAAAGTACAACAGTTATTAGAAGAAGCACTAAACCTTCAAGAAGTGCATGTGAAAGGTGAAGGTAGCCACTATGAAGTGGTTGCTGTTGATGCTTGTTTCGATGGAATGAGCCGCGTTAAGAAGCAGCAGCTAATTTATGCTCCTCTGATGGAATACATCCAGCGTAACGACATTCACGCATTATCAATCAAAGCGTTCACACCAGAAGAGTGGGCTCGTGATAAGAAATTGATGTCGCTTTAAGGTTTATTGATGGAAAAGTTTCGAGTTATTGGGTCAGATAAACCACTAGTTGGTGAAGTGACCATTTCAGGTGCAAAAAACGCAGCACTGCCGATTTTATTTGCGTCTATCTTGGCGGAAGAGCCAGTAGAAGTGGCAAACGTACCACACCTTCGTGATATCGACACAACCATGGAATTGCTTAAGCGTTTAGGCGCGAAAGTAAGCCGCAATGGCTCTGTTCATGTTGATCCAAGCAGTATTACAGAATACTGCGCGCCTTATGATTTAGTGAAAACCATGCGTGCTTCTATTTGGGCTTTAGGTCCTTTGGTGGCGCGCTTTGGTCAAGGTCAGGTTTCTTTACCAGGCGGTTGTGCCATCGGTGCCCGTCCTGTGGATCTGCATATTTCTGGTTTAGAGCAGCTTGGCGCAACCATTACATTAGAAGATGGTTATGTGAAAGCAGAAGTGGATGGTCGTCTAAAAGGCGCGCACATCGTGATGGATAAAGTCAGCGTAGGCGCGACGATCACCATCATGTGTGCCGCAGCGCTGGCGGAAGGCACAACAACACTAGATAACGCTGCGCGTGAGCCTGAAATCGTCGATACCGCTGATTTCCTAAATAAGCTTGGCGCAAAAATCTCTGGCGCTGGCACAGATACCATTACGATTGAAGGTGTTGAGCGCTTAGGCGGTTGTAAACACAACGTGGTTGCTGACCGTATTGAGACGGGAACATTCCTTGTCGCAGCAGCAGTATCTGGCGGTAAAGTGGTATGTCGCAACACTAATGCTCATTTGCTTGAAGCGGTTCTCGCCAAGCTGGAAGAAGCTGGCGCGCTTGTCGAAACGGGTGAAGATTGGATCTCCGTTGATATGACCGACCGCGAGCTAAAAGCGGTAAGTGTACGTACTGCGCCACATCCTGGTTTCCCGACGGATATGCAAGCTCAATTTACGCTTCTGAACATGATGGCGAAAGGTGGCGGCGTGATCACAGAGACTATCTTTGAAAACCGCTTTATGCACGTACCAGAACTCATGCGTATGGGCGCTAAAGCTGAGATCGAAGGCAATACGGTTATCTGTGGTGATGTTGAGTCACTCAGCGGTGCGCAAGTGATGGCAACCGATCTACGAGCTTCGGCTAGTTTGGTTATTGCAGGTTGCATTGCTAAAGGCGAAACCGTCGTTGATCGTATTTACCATATCGACCGTGGTTACGACAAAATCGAAAATAAACTGGCTGCACTTGGCGCAAATATTGAGCGAGTGAGCTAGGCAAGTTAAACTGCACCGCAGGTAACTTGGATATCAAGAGAGCCGAAACCTGAGTTTCGGCTTTTTTATATCACTCTCATGACCATATTTTCCCTTTATGGAAAGAGAGATATTAATAGCTGTATCTGGCAAAAGCCGGTTCCTGGAGAACAAGAATGATTGCACTGTTACGTGTATTTGCTGTCGCTATCTTTGCGATTGTTATGTTTATTGGTGGTTGTGGTTACTGCCTATTAAGCCCTAGAAACCCTAAGCACGTTTTCACTTTTGGCCGTTTGTTTGCCAAGATGTCTCGTGTGTTTGGGATTAAGTTAGAGTTACGTATCCCTGAAGATGCGTATTCACGCGGCCAACATGTTTACATTGCTAACCACCAGAACAACTGGGACATGTTTACTGTTTCTGCGGCTGTGACTCCGAAAGTTGTGACAGTAGGTAAAAAGAGCTTGGCTTGGATGCCACTGTTTGGTCAGCTTTACTGGCTTACGGGTAACATTCTGATTGACCGAGCGAATCGTTCTAAAGCAAAAGGTACTATCGATCAGGTCGTGAGCAGTATGAAAGAAAGTGATGTTTCTGTGTGGATGTTCCCAGAAGGCACGCGTTCTCGTGGGCGTGGTTTGCTTCCATTCAAAACAGGTGCTTTTCATGCGGCAATTGGTGCAGGTGTGCCAATCATTCCTATCGTATGTAGCTCGACGAATAAAATTAAGCTGAACCGTTGGAACAATGGTCATGTGATTGTTGAAATGCTACCTCCAATCAGCACTGAAGGCTATGGTAAAGAGGGCATTCGCGAGTTAGCGAATATCTGTCGTGAACAGATGAAAGAGAAGCTTGAATCGTTAGATGAAGAAGTCAAACAGCGCAACGCTGCTTAAGTTTTACTGCGATATCATCACGAAAAGACAATAAAAAACGGGTAGCCTGAGCTACCCGTTTTTTTATGTTTGTCAGCAAGTGCAATTATTTGCGAACTGCAATTGCTTCAATCTCGATGCCAACATCTTTTGGTAGGCGAGCCACTTCTACACAAGAGCGTGCAGGGTAGTTTGCTACGCCGTGCTCATCAAAGAACTTGCCGTAAACTTCGTTCACTGTGCCAAAGTCATTTAGGTCTTTAACAAAAACCGTTAGCTTTACAATATCAGATACTTTAAGACCTGAAGATTCAACTACAGCCTTTACGTTTTCTAGAGACTGACGAGCTTGTTCTGCGATATCAGCAGACACTTCACCTGTCGCTGGGTTTACTGAGATTTGGCCAGAAGTAAGAACCATGTTACCTAGATCTACGCCTTGAACGTAAGGACCGATTGCTGCTGGTGCAGACTCAGTGTGAAGTACTTTCGTCATTTGATTTTTTCCATCAGTTGTAGGGAATAAAGATTCTCAGTTTGCCTCTAAACCCTCGGTAGGTAAAGAGCAAAATACCCTGACATTGCAGGGTATTTTAAACGTATCACAGCCTAGTCGTGCGGCGTGTTTATCGCTCGGTTACGATCTCGCGTGAGAACACTTTCTCGCAGTATTTACACTTTAGGCGGATTTCTTGTTTTTTCTCGAACACGCTAAAGCTGCTTTCTACTGGTTCATTATGAGAAATACAGTTTGAATTCGGGCATTCAAATACATCATTGATGCGCTCAGGAAGCTCTAACGCGAGCTTTTTCACCACTTCATAATTCTCGATTTGATTCACGGTCGCGTGAGGAGCATACAACGCTAGCTTGCTCGCTTGCTCTTCATTGATAAACACATTTTCGATTTTGAGTAGATCTTTATGACCGAGTGCTGATGATGGCAAGTTCAGTCCAATCGTTACGCGTTGTGATGAATTGTGCATATCGAACAGTCTTAATACTTTGATGCCGATCTGCGCAGGGATGTGGTCGATGACCGTACCATTTTTGATTGCTTCTACCTGCAATTGAGTTTCTTTAGCCATGATTTTTCCCCTCGATTACAGTGTTTCGTTTAGAACAAGCGCCAGCAGTGCTTGGCGAGCATACACGCCATTTTGAGCTTGCTGGAAGAAGTAAGCATGAGGCGTTTTATCAACATCAGTTGTGATTTCATCCACACGTGGTAGTGGGTGCAGTACTTTCAAGTTCTCACGCGCGCCTTCTAGTAGTGCCGCCGTTAGGATGTAAGCCGACTTAATATGAGCGTATTCCGATTCGTCAAAGCGTTCTTTCTGTACGCGTGTCATGTACAGAATATCCAGTTCAGGAATCACACTTTCCATGTCTGTGTGTAGGCTATATTGAATGCCAGCTTCGTCTAGTTCTTCGCAGATGTAATCTGGCATTGCCAGCGCATCTGGTGCAACAAAGAAGAAGCGGATGTTGTTAAACTTTGCTAAGGCTTGAGTCAGTGAGTGCACTGTGCGGCCATATTTTAGGTCACCTACGAATGCGACGTTCAGGTTGTCTAGACGCCCTTGTGTTTCCGCGATGGTGTATAGGTCGAGTAGCGTTTGAGTTGGGTGTTGGTTTGCACCGTCGCCCGCGTTGATCACTGGCACGCCATTTGAAAATTCAGAGGCCAAGCGAGCGGCGCCTTCTTGTGGATGACGCATCACAAAGGCATCGACGTAAGAAGAGATGACTTGTACTGAATCTGCGAGTGTTTCGCCTTTTTTCGCCAGAGAGGTATTACCATCATTATCAAAGCCAATCACGTCACCACCAATGCGCTGAATCGCTGTTTCAAACGATAAACGTGTACGTGTTGATGGTTCAAAGAAACAACTTGCAACGACTTTGTTTTTAATCAGTTCTGGTCGAGGTGCTTTTTTAAGGCTACCTGCTGTTTCTACGATAAGTTCCAGTTCTTCGCGTGAAAGCTCTGGAATAGAGATGATGTGCTTCTGGTAAAGCGAGTTCGCCATGATCTTCTTCCCTATAACATTGATGACTACATCCAAATAACCGAAAGGAATTTTGGACATAAAAAAACCTCCCCAATGGGGAGGTTTTAAAATTCAATAGAATTAACGAAAATAACACCACGTAAGCGTAGTCGCTTAGCGAGAGCAAATCGCGTTTTTACGTCAGCAATCAGCGTGGTCATTTCTTAATCCTCAGACAAATTGCCGAGCATTATACGCTTAACTTTCGTGAGCGCAAGCGATTACATCATGGTTTTTATCGGCTGTTTTTGCGCGCTGGTTTAGCTTCCTAGCGTCGCAACCATCACGGCTTTGATGGTATGCATACGGTTTTCAGCTTCGTCGAATACGATGGAGTATTCCGATTCAAATACCTCTTCTGTTACTTCAAGGCCTTTCATACCGTATTTTTCAGCGACTTCTTTGCCGACGGTGGTTTCATCATTGTGGAAAGCTGGAAGGCAGTGCATGAATTTCACATGTGGATTACCCGTTTGCTTAATCACGTCCATATTGATTTGATAAGGTGTCATTAACGCTACACGTTCATCCCATGCCTCGGCAGACTCACCCATAGACACCCAAACGTCGGTGTATAGGAAGTCACAACCTTTCACACCTTCCTCAACGCTTTCTGTTAACGTGATTTTTGCACCGGTTTGTTGCGCGATAGTTTGACAAGTTGCCACGAGATCTTCTTCAGGCCAGAACGCTTTTGGCGCGACAAGGCGAATATCCATGCCCATTTTCGCTGCGCCCACCATAAGTGAGTTACCCATGTTGTTGCGCGCATCACCTAGGTAAGCGAAGGTTACTTCATGTAGCTGTTTACCACGGCCGTGCTCTTGCATGGTCAGGAAGTCAGCAAGGATCTGGGTTGGGTGGAACTCATCCGTTAAACCATTCCACACTGGAACACCAGCATAAGTACCAAGCTCTTCAACAATGGATTGGCCAAAGCCTCGGTATTCAATCCCGTCATACATACGACCAAGGACGCGAGCGGTGTCTTTCATCGATTCCTTATGACCGATCTGCGAGCCAGAAGGGCCGATGTAAGAGACTTGAGCACCTTGGTCAAAGGCAGCGACTTCAAACGCACATCGGGTACGAGTCGAAGATTTCTCAAAGATTAGTGCGATGTTTTTACCTTGAAGTGTCTTCTGCTCTGTTCCTGCATATTTAGCTTTTTTCAGCTCTGCAGACAGTTCGAGCAAAAACTGGATTTCTTTGGTTGAGAAGTCCAATAGCTTCAAAAAGTTGCGGTTACGTAAATTGAAAGCCATAGCTCGTCCCTTAGTACATGTGATTAGATTAATAGAATTCATTAAAACATATAAATGCTTTTATTGTGAATAATTATTTTTAATTAAAGCTAAAAAAGGTTGATGTATTCACATCAACCTTAGTTTTGATTCACCTAATGTAAAGGGACGAGTAAGTTATATATCGTCTCGTTCTATTGGACAGCTCATACAGCGAGCGCCACCGCGACCACGACCAAGCTCGTTACCAGGTACTGTCAGTACTTTGATGCCAGCTTTATCGTATTTTTCGTTGGTGTATACGTTGCGTTCGTAACCAATTACTACGCCCGGTTTTACAGTTAGAACGTTATTGGCGTCATTCCATTGTTCGCGTTCCGCTTCATAGCTGTCGCCACCAGTGGTGATGATTTTCAGCTGATCTAAGCCAAGAGCGGACTCAATCGCGTGCAGATAGTTATGTGAGGCTTCAACATGCATTTCACCGTTGCCTTTTGGTGTTAAGCGCCATGTGTCGAGATCTTTGCGCATGATCTCAGGGTAGACAGAGAAAGTATCTACATCCATATGGGTCATCACGGTGTCTAAATGCATACATGAGCGGTGTTTAGGCAGATCAATTGCAATCACTTCGGTCGCTTGGCCTGCTTTAAATAGGCTTGCTGCAAGGTTCTCTACACCTTGTGCAGTCGTACGCTCAGACATACCGATAAGAACTGCACCTTTACCAATAACCAACACATCACCGCCTTCGACATTCGCATTATCATAATGCAGATCATCGTCACCGAAGTATTTGATAAAATCTTGGCCAGCAAAAATTGGGTGCCAACGATAAATCGCACGTAAGTGGTTTGTTTCACGTTGGCGTGCAGGCATCATCATCGGGTTAAGAGAAACGCCGCCATAAACCCAGCATGAGGTATCACGAGTAAAGAGGTGATTAGGCAGTGGCTCAATAACAAAGTCGAGAGGACGCTTCATTTTTGGCAGCATAGAAGATGAGGAGATCGGTAGCTCTGAGTAAGCTAAGCCACCTAAAAAGATGCAGGCAAGGTGTTCATCATCCATTTCTGAAAAGTATTGGCGTAGGTCTCGCGCAAAGGTTGGCCCGTAACGAAAGTCAGAAATCTGAGTGTTCAGCAGCCATTGTTTTGCTTCTGGAACAGCGAGGGTTTCGACCAGTAAATCGTGGAGGAGAAGCACTTCAACGTCTTGCTCGCGCAGCGTACGTGCGAATGCATCGTGCTCTTCACCTGCCGCTTCTACAGCAAGAACGTCATCAAATAGCAACTCATGACAGTTTGACGGAGTTAAGTGGGTTAGGGCGCGTTCAGGGCGATTTAATAGAACTCGTCGAAGTTGACCAACTTCTGATCCAACGTACAGCTTGCTCATTTTGTATCCTTACAAATTTTCCAGCCATTAGTTATGACAAGCTTCCTAGAAAGATGCAAGTTATCAAGCTTTGTTTATATTCTGGTATTTCTGGTTTTGTGAGTTTTTTATTTTTATTTTGATTCTTATTAAATTTATTATTAGATATAAATGCTATTTTGCTAAAATTAGAGTGCGTGCGTTTTTATTCTAATTTTCCCGTTGAGAAAGAATACACGCACAGTGCATAAAACCTGCATTTTTATTCTAAATTATGCATTATTAAAGTGAATTTATTCGTTATGCTTCTTCGTTTTACACGTGAGTGTATTCAAGAAAGCATCATAAACACGCATAGAAAGAGAAAATAACCACATTAAGTGTCAATTAGGATGTTCTGAATATTAAAAAATGCCATTCTTTGTTAATTTTTTGTTTCTTTGTGTGGTCGGTTTAATATTTAGATTCAAATAACCGATAAGAATCGCAGTGGTATGATGTTTGTTTGTGGCTTTTCATCGCAATCCATGCCATATTTCACCGGATCAGCATACTCAGTATCGGGTATTGTGTTTCCATCAAGTAACTAATCTGGAGCCAAAACATGTCTCACGAAGATGAATATCTATCAGTAGAAGAATTAATTGAGATTCAAAAGGAAGAGACTCGCGATATCATTGCAGCATTGCTAGAAGATGGCAGCGATCCAGATTCGCTATACGAAATTGAGCACCACCTGTTTGCAGAAGATTTTGACACGCTAGAAAAAGCGGTAGTTGAAGCATTCAAGATGGGCTTTGAAGTTCTTGAAGCAGAAGAAACTGAAGATGAAGATGGTAACAAGTTGCTTTGCTGTGATGCGACTATGGAGTCCGCACTAGATGCAGAAGCGATTGATGCGCAAGTTGAAAAATTGATTCACTTGGCAGAAAAATACGACATCATCTATGACGGTTGGGGTACGTACTACGAAGGCGAAGATGCGCTTTACCCTGAAGAAGATGAAGACGACGAGTAATCAAAGCTCACTACTTTTGGAAAAACCAGCGTTTAACGCTGGTTTTTTTATACCTTGAAAAACTGACGAATGTGGAGGCGATAAATAATTCACATTGAGTTTATAGGGGATTTCTCCCTATAATGCGTGAAAATTGATCTAGCTCAAGGTGTATATGCAACTCTCACTCGCCGGTTTATGGCAAGTCTCTCCACTGACGGACCTTTCTATCCCACAGGATGACATTACTTTCCCTGCTCCTTTGAGTCAGGTATTGCCAGTTGAAATGACAGAAGAAGCAATTCGTCAGCAAGAGTGGCACCTGATGCATGACATTGAAGTGGATGAATCCATGATGGCATTCCCAGCGGTAGAAATGGTGTTGGGTGGTGTGGATTACCATGCAGAAGTGCGTTTGAACGGAGTAGCATTGTTTGACTGTGACGGTTCTCAAAATGTCTACAAGAAAGACATTCGCCCGTTCATGCAGATGGGGCGCAACCGTTTTGAGATCCTATTCCTTGAGGAAGAAGAAGATCTTCTGTTGGATGAGGATAAACCGGAGTTGTGTTCACTTGCAGATCATGAATACCAAAAGAGTGACGAGCGCTTAGGGGTATGGCAAGAACCGTATCTGCAGTTCATTCGCAATGTACGTTTAGACCGCGTGGCAACCGAGCAGATTTGGCACCACGGTGGTGGTTGCGAGTTTAAAGTAGACTTGTACTACCAAACTTTTGCGCCGGGTCTGGTCTCTGCATCGGTTAAGTTTAATGGTATGACTTACCATATTCCTATTGATGTCCGAGCGGAGCATGCGAGCGCTTTATTCCAGATCGAAGCGCCAAAGTATGCCGATCTTACTGATCCTGATCCAAGTGATCTCTACCAGTTGTCTGTTGAGTTGGATGGGCAGCACCAAAACTTCACTGTTGTCTTGAGCCAGGAGCTTTGTGTTACCCATGTTGTGCTTTAACTCTTAGTAATGCTCTTTATTACAGTGTTTTAAGCATCACTACTTCACATGCATCATGCCCTGTTTGTCCAAGCGGGGTATCGAGATGCTCAAAGCCTAGCTTTTCATACAAGCTTACCGCTTCTCTCAGACATTCAGTTGTCTCTAAATAGCACTGCTGATACCCAAATTGTTTCGCCAATTGTAAGCTCAATGCGACGATGCGTTTGGCTAAACCGTGCCCTCGTGTTTGAGGTAAGAAGTACATCTTTTGTAGTTCACACACATTTGGCTCGCCAGCTAAAGGGGCAAAGCCACCGCCACCAACGATCTCTCCGCGATGTTCAATGACCCAGTAGGCGGCCCCGCATTGATTGTAAACCGAATACATATCATCAAGCGTTGGATCAGCCACACCATAACCTTTGTCTGCGGTTAAGCCGTATTCTGCAGAGACTTTACGAATCACATCTGCGACTTGCGGGTTGTCTGCTTTAGTAAGAGGTCGAAGAACGTATTCCTCAGCCTGACACACTTTTGTTAGCCCTTTTAGGTAAGTCTCTAGACCAAGTTTGAGTTGCTCTTGCTCGCTTTCATCGAGTTGGGTAAGCAGCTGTTCAAAGAAGTGGTTTTGCTGTTGGTCCAATTGCGATAACGCCTGTTGGCCTTGCTCTGTAATCGCTACGAGTTGACTACGTTTGTCTTTTGGGTTTTCGATGCTCTCGACCAAACCTAATTTAATCAAACCAGTAACGGTTCGGCTCGCGTTGGACTTGTCGACATTAAGCTGCTGTGCCAGCTGATTGATGGTCAATGGCTGCAATTGGATTTCACCCAATGCGTGCGCTTGCACTGGAGTGAGAGCGACATCGCCGCATTGTTTATCAAGCATACCAAGCAATCGGACGGCTTGACGGGAGTAGTGTCGAAGTTGACGAGCGTTCATTATCACTTACCTCTAAAAATAAAGTTGCGCACCGCAATTAAATTAATTGCGGTGCGCAACCTTGTCAATGGTAAATGTCATTTTTCTCGTTAGGAGACGTAGTGAGCCTCCATGTTTAAGCGTGGTGATGTAAACAAAACTGCGGTGCTGGAGCTTTTTCTGATGATTTACGCATCCATACTTTCTCGTGGAAGTAGTAAACCACCGTGTTCAAACTCGGCTCTAGCATCGCCATTACGCCGCCGACGAATGCATCACCTGTTAGTAAGTAAACCACGGTAAAAGCGACGCTGAAGTGCACGGTCGCAAAGCTTGCGGTTTTTAATTTGGTCATCCACTGACGAGCTTTAAGTGCTGGGACTTTTGCCCATGCCTTTTCATGAAAGTAGAAGGCTACGGTGTTCACTGAAGGCTCAATCATGGCAATTAAACTACCAATTAGAATGTCGCCTGTGAGTACGTAAGCGACACTAAATGCGATAGTAAAATGCAGTGCTGCGAAAGTTAGTGTCTTTTTCATGATAATTACTCAATCGTGTTTGTTTCGATGAGTTCATTATCGATAATAATTCTCATTAATGCTAATGGGTAATGAGTATTGTTGTGATAGGGGGAAGCTATTGATGATGGTTTTGGTGAAATGTATACAAAAAAGGTTGGCCATGATGACCAACCTTTTGAACCAAAAGTGAGAAGTGTTAATTCTTCTCTTTCACTGAGGCTTAAAGCGCAGCGATCGTTGTCTTCTGCTCTTCTAGCTTAGCTAGTGTCTCTTTGTAGCCTTCAAGCTTCTCACGCTCTTTAGCAACAACTGCTTCAGGTGCTTTCGCTACGAAGCCTTCGTTACCTAGTTTGCCTTCGATACGCTTGATTTCGCCGTGAGTCTTCTTGATTTCGCCATCTAGACGAGCAAGCTCAGCATCTTTGTCGATCAGACCTGCCATTGGGATCATCAACTCAGACTTACCAACCAGTGCTGTCGCACATGCAGGAGTTTTTTCGCCAGTTTCAAGCACGCGTACTGCTTCTAGCTTCGCTAGTGACATCAGTACTTGCTTGCTTGCTTCTAGACGAGAGGCATCTTCTGCATTTGCTGCTTTCAGCATAACGTCAAGCGGCTTACCAGGGTTGATGTCGTATTCAGCACGTAGGTTACGGATGCTGGTAATGAACGCTTTCACCCATTCAATGTCGTCTAGCGCTTCTTGGTTGAAGTTTGCTTCGTCGAATTGAGGCAGTGCTTGCAGCATGATTGTCTCGCCTTCTACACCTTCAACTAATGGCTTGATGCTTTGCCAGATAGTTTCAGTGATGTAAGGAATCACTGGGTGAGCTAGACGTAGAGTCTTCTCAAGTACCGTGATTAGTGTACGGCGAGTACCACGCTGTTGCGCTTCAGTACCTTTCCATAGAACGGGTTTAGTTAGCTCTAGGTACCAGTCACAGAATTGGTTCCAGATGAATTCGTAAAGCGTGTTCGCAGCCATATCTAGACGGAAGTTGTCGATATGGTTGTTGAACGCTTTCGCTGCAAGTTCAAACTGAGACTCGATCCATTTGTCTGCTAGTGAGTATTCAATCTCACCACCGTTGAAGCCACAATCTTGCTCTTCTGTGTTCATCATTACGTAACGGCTTGCGTTCCATAGTTTGTTACAGAAGTTACGGTAACCCTCAAGACGCTTCATATCCCAGTTGATATCACGACCTGTTGATGCCATTGCTGCAAGAGTGAAACGCAGTGCGTCTGTACCGTATGCTTCGATACCGTTTTCAAACGTCTTACGAGTGTTCTTCTCGATCTTCTTCGCTAGTTGAGGCTGCATCATGTTGCCACAACGCTTCTCTACGAGAGACTCTAGGTCGATACCATCGATCATGTCGATTGGGTCAAGTACGTTACCTTTCGACTTCGACATCTTGTCGCCGTTTTCGTCACGGATTAGACCAGTAACGTAAACCGTTTTAAATGGTACTTGTGGCTTGCCGTTTTCGTCTTTCACGAAGTGCATGGTCATCATGATCATGCGCGCAACCCAGAAGAAGATGATGTCGAAACCAGTTACTAGAACGTCTGAAGGGTGGAATACTTTCAGATCGTCAGTTTGCTCTGGCCAACCTTGAGTACCGAACGTCCATAGTGCAGAAGAGAACCACGTATCCAGTACGTCTTCGTCTTGGTGAAGTTCAATGACTGACTCTAGGTTGTTGTTCTTACGAACTTCTTCTTCAGTGCGACCTACGTAAACATTACCTTGGTTGTCGTACCAAGCTGGGATGCGGTGACCCCACCATAGCTGACGAGAGATACACCAGTCTTGAACGTCACGCATCCAAGAGAAGTACATGTTTTCGTACTGCTTAGGAACGAATTGGATGTCGCCGTTTTCTACTGCTTCAACTGCAGTTTTCGCTAGAGGCGCAGTACGTACGTACCATTGGTCAGTTAGCATTGGTTCGATAACCACGCCACCACGGTCGCCGTAAGGAACTTGTAGATCGTGATCTTTCACTTCTTCAAGTAGGCCTAGCTCGTCGAATTCAGCAACGATAGCTTTACGAGCGGCAAAACGCTCCATACCGTGGTATTTAGCTGGTAGCTCAGTGCTGTAAGCGTCGCTTGCTTCGCCGTTGGTGTTGAATACTTCAGAAGCATCACGGATGTTTGCGTCGAAAGTCAGAATGTTGATCATTGGTAGCTGGTGGCGCTTACCTACTTCGTAGTCGTTGAAGTCGTGCGCAGGTGTGATTTTCACACAGCCAGTACCTTTTTCCATATCTGCGTGCTCATCGCCCACGATTGGGATGCGACGATCAACGATAGGAAGGATGATTTCTTTACCGATAAGATCTTTGTAACGTGGATCTTCTGGGTTAACTGCAACACCCGTATCGCCTAGCACGGTCTCTGGACGAGTCGTTGCAACAACGATGTAGTCTTTGCCATCCGCTGTTTTAGCGCCATCTGCTAGTGGGTAGCGGAAGTGCCACATGTGGCCTTTAGTGTCTTTGTTCTCTACTTCTAGATCTGAAATCGCTGTGTGTAGCTTTGGATCCCAGTTAACTAGACGCTTACCGCGGTAGATTAGATCGTCTTCGTATAGACGTACGAAGACTTCTTGAACGGCGTTAGATAGACCATCGTCCATCGTAAAGCGTTCACGATCCCAGTCTACAGATGCGCCAAGACGACGAAGCTGCTTAGTGATAGTGCCGCCAGATTCGCCTTTCCATTCCCAGATTTTGTCGATGAAAGCTTCACGACCGTAATCGTGTTTTGTTTTGCCTTCTTCTGCAGCGATCTTACGCTCAACAACCATCTGAGTTGCGATACCAGCGTGGTCAGTACCTACTTGCCAAAGGGTGTTTTTACCCTTCATACGTTCACAACGGATAAGCGTATCCATGATCGTATCTTGGAACGCGTGGCCCATGTGTAGGCTACCAGTGACGTTCGGTGGCGGGATCATGATGCTGTATGATTCTTTAGTAGTGTCACCGTGTGGCTTAAAGTAGCCTTTCTCTTCCCAAGTCTGATACAGAGCTTGTTCGATTGAAGTTGGGTTGTATGTCTTTTCCATAGCGCTCTTTTAATGGATACGTTGATGGTTGAATCTTAGTCAATCTTTATAAGTGAGGGATCTTAACAAGATCGCCTTAACTATAAGGATTGACCGTTAAGGATATTGAATTTCGATCGTTTGCAGCTGGTAACCTGCTTGACGGTAAATTTTATATCTTTCTCTTGCGAGTTGTTTAGCTTTTTCTTCGCAGGGCACGAAGTCTACCACTTGAGCAAACTTGTTCGCAAAGGTTGTCTCATTTTCCGCCAAATTAATTACCAGCTGACGGTTCCAATTAGGTTTTACACCTTCATGGCCGATTTCAATATTGGTGGCGTATTTCGGTCCCTCGCCTACGAGGTTATGTGCCATGAACTTGTCTGCATCAACTTGCCAAAAGGCTTCAGCGAGCTGCTCGGCGTGTGGTTTGTCTTGGCAGTTTAAATACACTTTAGCGCCTTGGCGAGCAAAGTGCTGAGCCAAAAACACGATGTATTCTTCAAAGCCAGCCACCGTTGCTTGCGGGCTCTCTTCGTTAATGATGTAGAAGGTTGCAGTTTGCATCATTCTCTCATTTGCCTTGGGTCTCTTCCTAAGACCATCTTAAGTCCCACTTTCATTTTAGAAAATTAGGATAATAAAAAAGGGCCTTGCGGCCCTTTTAGATTCTGTTCAGAAATTACTCTTCTGTCTCTTGGCCGCTGCGGTTCAAAAGGAATTGGACAAGCATTGAGACAGGACGGCCCGTTGAGCCTTTCGCTGCGCCTGATTTCCACGCGGTACCTGCGATATCGACGTGTGCCCAGTTGTACTTCTTCGCGAACTTAGATAAGAAGCAACCCGCAGTAATTGTGCCACCAGGGCGACCACCAATGTTTGCCATATCCGCAAACGGGCTTTTCAACTGTTCGTGGTACTCGTCTGCCATTGGTAGACGCCATGCACGGTCACTCGCTTGCTCAGAAGCGTTTACTAGCTCATGAGAAAGAGGGTTGTGGTTAGAGATTACGCCGCTGATATGGTGGCCTAGTGCGATAACACAAGCCCCAGTTAGCGTTGCAACGTCAACCACGCAGTCTGGTTCGAAACGCTCTACGTAAGTCAGTGCGTCACAAAGAACAAGACGACCTTCCGCATCCGTGTTCAGAACTTCTACAGTTTGACCAGACATGGTCGTTAGGATGTCACCTGGACGGTAAGCGTTGCTGCCAGGCATGTTTTCACAGCCCGCTAGAACACCAATAACGTTGATTGGTAGGTTTAGCTTCGCTAGCGCTTTCATTGTACCGAATACCGATGCCGCACCACACATGTCGTACTTCATCTCATCCATACCTTCGCCCGGCTTTAGAGAGATACCGCCTGAGTCGAAGGTTAGACCTTTACCTACGAGCACAATCGGTTTTGCATCTGAGTCAGGGTTACCTTTGTACTCGATGATAGACATCATAGATTCGTTTTTAGAACCACGGCCTACTGCTAGGTAAGAGGTCATACCCAGTTTTTCCATCTCTTGCTCACCAATGATCTTGGTGGTTACGGTTTCGTAATCGTCAGCAAGACGACGAGCTTGAGAGGCTAAGTAAGCTGGGTTTGCTACGTTTGGTGGCATGTTGCCAAGGTCTTTTGAGGCTTTGACACCTGATGCGATAGCAAGACCATGAGTGATTGCTTTTTCACCCAAGTTCAATTCACGACGCGTTGGTACGTTGAAAACAAGCTTGCGCAGTGGGCGGCGAGTCTCAGGTTTCACGCTCTTGAATTGATTAAATGTGTATAGACCATCTTTAGTCGCTTCTACAGCCTGGCGCACTTTCCAGTATGTATCACGACCCTTAACATGCAGTTCAGTTAGGAAACATACCGCTTCCATTGAGCCTGTCTCGTTAAGTGTGCTGATCGTCTTTTGAATGATTTCCTTGTACTGGCGCTCGCCAAGTTCACGCTCTTTGCCGCAACCGACAAGTAAAACGCGCTCTGACAAAACACCTGGTACTTGATGCAGTAGCAGCATCTGACCAGGTTTACCCTCTAGATCACCACGGCGAAGTAGTGAACTGATGTAACCGTCACTGATTTTATCAAGTTGTTCGGCTACTGGAGAAAGGCGACGTGGTTCAAACACACCAACAACGATACATGCGCTACGTTGTTTCTCTGGACTGCCACTTTTTACACTGAACTCCATGCGTACTCCTACATCCTGAAGACAAATTGCTCTAAATGTTAGATAATGATCGCTTACTTGTTGAATTTTAGCTCCAGGCTTACATGCAGAGCTGATTAAGCGACTAACATCTAGTTTATAATTTTTAAAAAAATAAATGGTTCAACGGGAAACTATAGTGATTCGACCAAAAAAACAAGTTTTGTATAGGTAATTTCAGCGTGATTATTGTTAGATATTTGATCCGCGAAACACTCAAGAGCCAATTTGCGATTTTTTTCGTACTTTTTTTGGTGTTTGTAAGCCAGAAATTCATAAGTGTTCTTGCTGATGCTTCTGATGGGGATATTCCTGCTGGATTGATTTTCTCGATTGTTGGTTTGAATATGCCAGCAATGGGTCTGTTAATGCTGCCTTTAAGTCTGTATATCGGCATATTGATCACATTTGGTCGTCTGTATGCAGAGAGCGAAATTGTCGTAATGAACGCGACAGGTATTGGTAATAAATTCTTGGTTCAAGCGGCCTTATACCTAGCGTTGATTACTTCAGCGGTGGCGGCTTTCAATGCGTTGTGGCTATCGCCGTGGTCTCAAGACCGCGTTGAGCAGCTTTATGAGCAGGTAGCGTCAGAAAACAGCGTTGACCTACTTAAAAAAGGTCAGTTCCAAGGTACACCAGACGGTTCATCGGTTGTGTTCATCGATGACATTAAAGACAATACCTTGAGCAACGTTTTTGTTGCGCAGATGCGCCCTCGAGATTCGGTGTTACCGAGTGTGATGTTCTCATCTTCTGGTGAAGTAAAAGAGCTTTCGGACGGTCGTCAGATCATCACTATGAAAGAAGGTACGCGTTATGAAGGTGTGCCTACTCGCGTTGAATATATGATCACGAAATTCGATGAATACGAAGGTGTTATCGGCCAACGTGAGGTCAAAAAGAAAGGGCGAGACTGGGAAGCATACCCAACGGTTGACTTGATAGGTCACCCAGATCCAGAGGCGCAAGCGGAGCTACAATGGCGAATTTCGTTATTTGTGTGTATTCCACTCTTAACAATGCTCGTTATTCCTTTGTCTGCGGTGAATCCGCGTCAGGGACGGTTTGCCAAAATGGGGCCTGCGATTCTGATCTATCTAGCGTATTTCTTGGCGATCAGTGCAACCAAATCTGCATTAGAAGATGGTGACATCCCGGCTGCTATTGGTATGTGGCCAATCAATGCGATGTTGCTGATTGTTGCTATCATGGCGAATATGATGGACAGCGTTGCTGCTAGACGAATAAAAGACAAATTCCGCAAGAAGAGGCTCGCGTAAGCTGTGTTCAAAATCTTAGACCTTTACATCGGTAGAACCATCATCTCTACCACTGCCTTGGTTTTAGCGACGTTTGTTGGCTTATCGGGCATCATCAAATATGTAGAACAGCTACGTAAAGTAGGGCGAGGTGTGTACGACCTCACTCATGCGTTGTACTTTGTGTTACTCAGTGTGCCGCGTGATATCGAAATGTTCTTTCCAATGGCGGCATTACTCGGTGCCCTGATCGGCTTAGGTATGTTGGCTTCAAGCTCTGAGCTGGTGGTGATGCAAGCTGCTGGTTTCTCTAAGCTGGATATCGGGTTATCGGTACTCAAAACGGCCGTCCCGCTCATGATTGTTGTTATGGCGTTAGGTCAATGGGGCGCTCCTGAGGCCCAGAAGATGGCCCGTGACTTACGTGCGTTTGCGATATCAGGTGGTAGCATTGTGTCTGTGCGCTCAGGTGTGTGGGCTCGTGATGCAAACGACTTTATCTTTATCGGTAAAGTCGAAGACGACAAACTTTATGCTTTAAATATGTGGCGTTTTGATGATGATAAGAATCTACAAAAAGTTATTTTCGCCGAAGAAGTCGACTACCAACAAGATAACAACTGGCTGATGCGTTACGTACAAATTACGGACATGGAAAATGAAAACGTAATTTCAAAGCAAGACATCGAACAGATGGAGTGGCACACCTCTTTGGCACCAGATAAGCTAGCTGTGGTGACCGTGAAGCCAGAAGAACTGTCACTGAGCGGTTTGTATGATTATGTGACTTACCTAAAAGCATCGGAACAAGATGCATCTCGCTATGAGTTGGCGTTTTGGCGTAAGTTGACTCAGCCGCTTTCAATTGCTGTGATGATGTTAATGGCGCTATCTTTTGTTTTCGGCCCACTCAGAAGCGTGACCATGGGGGCAAGGGTATTGTCGGGCGTGGTTGCCGGGTTTACTTTTTACATATCCAGTGAGTTCTTTGGCCCATTAAGCTTGGTGTATGGCATATCCCCAGTGTTTGGTGCTTTGGCCCCGAGTTTGGTGTTCTTAGCTATTGCGATTGCATTGCTACGAAGAAAGCTATAACTGAAGCATCATCGAATAAACCAAATTTTACCGAACCAAATGTAAAAGGAAGGCATTACGCCTTCCTTTTTTGTGTTCCTAGACAAGTTAGTTTGCCTTGGGTAATACAACTACCTCTGTTTTGGCCCAAATGTCGTGGAAACCACGTTTCTTCGGATCAATCGGTACAGTCAGATTTGCCAAGCCAAAGCCAGATGTCGAAATACGAATCAGAGCTTGAGTTACCGTAATTGGTGCACCGTCTTTGGCATTGCGAACTCGAAGCTTCCAAGCGCGCATCCCAAGAGTTTGTCCTGCTCGCGTCCAGAAGAACACAAAGAAATATATCCACACACCCGCAAGATAAAGTGTAAATAGAGGGCTCAATACAGGGTGTTTTCCGAGCATATCTGCGGCATCAGCGTACTCGCCATAGCTCAACAATCCTGCTGCATTTAGTGCAAACACAACGGCCATAACAATACCTGCGGCCATCATTTCAATTGCGATAATAATCAATGTGTCGTAAATCAACGCTGCAAGTCGACGAAAGAGACCAGCAGGTGGAAGAGTTGTAGACGTTGTCATTATTCCATCACTTACCTTAAAAATTGTGCGTCAGAATATAGATTCCCTCACCAAGAGAAAAGAGACCTAACGCACAGAGTCTTTAATTGTGTATAAACGAAGAGACTTTTCTGCCCTACGTTATCAGCACATGTCATGATACACGAGGCCGTGCAGCAATATGTTTCAACTGAATTCGACTCTCTTAACCATTGGCTTTTTGGTCTGTGACCAGATTAGATAGCTGAGAGAGTTGGTGTTTCTCATCTTCGGTATAATGTTGGCTTAATGAAAGCTCTAAAGCTTTTTCTGACAGCTTGATTGCTGGTGACAAAAATAACTTAGGGTGCATACTAGAGAGAGCTAGCAAGGCCTTTTGTAGGCGAATCTGTATTTGGAGTTGCGCTGCACCATCGTGTGCTATCGGCAAAAAGACATCATCAAACAAATCCTGGCAGCTCAATGCGGGCACAAATAGTCTAGGATATCGAGTTTTGGTAGGTGGCTCACTGAGTAGGTCTCCCCATAATGAAAGTGCTCGTACAGAACGCCCAAGAACGTCAATCGCGGTGCCATTATCATTTACAGCCGGAGATAGTGCTCGTGAGGCGATTTCCGCCATAACGACTAAACCAAAGCGAGGGTCCTGATCATATGAACGCTCCGTTCGAATCGTGAAGGCTGCCGTTACTTCGCTTTCGTCTGGCAATTCTCCACAAACCCAAGCCAATGGTTGACCTACGTACACAAAACTTCCCGGTTGTCGCTCAAGGTAGATGGTGCATTGGTTTGCTTCAGCAATACTATCGAGATGATGCATATCAACATGCTGTAAGTAGCCAATTTCTTGGCTCAAAATAGGTTTACTTCCTTTGGGTTTATGTTCTGGGTGGCTCCACGGGTGAGCACCTAGCCAACGCTCTTTGCCCCGTTTTCTTATCGCATCTAACAAGGCTTGCTCCACGTATGAAGTGGTTTCACTGACCCTTCCTAGTACGGAAAGGTGCTGAATCCAACGTAGCAGAGTGAGTATGATCATCACGATTACGGCGATAGTCACGATGAACAGATAAATTTGTGCTTGTTGATGATAGGCCCCAATACCTAGCGCGATAATTCCTACCAAACTAAATAGAAAAGAGCCAAGAAAGGTTGCTAAGGCATTTTGTGTTGTGCTGTCTTCCATCAACAGTTTTGTCGCTCGCGGCGTTACCCCTGCACTAGCGGCACTGTACGCTGAGACCATAATATTGAGAGAGAATGTAGTCACTGCAAGCATGGAGGTTGCGAGGATATTTAATATGTTGTTCAACAAATCCTTGCTGACGTTGATGGCAGGGGGCAGAGTAATGAACTGGTTTAAAACAATCGACATTAAGGCGGTAGCAACAGCTAGTAATGCGTAGAGTGACGTCCGGACCCACAGTTTTCGTGTCATCTGTTTCAGTAACCACTGCCATTTTGACCCAGTCATTCTTTGCTCCTATTCAGTTCTCACTAGAAAGTCGATAGAAAATTCAGAAAGTTATTCTTGCTTAAGCATAGGTTAAATGCCCGTCGTTCTGCTTGATATTTCATGCATCACGAAAGTAAGAAAGCCGCTTGCTTCAAAGAATGGTGCTCTTGAGGTGTGAATTACCACGATTCTGTTACCTTAATTGATAGATGAATTAAAAGTATGTGATTGAAAAGAGGTAGCGCATGATTGTAATTACAGGTGCAAGTAGCGGTTTAGGGGCAGAGTTGGCAAAGCGTTATGATGCGGAAGACAAAGAGACGTATATCATAGGAAGAAACACAGAAAAACTATCCGCACTAGCAAAACAACTCTCTCATAACGTCGGCTATCAAGCTTGCAACCTCTCATTACATCAAGGTGTGAAACAGCTCTTTGATGGGATGAAACAGCCGCCTGAAATGGTCATTCATAGTGCAGGAAGTGGTTATTTTGGCTTACTGGAAGAGCAGGAGCCGGAAGAGATTCAAAAGTTGATTGATAACAACCTGAATTCTGCGATTCATGTGTTAAGAGAGTTAGTAAAGCGTTACAAAGATCATCCAATAAAAGTGGTCATGATCATGTCCACAGCCGCGCAACAACCTAAAGCGCAAGAGTCTACGTATTGTGCAGTGAAATGGGCTGTCAAAGGATTAATTGAGTCGGTTCGTTTGGAGCTAAAAGGAAAACCTATGAAAATTATCGCGGTTTATCCTGGTGGAATGGATACGGAATTCTGGAAAACAAGCGGCAATAAGATGGACACGAGTCACTTCATGCAAGCAGAAGATGCCGCAGAGATGCTCCATAATGCGTTGTCGAGCATTGGGAATGGTTATGTTTCTGATATTACAGTGAATAGAACTTAAAAAGAGTTTCGTATACTCATTTTCATCTGGAAGAGTAGTAGAAAATGGAGCGTACGTTTCTTATGAGTACAGCTTTGTCACACTTTGTGGCGAAATTATCAGCAAACGATAGTTATTTAAGGTATTTCTGCTTGCGCAGGTCAAAAGCTTACGTATAATGCCAACCATCAAAGGGCAATAGCCCAAAGATGCCGGTGTGGTGAAATTGGTATACACGACGGATTCAAAATCCGTTGCCTTCGGGCGTGGCGGTTCAAGTCCGCCCACCGGTACCATATTAGAAAGGTCGCTTTTATAGCGGCCTTTCGTCGTTTTAGGTGTTCGTAAATATCAAAAGAAAGTTAGCGTTGCCTTCGCGGTGGCGGCAGGAATGCCAGTCCAATCAACTCCATCCACCGGTACCATATTTTAAGACAGAGCCTCGATGAAAGTCGGGGCTTTGTTGTATCTGGATCTTCAAAACAAAAAAGCGCGAGGGGTATGCCTCGCGCAAACTACTACATGGTGATAGTAAGAACAGCCTATAGAGCTGTGAACAAGGTATTCTGAGTGTTCGGAGTCCAGTCAGCTTGGGACACGTGCGGTACATCAACTAGATAACGCAAACCTTGATAAGTCACCACATCACCTTGTTTATAGGAAACATTCTGAGTCCAGTTAGTGGCTGGGTCTGCATTTGTCCAAAGGCTAGAGGTTGGAGACGGTGCCCAATCTTGTTGCGCAGTATGGTTTGTTACAGCCTGGTATACAGTACCTAGGTGTAAGATGTAATCGCCAGCGTCGTAGTTATGACCAACTTGCCAGTTCGGTGTGTAGTTATCCATTGTGTCGAAGTCATAACCCGCTTGTTTTGCTAACTGTATAAACTTAGCGAGCTTAGGTAGGTTTTGCGTTGCACCCATGCCACGCTTACCATCTTCAAATAGGAACTCGTGAGTTAATACGATAACTTTATCGGCGTGTAAAGGTGTACCACATGGGAACTCTTGAGCTTTGGAGTTGATCGGGTTAATCGTTGTTGGTGCACAAGTGTTTAACGCGGAATCCACATATCCAAGAAATGCTTCTGCTTCTGTAAGGCTGTTTGCTGGCATTTCAATGCCCCAATTTTCGGGTGCCCAGTCCACATCCCAACCGTGAGTTTGATAGCCGTTATTCGCTAGGATATTTTGAACCTCGATAGCTGCTTTTACACTGTTGGATGGGTTGGATGTATCGCATACATATCCTGGTTCCCAAGGTTTCAGGTCATCAGACGTGGCACATAACCCATCTGCTTTGAAGTCTTTCGTCACGCGCCAACCGTTGGTGTAGGGCAGTCTAGCAAACTCTGTTGCCTTGTAGTTCGGGTAGCTTGTAATGTTCGGCAAATACTTTGCTAACACAGATAAGTTTTCCGTAAACATTGAGGCATCGTAAACAGGGTCTTGATACGAGTTAAGCTGGTGGTCCCCGGTCGCATTACACTCCGCAGCACTGTTCGGTCCAAACTCATCCACGCAGTTGTGCACCATGTGATCGTAACTGTGGTTCGCAACAATATGACCAGTGTCTAATGCGAGCTTTAAGGCTTCTAGGGAACGGTCTTCATTCTCATCACCAATTCCATCTAAATGCCAAGCATTAAAGTAAAACGTCGCTTTGATATCTTCCTGGTTAAGTACTTGAATAACGTCAATAGATGCATTGATTGGTCCATCATCAAACGTTAGATAAATTGTGCCTTTAGAGTCGGTTTGAGCAAATGAGTGTTGTGATAGTGCGGCACTTACAAGCGTTGCAATAGCCAATTTATTAAATTTCATTCTCTATTCCTTTTAAGAAATTAATAACGACGTTGTCAGTAGTAAAATATTGATAATTTGAAACTTAATGTGATGTCTTAAATTATTTTATGACTTTTATCCTAGACCTAAATAATTACAAAAAAATAGGTGGTATTTTCTAAATTGGGATTGTGTCCACGAATAATGCAACCGGTTGCGCTTTTTTGTATTGGTTATTTTTGCTACAGTTTTTGCAGGTTGAAATTTACACAACGGGAGTAAGGCTATGAAAAAGATCCTTTTATGCTGTAGCGCAGGGATGTCAACCAGTATGCTTGTTAAGAAAATGGAGCAAGCTGCTGAAAATAAAGGAATTGAATGCAAAATTGATGCGATGTCAGTGAATGCATTTGAAGATGCAATTAAAGAGTACGATGTTTGTCTTCTCGGGCCTCAAGTACGTTTTCAGCTAGAAGAGCTAAGAAAAACGGCGCAAGAGCATGGTAAAAACATTGACGCGATTTCTCCTCAGCATTATGGAATGATGAAGGGAGAAGAAGTACTAGAGCAAGCATTAGAATTAATTAACTAAAATATAGTTTTAAATTAAAAAGATAACTGTACATCAAATATAAATATTTGATGCGGGATTCTTTTGCCTAAAATAAGGATGGACTCTATGAAGCTTTATGACGCAATTATAGGCGCAGTCGAAAAGCATATAGCCCCTATAGCAGCTAAAGTGGGGAATCAGCCCCATGTTCGCGCAATGAGAGACGGTTTTATTGTCGCAATGCCGTTTATTATTGTCGGTAGTTTCATTTTGATTTTTGCATTCCCCCCATTTGCCGAAGATACAACCTTTACTTTTGGTCGAATTTGGCTCGATTTCGCCACTACACATTTTGATACCATAATGATGCCCTACAACATGTCGATGGGGATCATGACCATTTTTGTTTCGCTGGGCGTTGCTTATAGTTTAGCGAAGGCTTACAAGATGGATGGGATCACGAGTGCTGTATTGTCACTAATGTCTTTTTTACTCATTGCGGCCCCAGCTAAAGATGGCGCGTTGTCTATGTCTCACATGGGCGGAACCGGGATCTTCACCGCAGTGATGTGTGCATTTTTCTCGGTGGAGCTCTACCGTTTTATGAAAAAGCACAATATTACGATTCGCATGCCAGAGCAGGTGCCACCGGCGATTGCGCGATCATTTGAAGTATTGCTACCAGTCTTAGCGATATTCATTACCTTATATCCACTTAGCCTTTTCGTACAAACCCAGTACGACATGCTGATTCCAGACGCTGTTATGGCTATCTTTAAACCGCTAATTAGTGCGTCTAACTCATTGCCTGCCATTATTGGCGCTTTATTGCTTTGCCAGCTACTTTGGTTTGCGGGTATTCATGGTGCTGCAATTGTTGTTGGACTGCTTTCTCCAATCTTTTTGACCAACATTGGTGCCAACATTGAAGCCTTTGTTGCAGGTGAACCGATTCCAAACGTATTTACTCAACCGTTCTGGGATTTTTACATCTTTATTGGCGGCTCTGGTGCAACACTTGCTCTTGTTATGCTGATGTCGTTTAGCCGTTCTGTTCACCTTAAGAGCATTGGTCGAATGAGTGCGGTGCCTGGCTTTTTCCAAATCAACGAACCAGTGATCTTCGGTAGCCCAGTTGTGATGAACCCGACCTTGTTTATCCCGTTCGTCTTCGCTCCAGTCATCAACGCTACGATTGCGTATTTTGCTGTGCATGTCGGCTTTGTGGGTATGGGTGTCGCTACAACACCTTGGACAACACCGGCACTGATAGGTGCTTCGTGGGGTAGCGGTTGGACCTTTGCGCCAGTATTGCTCGTCATTGGTTTATTGATTCTTGATCTAATCATCTACTTCCCATTCTTCAAAATGTTTGAGAAGCAAATGTTGGAGCAAGAACTACCAACGACGAAGGAAACTAAAGGTGACACGCAGCCGTCAGGCGAAGGCGTTACTGCTTAACTGTGCTTAATGGGCCGCAATTACCGCGGCCCGATTTTCGGAGAGAAAATGATGGAACAAGAATTGGTTGTGATGGAGATCATTTGCAATGCTGGTGAAGCCAGAAGTTTAAGCTACGAGGCATTGCGTTTATCTCGAGAACAAGATTTTGAAGCGGCTGACGAGAAGCTCTCTCAAGCAAGAGAGTGCATTAATAAAGCCCACTTAATACAGACTCAGCTTATTGAAGAAGATCAGGGAGAAGGGAAAGTCCCGATGACGTTAGTGATGGTGCATGCTCAAGATCACCTGATGACTACGATTTTGGCTCAAGAGATGGCTGTAGAAATCGTCGCACTGAACAAAAAAATCTCGAACAAGTAAAGGGGGATGAAAATGTCTAGAGAGGCGATCAAACTTGCCATTATTGGCGGTGGTAGTAGCTATACCCCGGAATTGGTTGAAGGGGTTATTAAGCGCTTAGAATATTTACCCGTTAAGAAAATCCATTTTGTGGACATTGAGTCAGGAGCTGAGAAGCTTGAGATCATCAAAGGATTGGCTCAGCGAATGGTCGATAAAGCCGGAGCAAAAATTGAGATAAAAGCCGGTTTCGATCGCCGTGCTGCGATAAAAGATGCGGATTTTGTGATGACGCAGTTTCGTGTTGGTGGCCTTGCTGCACGCGCTAACGATGAGCGAATCCCAATCAAGTACGACGTCATCGGCCAAGAAACAACGGGCCCTGGTGGTTTTGCTAAAGCACTGCGAACCATTCCGGTCATTCTTGATATCTGTAAAGACATTGAAGAGTTGGCTCCAAACGCATGGATGCTCAATTTCACCAACCCAGCGGGTTTAGTTTCCGAAGCGGTCAGTAAGTACACCAAAGTAAAGAGTATTGGTTTATGCAATGTGCCCGTTTCAATGGAAATGATGATTGCAGAAATGATGGAGTGTGAGCCAAAAGAGCTACAACTTGAGTTTGCTGGGTTAAACCATCTCGTGTGGGTACACAAAGCATGGCTCAATGGGGAAGATATTACTCAAACGGTATTAGAGAAAGTCGGTGATGGTGCCAACTTCAGTATGAAGAATATCTGGGAAGAGCCGTGGGATCCTGCATTTCTAAAAGCACTGGGGGCGATACCATGTCCTTATCATCGCTACTTCTACCAAACTGATGCCATGCTTGCTGAAGAGAAACAAAGTGCCGATGAAAAAGGCACTCGTGCTGAGCAGGTAATGGAAACAGAAAATGCGCTATTTAAGCTCTATCAAGATCCTACCCTCGATCATAAGCCGAAAGAGTTAGAGGAGCGGGGTGGTGCTTATTATTCTGATGCATCACTGAACCTAGTTGATTCAATTTATAACAATCGTAATAGTATTCATGTTGTTAACGTTTTAAATAATGGAGCGATCAACGGCCTACCTGACGATGCTGTGATTGAATGTAGTGCCGTGATTGGTAGCTGGGGGGCGAAACCTCTTGCGGTTGGCGAGTTGTCAAACAATATCAAAGGATTACTCCATCAAGTTAAAGCGTATGAGCAGCTAACAATAGAAGCTGCTGTCGAAGGTAATTATAACAAGGCGCTTATGGCATTAACCAATAACCCATTGGTGCCTGACATTGGCCGCGCCAAGTCAATCCTGGATGATATTCTGGCGGTGAACGCTCCGTATTTACCTCAATTTAAACTAACGACGTTGTAAAACTAAGGAAGGGCGCCGATGAAAGTCATTTTTAATGCTGATGATTTTGGTTTAACGAGAGGTGTAAATAGCGGCATCGTTAAAGCTCATCAGCAAGGTGTGGTTCATTCAACCACCATGATGGTGGGTATGGATGCTGAGCAACATGCCTTAGAACTAGCTCGCCATAATCCAGACTTGAAAATTGGCGTTCATCTTAGGTTTACAGCAGGTGTGCCTATAACGAAGCATCCTAACTTGACCAACGGCCGATCGCACTTTATCAACTATGACGAACTTTGGAGTAAGCAGGACTTCGAAACTCAGGTCGTTTATGATGAAGCAAAAGCTCAGGTGGAACATTTTTTATCGCTTGGGTTAGAGCTAAGCCACTTAGATAGCCATCATCACGCGCATACTCACCCTCAAATTTTGCCCGTTATTAAAGAAGTAGCGAATGAATACCGAGTGCCACTGCGGGGCACTGGCTTGTGTCAAGAATCGATGACAATCAGGTATATCTTTACTGATGAGTTTTATGACCAAAAAGTGAGCTTGGATGGTTTAATGACACATTTATTGAGCTTAAAAGCTGACTATGACTTGGTTGAGGTGATGTGCCACCCGGCAGAGGCCGATCAGGCGCTTATCTTAAAGAGTGGCTATGCGCTTCAGCGAGAGCTAGAGTTACAAGTTCTTACCTCTCCCATTTTAAAAGAACAGTTAGCTCATCATGGTATAGCTGTCACGGATTACTCTGAGCTCGTTTCTACCAATCAAATGGTCGGTGTATGATTAAAGGCTGCCAGCTTCGCCCCCTATAAGCACCTTACGAATTGCTGGCAGCCGTTCTACACAAACGGATATTTAATAACAATTGCAGTTGGACCCAATAGCATTATGGCAAGGATTAAAGATGTCGCCGAACTCGCCGGTGTAAATCGCTCTACCGTTTCTCGAATCATTAATGGGGAGGGGAAGTTTCGCGAAGAAACTCGAAAAAAAGTAGAGCAAGCTATGGCGCAATTGAATTATCGTCCTAGTGCAATTGCTCGTTCACTCGCAACCTCATCCAGTAATATGGTTGGGTTATTGGTGACTTACTATACGGGGGGCTTCTTTGGCGAGATGATGGAGCAGGTTCAAACCGAGCTGGATATTCATAAGAAGTTTTTGATTACAGCTCAAGGCCATCATTCTGCACAAGGTGAAAAAGAGGCAATTCAGCGTTTTAATGATTTACGTTGTGACGGCTATGTACTTCATAGTCGTTATTTGTCAGATGATGACTTACGTGAATTAGCTAAACAACCAACACCTTTCGTTCTCCTGGATCGCTACGTGGAAGGAATAGAAGAGCGTTGTGTTACCTTTAACCATCATCATGCAAGCCGTATTGCCGTTGAGCACCTTTTAGCTGGTGGTCATCGAAAGATTGCTTGTATTGCCGGTCCATCCCAACGTCATAACAGTGTATTGAGAAAGCTTGGGTATATTGATGCAATGAAGGATGCTGGTATAGATATTGATGAAAGCTGGTGTGAAGAAGGGAATTATGGTCGGCAAAGTGGTTATGATGCAATGGCTGCAATTTTACAACGACACCCTGATGTGACGGCTGTCTTTTCGTGCAGTGAAGAAATGACGGTTGGCGCAATGCAGTACTTACACGAGCACAGTATTTCTGTACCAGAGCAAATCTCATTAACTAGCTTTGACAGTGTTGATCTTTGTGAAAGTCTTTACCCTACAGTATCAGCAGTGCACTTTCCTATCAGTGACATGGCCCGTGTAGCGGTACAAACGTTAATGGGACTAGTCAAAGATCAAGAAGTAATAGACAAGCCAGTGTTCGAGGCTAAGCTTAAAATACGCAAAGCAGATCGCTCCTTAAAGTAGCTTACTTCTATCTAATTAAGTGAGTCGCTTAGAAATAACGGTTTGATGTTTTGATAGTTACTGATGAATTTATTCACAAAATTTACTAGTATTCTAACTCTCTTAAGAAATATAAATCAGTAGTGAATAAGTGGCAGCCATTAAACTAACGGTCGATCGTATTCAACCCGGACTACATATCCGTCTTCCGCTAAAGTGGAACGATCACCCCTTTCTACTCAATAGCTTTAAGGTTAAAGACCAAGAGCAAGTCGAGATGATCCGCCACCTCGGCGTAAAGTTCGTTTACTTTAATCCAGAGCAAAGCGATGCCGTTCCACTCCCTGTTTATCAAAGACAAGCTGACAGAGTAACAAATGAAGCGTCGTTAGATCATGAAACTCAAAAAATGTGGCAAGAAAAACAGAACCGCATAGAAAAGTTAAGTGCATACCGTCGACGCGTGATTCAGTGTGAAAAAGAGTTTGAGCGCTCTCTGGCACGTATGCGTTCAGTCATGACTAAAATCCGTAACCGTCCGACAGCAGCAGTTGATGAAGCAAAGCTTCTTATTGAAGATATCGTCGAGAAGTTAATGTGCGATGATAATGTTACGTTACATCTGATGAACGGAAAAAATGAGTTTGAAGATATTTATTTCCACTCATTGAACGTGGCTGTTATCTCTATGATGATTGGCCGTGCTAAAGGGTACTCAGCAGCACAGTTGAAAGAGCTTTCCTTCTCCGCACTATTCCATGATATCGGGAAAATAAAAATCCCGACTGCAATATTAAGAAAGCAACTACCTCTAACAGAGCCAGAAACCAACTACTTAAAGTTGCACACTAAATATGGCGTCGATCTTGCGAGTCAAATCGAGGCTTTTCCCGAAGTCGCGAGAATTGTGATCGCGCAGCACCATGAGCTAAGAGATGGGTCTGGTTATCCTAAAGGCCTGAAAGGAGATGAGATCAACGAGTTTGCTCAAATTATTGCTGTAGCCAATGCGTTTGATAACTTGTGTCATACACCGATAGTCTCAGACCAAAAGATTCCTTATACCGCACTCTCTCATTTATATAAGAACTGTAAACACCTATATAAAGAAGAGAACCTGAACATCCTAATTAAGTTTATGGGCGTGTTTCCTCCGGGTACCGTAGTTCAGCTTTCCAATAATATGGTCGGCCTGGTTATCTCAGTGAATGCATCGCATTTATTATTCCCGAATGTCTTGGTTTACGATCCATCAGTACCAAGGACGCAAGCGCCAATCATTGATCTTGCCTCAAAAGATATAAAGATAGTTAACGCGATTCATCCGTCAAAATTACCGGATAAAGTAAAAGAGTATCTAAATCCGCGTTCGCGTATTTCTTATTTCTTTGATAGTGATGAGTAGTTATCCACAGCTTTTTGTGGGTAAATTGTATAAATCCTGAGTGTTATTTATGGGTAATTTTAGGGTTGGATGGAAAGTATCCATTTGGCATGTTTTTTTAGAAAAAATGCACTTTTAGTATTGCCAAAGAAAATCTTCTCCCTATAATGCGCATCCATCGACACGGCAGACGCCACAAGGCTTTAGCAGGGTCGAAGAGGTAAAAAGCTTCTACAAAAAATTAGTTTAAAAAAGTGTTTGACACTAACAACTAAATCGCTAGAATTCACCTCCGCTTTGAGAGAAAAACTTCTCGCAAAGCAAGCTCTTTAACAATATAGACCTATCAATCTGTGTGGGCACTCGTTGATGATAATCCAATTAGATACCTCGGTATCAAATTAGGTTTCA
>NZ_JAWPOM010000168.1:0-1162 GCF_033344285.1 Vibrio sp. 779(2023)
TCAAACCCTTGAGAAAGGAGGGAGGCGACTTCCTGCTCCCGTCGAGTCCGTGACTCTATGCCAAATGAGCTTAACGCCTGCTCAATGGCAACGTTCATATTGCCTGTGTAGGCGTCTGGGCGAACTACGGGCTCTGATAAGTTAAACTCGGCTTGTTTCCAATGCTGTTGGCACAGCGATTGAAGAACAGAAAAATGCGAGCGCAAGCTGTTGATTTGCGCGGCAGAGAAGCGCTTACCTTCACGCAAGCAGCCAAAATAGAGAATTACCCAACGACCGGATTCGATTTCTACCAGCATGCTGAGTTCATCTTTCCAACCTGTTTGATCGTAAAACTGCTTTCGATACGTTTGATATTCGATGCCTTTTTTCGCCACATCTTTTAGGGTGAAGATGCCTTGTTGCTTGTTCTGGTTGAGGTTTTGGAAAAACGGATCGTTTTGAAATGAGTTGGTCAGGTAACGTTGAAATAGCAACTCACGTTCATTTTCAATCGAGTCATATAGATAGATCGGGTGTTTGCCTTCTCGGTAACCAAGAATGATCGCGCAATCAAAATCGAAAATTGAGTGAATCACGCTCATCAATTTTGGGGTGAAGTTAGGCGTGTTTAAAGCAGAAATTGCTTCTGCGAGTTGCGCGTTAAAGTTTTGGTTAGGCATGCGATCATCGAGTTGACATGATTTAATTTTGCGCAAGCATAACCAAAAGCAATCCAACGAGAAAGGGAAGTCACCATCTTCTCGTGACTTCCCCCTAAAAAGTTGCTCAGGTACTCAGTTTTGCGTTCTCGATTGTTAATTCTATGATTTTTAATGCTCAGATTTTTATCAATTCTTGTGAAACCATTCGTTGTTGTGAAGTGTTTTCAACCAGAGCAGGTAAATTACTGGGCGTTGGTGAGCTCTTCATTTACCCAGTATTTTGAACCAGATACATTCGCATCGATAAGTAAGCCTTTTGAGTTGAGCTGATAAACGGCAACGCCGCTGTTGAACTGTGCAGAGAACTCTTCGGCATCTTCGCCTGCAACTGCTGAAGCTTCGCTGGTTGCTTCCCAGCCTTCGTTGACGAACGTATCGAAGTCTTGTTTGCTTTCAAACAAAACCACTTGCTGATAAAACTTGCCGCCGAGCCCTAGCGCAACCCCCATACCAAACAT
>NZ_JAWPOM010000169.1:0-1159 GCF_033344285.1 Vibrio sp. 779(2023)
CGCTGCATGATGAACTGACGCATTTGCCTAATCGCCGCTACTTTATGCAGTCATACAAGCAGCAGTTTGAAATCGCTAAGCGCTATAAAAAACGTTACAGCTTTGCGTTGATCAATATAGATCTAGACCGGTTCAAACACATCAACGATACCTTCGGCCATGACGCGGGTGACAAAGTGTTGATTGCCACCGCTGAGCGCATCAAAAGCAGCTTGAGACGTTCAGACATGGTCGCGCGAATGGGCGGTGACGAGTTTTTAGTGGTTGTACACAATTTGGGAATGGAAGAGCACGTGCAGAAGTTACTGCAAAAGCTCAGGTTGGCGTTGTGTTCGACGCCCGTTATTTATGACGAAGAGCTGATTTACCTACGCGTGAGCATTGGTTACGCCATCTTCGATCCGCAAATGACTTCTCCAGAACAAATGATGAAAATCGCCGACGAACGGATGTATCAACAAAAACACGGCGGATAAAAAGCGAAGCCCAGATTGATTCTGGGCTTTGTTGTATTTACAGAGTGAGAAAGATAGGGAAGGTAGAAAAGTGCGTCCCCAAGAATTCTCTATGCCAATTTGAAAGCACTTAGCTGATGTTTTAGCTCCATCGCTTCAGCTTGGTAACCGGAAACAATCTGGTTCAAGTCATCAGCGTGCTGACCCGTTTTGTGCGCGATGCTCGCCAATACGTCGATATCTTGGTCGATGGCTTCACATGCTTTAGATTGCTCAATGGTCGAGTGCGTAATGGTGCTGATGTGATTGTTCACGTGTTCGATGCTGCTTTCGAGTAAAGACACACTCTCATTCACTTGTTGCACGGATTCAAACGTGTCGTCACTGGCTTGTTTGCTCTTCGCCATGCTTTCTACTGAGAAACGGGTTTTCTCGCCAATTTGGTCCAACAGTTTGCTGATGTTCTCGGTAGCTTCTTGGCTGCGCTGCGCCAAATCACGCACTTCAGAAGAGACAACCGCGAAGCCGCGACCATGTTCGCCCGCACGAGCGGCTTCAATTGCTGCGTTAAGGGCTAATAAGTTGGTTTGTTCAGAAACGCTGTTGATGGTCTCGACTATTTGGCCAATGCTCTGCGTGTCGTTCGCCAATTCTGCCATGCATTGTTCAGTGGCGTTGATTTGCTCCAACAAGCTTTGCACGGA
>NZ_JAWPOM010000170.1:0-1156 GCF_033344285.1 Vibrio sp. 779(2023)
CCATCGGTGACAGTAAAGGCGTTTGATAGCCAATGCTCAACGCTTCGGCACTAACAACACTTTGATGTCCAATAGGCGCATAAGAAAAATCAAATTCAGTCACGGCATCTGTTTTATGCAACTGAATCCTTTCAATTTTATCCAATTGTTTCTTACGGCCCTTCGCAATGCTCGCATTCACACCTGCGCCATTTTTCGCAATAAACTGTTCCAGTTTCTTAATCTCAGCTTGCTGTGAGTGGTACTCTTTTTCCAACAGCGAATTGTTGTGTCGCTTTTGCGCCATTGCTTTGTGGTATGAGCCGGTGTATTTCTGGATTTTTTGATAGTCGATATCACAGATGCAGGTAGTAACCGCATTCAGGAAACTCACATCATGAGACACCAATAATACGGTTCCTACATAAGCATTGAGATAACTCTTCAACCACTCAATATGAGTTGCATCAAGATAGTTAGTCGGCTCATCTAACAATAAGACGTCTGGTTCACGCAACAATAAGCGCGCTAATAAAACCTTATGGCGTTGCCCACCACTTAACGCACTCATTAGAGTATCCAGTCCCAACTGCTGTATACCAAGCCCTGCGGATACACTTTCAATTTTGGCATGTAAGGCGTAAAAGCCTTGGGCTTCCAATTCCGTTTGTAACTTAGCAACTCGGCGAAGCAAAGAAGGCGATGCAGATTCAGCCATCTCTTGATACAAAGAAAATAATTCACGTTCAGCTTCAAACAACTCATTAAATGCCGATTGTAAACATTCTCTAATCGTCTGAGTTTTATCTACCACAAGATGTTGATCAAGATAGCCAATCTCTAAGTTTGGCTGCCAATGAATATCTCCCTCATCGGCAGAAATTTCACCAACAAGCAACTTTAACAACGTACTTTTTCCTACTCCGTTTGCACCGGTGATTCCTACATGCTCTCCAGCATGAATAGTGAAGTGGGAATGGCTATATAGGTGATGATCAACAACCTGATAGGACATATTTTTAACGTGTAACACACTCATGTTTTTTACCAAATAAAAAGGGCCGGTACTTACATACCGGCCCCTATTTCAACTATGGGTAACTTCATATCTGATTTCAAACTTCAGATACAAAAAAGCCGGTGATGAAATATCACCGGCGGTCTCTTGTCTTTACTC
>NZ_JAWPOM010000171.1:0-1151 GCF_033344285.1 Vibrio sp. 779(2023)
TCGAATTGGCGAGTTGCGGTCACCAATTCCTCCAAGTTCTCAATACGTGCCTTAGACTTTTCGCCCTTCTCTTGCTCATACATGGCAAACAAGCCAGAGTACTTGATCACATGGTCTGTTTGCTCGTGCAACGGCATCTCTAACGTGTCGTCTTCGAGTGCGGTAATAAGTTCGATAAAGCGACCTAATGCCCCCGCCGCTCGACCCGCGAGCACTTGTTCATCCAACATCGCAACGCTGGCTTCCCACATCGTGCAACCACGATCACGCGCCGCACGGCGGATGGTTTCTAGTGTCTTGTCACCTAAACCACGAGTTGGCGTATTCACCACACGTTCAAATGCAGCATCGTCATTACGGTTGGCCATCAAACGCATGTAGGCCAGTGCGTCTTTGATTTCCTGACGCTCGAAGAATCGCATACCACCATAAATACGGTATGGTAGACCAGCTTGAATCAACGCTTCTTCCAGTACACGAGACTGGGCGTTGTTGCGGTACAACATCGCTGCATCATTCAATGCTCCGCCTTTGTCTTGCCACTCTTTGATTTTGTTAACCGCAAAACGGGCTTCGTCCAACTCGTTGTAAGCACTGTAAACCGAAATCGGCTCACCAACGACGCCGTCAGTCCACAGCTCTTTACCCATACGCTCAGTGTTATTGGCGATCAAGGTATTGGAAGCTTCCAAAATGGTCTTGGTGGAACGGTAATTCTGCTCTAGGCGAATGGTGGTTACGCTTGGGAATTCACGGGTGAATTTCTCAATGTTTTCGACTTTTGCTCCGCGCCAACCGTAAATCGATTGGTCATCGTCACCCACGATCATCACATGACACTCAGGCCCCGTCATCATGCGTAGCCAAGCGTATTGGATATTGTTGGTGTCTTGGAACTCGTCGACCAAGATGTGTTTAAAGCGTGCTTGGTAGTGCTCGCGGACAAACTTGTTATCGCGCAGTAGCTCATGAGCGCGAAGCAGAATTTCTGCAAAGTCGACCAAACCTGCACGGTCACACGCTTCTTGATAAGCGGTGTATAGCTGCAAGTAGGTTTTGGTCACAGGATCGTGGTAAGCATCGATATGTGCTGGGCGCAGGCCTTCGTCTTTTTTGCCGTTAATCCACCAAGCTACTTGGCGTGCAGGCCA
>NZ_JAWPOM010000172.1:0-1146 GCF_033344285.1 Vibrio sp. 779(2023)
ATTTGAATGGCTACCACAAGAGCAAACGTTGGTGACGGTCAAAACTACCCAAGCAGCCGTCAACCCTGACCAAGATGGTGACTACAACTTACAGACTCGTTATCGCCTAGATATCAAACACGATTGGAACAGCTATTTAGCCACTCGTTTAGGTGGCATTTATCAAGAAGATGATTACACCGGCATCACGAGAAACGACGAACGATATACCCTTTCCGCTGGCGTTGATTATCAAATTAGACGCTGGATTCAATTGAAAGCGGATTGGCAATATCAAGACAAAACATCCAATCGTTCAGGTTATAGCTACGACCAAAATGTCTGGACGTTAAGCGCGCAATTTTCGTTGTAACAAGGAATGTTAATGAATCCATTATTCAAGTTAATTGGCCTAGCTCTGCTACTTTTCAGTACTTTTGTTAGCGCGAATTCAAACGAACAAGATTACCTACTCGATACTGGTGACACTATTTCAGTGCAAGTTTACGGGGAGGAAGATCTTTCTATTAAAAACATCCTCATCACGTCAGATGGTTACTTTGATTACCCTTACCTTGGACGAATCAAAGCGATCAATAAAACGCCAAAACAGCTCAAGTACGAAATCGAAACGGGCTTAAAAGGTGACTATCTAATCAACCCGAAAGTCATGGTGACAATCAATTACTTCCGTTTGTTTTACGTCAATGGCGAAGTTCGTAAACCCGGAGGATTTGAGTATCGACCAGGACTGACGATAGAAAAAGCCATCGCACTAGCTGGCGGGCTCACCGATAGAGCTTCACGTAAAAGCATTAACTTAACCAAACACAAAACTGGCAAAACCGTAGAAGGCGTAAGTATGCAGCGCACGGTTGAACCAGGCGACATTGTCTTTATTGATCAGAGCTTCTTCTAGTGACAGGTAATCAAATGAACGGAACTCATCCCAACAATTTCCAGATGAACAAAGTGGAACTGATTCGTTTTGGCCATCACTTTAAAACGCTGAAAAAAAACTGGCTTAGCATTGCTGCGTTCACGCTTATATTCTCATTGACGTGCACTTGGTACATCTACTCCAAAACATCCATTTACCAAGCAACAGCAACGTTATTGATTCAAGAAGAGCAAAAAAGTGCGCTGTCAATTGAAGAAGTGTATGGC
>NZ_JAWPOM010000173.1:0-1137 GCF_033344285.1 Vibrio sp. 779(2023)
AAACTTATACAAAAGGTGGTCTTAACCAATGCACCCCCACTTTCTTTACGAAAGACGCTTATTTCCCAATGATGCCTGATAACACCTCTTTTATCGTGGTATAGCGCAGCGGTAATGTGCGCCCCCGTTTTTTGACTAAATACAAATCTTCATAAACGGTTTGTTTTAGCTGCGCGACGTGCAATTCTTCTCTATTTGGAAAGCTTTCTACTGCACTTTGAGGCAACACCGTAAATCCCAATCCTTTGCTAACTGGCAATAATATTTGGCTTAATTGATTGACGAAGCCCGAAAGCGGCATGTCACTCATTTTTATCTCTTTTAATTGTGGCTCTGCACATTGGTCAAAAAACAACGTCATATAGTGCTCGGCATCGGGATGGCCAATAACACCGCATTTTTGCAAGATCTCAGGCGTTAAGGGCTCGGCTTTATATGCGTGGGGAAGGATCAAGCACAGCGCTTCTCGACCGATTCGTTCGCTTTGGAAGAGGCTTTTGTTTGGAGCGTCAGTCACGATGCCGATATCAATGCGGCCTTCAGAGATACCATTAAGAATAGATTGGTTTGGCGCGGCTTCTAAGTGGATGGACAAACTAGGATGTTGCGTTTGTTGCTCTAATAGAGGGCCGTAAAGCATGAGGGCCAACGCACCGGAACAAGCGAGTTTACAATGGCCAGAATAGGCATCATCAAAGCTGAGTTCTTCTAGTAAGCTTTTTTCGCGCTACTCTAGCTCCAACGCATAGGCGTAAACCATACGACCTTGTTCGGTGAGATCGAAACTTTTGTTCTCACGTTTGATCAAGGCATGCTGACAACTTTGCTCTAACTTCTTGATGTGTTGGCTAACACCGGGTTGAGTCATGTAGAGCTTTTCTGCGGTTTGCGTAAAATGGCCGACTTCGACCAGAGTCTTAAACGTGTGTAACCAAACGGGATTAAGCATAGTGCGTGTTGTGCTGTAAGCTTGCTAAGAGACGTTGAGAAAATAATAGCATGGCACTGCACGAAATAAATCGGCCGAAGTGATTTGGGGTGGTTCGCGAATGCTAAATAGCAGACAAAATAAAACCCCGCCTGGTTTCCCAGACGGGGCTTATTCTTTTTCGCAGCAATCCAGCTACTAATAGGTGC
>NZ_JAWPOM010000174.1:0-1136 GCF_033344285.1 Vibrio sp. 779(2023)
CACCGCATTGTGCTTGAAGATGGCGCAATTACACTCGACCTTTGGTTTGGTGACATTAAAGACTGCATGCCGCAAGTCCCATACAACGAACAAGGTTTGATTGACGCTTGGTTTTTAGATGGATTCGCGCCAAGCAAAAACCCAGAAATGTGGAACCAAAATCTGTTCAACAACATGGCTAAGTTAGCCAAGCAAGACTGTACAGTTGCCACTTTTACCGCAGCGGGCTTTGTGCGTCGAGGATTGAACGAAGCTGGCTTTGCAATGAAAAAAGTCAAAGGCTTTGGCACCAAGCGTGAAATGATCGCAGGCTCGATGGAACAACGCGAAAAGCACTCGAACCATCTTGCGTGGTTCAATCGCACGGCGTCCAGCAATCTTGATTCGATTGCCATAATCGGAGGCGGTATTGCCAGCGCGGCGTTAGCGAAAACGTTAGTTCGTCGTGGCCAAAACGTCACGCTTTACTGCAAAGACACTCAACCAGCCGAAGGGGCATCTGGCAACCGTCAAGGTGCCGTTTATCCTCTGCTTAATGGCCCGCATACAGGTGTATCTCGTGTGTTTGCGCCAGCATTTTTGTTCGCACGTCAATTTGTCGAGCAAGCAGCGCAAGAAATCGATTTTGACCATGATTGGTGTGGTGTAACTCAGCTGATGTGGGATGACAAATCCACAGACAAACTAGAGAAAATGCTTGAGGGAAACTTCTCTCCAGAGCTCATTCGTAAATTGTCTGCGGAAGAAACGGCGGAGACAATCGGCTTATCCATCGATATGGCATCGGTTCATTACCCAATGGGCGGTTGGTTGTGCCCTGCGGAATTAACTCGCGGGCTGATTACTCAACTAGAAAAAACCGATCTTTTTGAAGCGAAGTTCGAGCATCAAGTCGAGTCACTAACTTGGGACGAAGCGCGTCAGCTTTGGACATTAAAGGCGAACGGCCAGAACTTCGAACATTCAACCGTTGTAGTTGCTAACGGCAACGAGTTCCAAACACTAAGCCAAACTGAAGCCTTGCCGATGGGGCAAGTAAAAGGACAAGTGAGCCACGCGCCAGCAACGAAAACCCTATCTAAACTCAAAAGTGTACTGTGTTACGACGGTTACATGACGCCTGTTAACGCAAATAA
>NZ_JAWPOM010000175.1:0-1133 GCF_033344285.1 Vibrio sp. 779(2023)
GCTGTCATCTTTTGATTGACCAAGACACGGCAATCACTGTGCGTGCTGAGGATGATCGCCTGACGCTCATTGGCTTGATTTCTGGCGACAAACCAGAACATGACGTGATGCTGCAATACATGAAAGCGTCGCTCACTCAAGGCTCACCAGCCGTTTACTGGGACGAGGAAGTCGGTTTTGTTGGCTTTGTTCATCTAAGTCAGCAATGGCTGGATGCAGCGATGTTGGATGAATCTCTCGGCAATTTCATTGAGTGGTTAAAAAGCACGACCAACTCAACAATCAGTGACGAGCCAAGCGCGCCAGTGATGGATGCTAACCAATTCTCTACATTAAGGGTGTAAATCATGATCAGTTTTGGAAATGTGAGTGCATTGCAAGCGGCGATGCCACAAGCTCGTAATGAGATTCTAAATGAAGGCAAACTCAGCATTGGTGGTAAGGAATATACGATCAATGCTGCTACTCAAGAGTTTACACGTGCAAACCCTACAAGTGGTGCAGTCGCGCGTTTCTTTGAAGCTACTGGGAAATTATTTCGTGAAGGCAGCACGCAGTCTGTGGCAAAAGCGATCACAAAAGCAGTGTTTGACAACGAACAGGGACAAGCTCAACGTTTGCAAACATCGTCTTCTGTCGAGCATGGTCAGATGTTGTTTAAAGACGCGAACCTCAAAACGCCTTCAGATGTTCTGAATGCGTTTGCGAAGCTGGACAGCAAAATGGTGAAGTCTCACGCTGCTGAGCTGAGCCAACTTGCCGAACGAGCCATGACAGAAGTGATGCTAGAGACGGATTCTGGCAAGAACCTCAAAGCGCTGATTGGTGATGATGCCGTTAAATCGCTCGCGGTGCGTGTGGTGAAAGATTACGGCGGTGGCGTGGCGGCTGCTCAGAAAAATCCAGAAGTACGCATCAACCAAATGCAAGCTGTCTTTGACATGGAGGTGATGCACCTAAAAGCAGCGCAGCGACATATTGAAGGGCTCGCAAGTACGGATTTAGACCAAGGTGTGTATGCAGAAGGTCTTCCTGAAGACGCTTTCAATAAAGCTGGCGTGACGAACAATGTTGAACGCGCAGCGGCTTGGATCATCAACGCTTCAAACTCAAAAGGGAACGATGCGGAAAAC
>NZ_JAWPOM010000176.1:0-1133 GCF_033344285.1 Vibrio sp. 779(2023)
TTGTCTGACCGCCGCTTCCAAGGCTTTTTAATCTGCCTAGTTGCGACGTTTGCTGGCGTAGGTGTGTTCGAAGCAGCAGCTGGGGTATTACTAGGTGGTGTATTGGCATTACCAGCCACTACCGTAAGTTTGCTGTTTATCTTGCCGATCCCGGGCTACTTAGTGGGAGCAGGTTTGTCTAGCTATATCGCGCAGCGTCGCTCTGAGCGTCGTGCGCTAAATGTTGGTTTGGTGTCGATCTTTATCGGTTCAGCCGTCGTATTAATCCCAGGCTTGTTTGGCGTAACAACTGCAGTGACGTTAATTGGTGGCGCAACTATTTATTTCCTAGGTGCGGGCATCCTGTTCCCTGCGGCAACAACAGGCGCAATTGCTCCGTTCCCTTACCACGCGGGGACAGCTGGTGCGACTCTGGGTGGCATGCAGAACTTGGGCGCCGGTATTGCAACCTTGCTTGCATCGCTATTCCCAGCGCATAACCAAATGCCGCTTGGTGTTTTGATGATGGCAATGTCAATTGTCGCGATGCTTGGCCTATTGTGGGTACACAGAGCGCACGATCACTCAAACGAAATGCCACAAGTCATTTAACCGCCATTTCAATCTGACCAAAACATTGAAAAGGGACACACGAAATAGTGTGTCCCTTTTTTCATATCACACTACCTCTATTTATTGATGAGAATGATTTAACTTTAGAAGTGATATTTGTTAAAAATAACAGTTGCTTACACAATGCGTTTTCAAGCCAACAGGTCACAACAATGAGCCGTTCACAAATGGGGAGAGTATTCACTTCTCGAACCACATTTCTGCTCTCTAAAACAAAAGCGTGACCAGCCTGAAAACTCTCAATGAAACCAAAGTCCATACCCTCAGGATGAGGCAACTTAGGTATAAAATATAAGGATTAACAGATGCGTTTCACTTTAACTACGTTGGCCGTATCGGTCGCGCTTATCGCCGGATGCAGCAATCAAGGAACTCCAACCATGACTCAATATTCCCAATCACAGATCGTTGCTCAGCAAACTCAAGCCCCGGTTGCAAAAAAAATCCCTCACGCGATGACCAATCATGGTGATACTCGCGTTGATAACTACTACTGGATGCGTGACGACGAGCGTAAAGAT
>NZ_JAWPOM010000177.1:0-1129 GCF_033344285.1 Vibrio sp. 779(2023)
TGTCATTGCGGCGGCATTTAAAGGCGAAGGTTTTGATGCGCGTAAAGTCCGTTACATTGGCTATGATGCGGGCGGTAAAGCAATGGCAGCCCTGCTTTCTGGCGAAACCCAATTGCTTTCAACAGGTTTAGGTGAAGTACTGGAAATGTCCAAATCTGGCCAAGTGAAAGTACTTGCTATCACTGCGCCAAAACGCTTAGAAGCCGCGCCGAACATTCCGACTTTAACTGAATACGGCAACGAAACGGTATTTGCGAACTGGCGTGGATTCTTTGCTGCACCGGGCGTTAGCCAAAAGAAAGTCGACGAATGGAATGCCGCATTCACTAAGATGTACAACACAGACGAGTGGCAAGTCGTTCGTGACCGCAATGGTTGGATAGACAACTACAAAGCGGACAAAGCGTTCTTCGCGTTCCTTGAAGATCAAGAGAAGCAAATGGGTGACCTGATGCGTGAGCTAGGCTTCCTGAAATAACCGTTATTCCGGGGCTCCCTCCGATAGCAACTTAGCGTAAAACCTGAGTTGCTATTCGCCCCAACGGCATTTGCACTCTAAGTTTCACCGTATATGGACATTGTCGACACTCGGCATACACACTCCTTTGTTTATTGATTGTTAAGCATATCGACTAGCAGCGAAATGCTTACTTGTTAATGGATTACTTTGCACATTAACGTTCATATACGGTCTTTTTTATTCTTGTTAGGAGTTGAATATGTCTCGTTCAACCAACGTTTTTACCAAAGAATATCTACTCTGTCGCGACCGTGTTGGCGCCATGATTTTCCTGCTCTTCTGCCTTTGCTACGGTTATCAAACGTCTCAAATCGCACTGTTTCCGGGCGATGAGTATGAACCGTTTACTGCGCGCACCTTGCCAACCATTCTGACTTATATCGGCATCGGGCTTTCTCTCTTGCTTCTTGTGACTGGCCAACCAGACAAAAAGAGCGGCGCCGTTTTAACCTTCAACTGGAAGTTACTGATCTCGTTCTTAGTGCTGATGGCCCTTTACGGCTTGGGCCTAACCTACTTGGGCTTTGTACTCGCGACAGGTTTCTTTTTGCTTGCGGGTTTCTATCTGCTTGGAGAAAGACGCAAACCCGTTTTGTTTGGTGCCTCTTT
>NZ_JAWPOM010000017.1:0-94990 GCF_033344285.1 Vibrio sp. 779(2023)
GAGTGGCCAAAGGGAGCAGACTGTAAATCTGCCGGCACTGCCTTCGATGGTTCGAATCCGTCCCCCTCCACCATATTGAAGAAGCCAGCTCATTGAGCTGGCTTTTTTCGTTTCAGGATCTTGATAGCATAGTCCTACTACAACGAACCTTTCACTCCTAACCGAAACTCTGCTCGATTGAATACCTATCACGGTAAATAAGTGATCAGAAATAGCGTAGGGAAAATGCTTGAGAACAAGGCGCAATTTTTTGATAAGTAGTTATTCTACAATCAAAAATTGCAACGCAGTTATCGAGTATTTTAACAAGCTAGAATGACCTGTTATTTACTACGATTGGTATAACCTATACTCAATCTCACTAAAGCAACCAACCCCATGTGAAACTCCACAAACAAAAGGCTGAGGAGCAGATCTTTACCCTACAAACAATGTACTAGCTATTTTGATTTTGTTAGTTCGTATGGCCTTAATATGAATGTTCAATATAAATAGGAAAACACTTTAGGACTTACTAGAAAAAGTGGGCTCGCAAAATTAGAGCAAAAGTTATCAAGCGGACTCAATTAGTGATGTTTGTATAAAAACACGTACAAGAAATACAAATGATAGATACAAAAAATCCCGCAGGGGATGCGGGATTTTTACTAGTGACTAAATTGGTTTAAAGGTGACTAGCCTTGAATGCCAACGATTAACCATGGCGCATTAGGCGCAGTCAAGTCACGCTCTAGGTGCCAGATATCTTCGATTTCTTCTTCAACACCTTCTACTGTGTCACGGTAACGACCGCTAAACTGCAGACTAAGCTGTGCTTTATTTGCATCGTAATCAGCACGGACGATCTCCGCATCAACGTACATTACGTCAGTATGCTGCTCACCGTCGAGCTTCGCGCGCTCTGCTTTTAGGTCTTCAAACAAGCTTGGAGAAACATATTCTTCAATAGTTTCTAACTGGTTGTGATTCCACGCACCTTGCAGGATTCGATAGTGTTCACGAGAACCATTAATGAACGCTGCTTGGTCAAAACCCGGTGGGTAGTTATGTGGTACGTCTGTTTGAGCGCCAAAACCACCAAAGCCACCATTATTTGTGTTTGGTTGTTGCTCAAAGTTTTGCATGTTTGGTTGCTCAAACTTAGATGCGTTGCCACCAAATGCAGGCTGTTGACGATGCTGGTTCATACTGCCCTGCTTCGCACCTAGCATACCGCGCATTAGTTTAAAGATGACAAAGGCAATCAAACCAATAATTAGGATATCCATAAACTGGATACCTTCAAAAGCACCGCCAAAGAATGCAGCAAGTAGACCACCAGCAAGAAGTCCGCCTAGCAGACCACCCATAAGGCCTTTCTTACTTGAAGACTTTGTCGTCTGATCTTTGCCGACCGTATTGGTGTTTTGTTGCTGTTGTTTCGGTGCTGGTGCAGTTTTGTAGCTCTTACCGAAAGACTTACTGCCACCAAACTTCTTCGCTTCCGCTATAGGCGTTACAGCAACAGTAAACATCAATAAAGCAACAATAGAAAATAAACGTTTCATCGTTATCCTTAAAGTTAGCTATCTAAGATAGTGCCCCATTTTCAAGACGAAACAATCGTTGTTTCAAACAGTAGCACGCCAAAGATGATTTTTAAGTCATCATACTCTGTATACCGATTGATGAAAATAGCTTATAGAAGCTGACATGTATCAGAATATTGCCAAAAATGCAGACTGCTCACACTGCTTACAATTCAGCTGAAGGCGCTTGATCAATGTAAAAAAAGTATGGAATAAGTTCACTAATACTCCAGATTGTTTTACTTGAATTAGAATCAGTGACACAGCTCAGAATCCTACACCTTGAGGGCACTTGGATACATTGCCTTGTTGACGGTTAATAGGTAGCTGACTATCATATTGAACGATGTTCAATAAAGTAGTTTGAGAGTATGGCGCGCAGAAACGATCACACCCGAGAAGAGTTAGTGAATTTGACGTTAACAACGGTCAAAAACTTTTTAGATGAGAATTCTTACCACGAACTCAGTCTTCGTAAAATCGCTAACATGATTGGTTACGTGCCAAGCACATTGGTAAATGTTTTTGGTAATTATAATTTGTTGTTGCTTCATGTTGTCGCTCAAACTTTAGATGAGTTATCTCAAGAAGCACGCAAAGCGACTAATGACAGCAAAGACTCCCATCAAGCGCTTTTTGAACTCGCTTATTGCTACCACGATTTTGCTCAAAAACACCCATACCGTTGGCAGTTAGTGTTCGAACACAACATGAATGGAGCAGAACTTCCGGAATGGCATGCCAAACGTATCGATGGTATGACGGGAATGCTAGAGTCACTATTGGCTCAAATCGCACCACATCGTACTGAATCCGAAGTGATTCAAGCGAGTCGAGTCCTTTGGTCTGGCGTACATGGCATTACTTTACTCAGTGTTGATGATAAGTTTTTCTCTAGTGAACCTATTGATGGCAAAGAGTTGATCAGTAATCTTCTTTCTAACTATCTCACGAACTGGTAACAAAGGATTATCCATGTCATCCGACAGACAGCCGTCGTTACTTACGCAGAGAAAGTTCCTGCCCTATTTCATTACTCAGTTTTTTGGCGCTTTCAACGACAATATTTTTAAAAACGTTTTGCTGTTGTTTGTCGCATTCGCGGGCTCCAGTGCACTGCCTATTTCGAGCAATTTGTTCATCAACCTTGCGGCAGGCTTGTTCATTCTACCGTTCTTTTTGTTCTCTGCTTCCGCTGGCGTATTAGCCGACAAATATGAAAAGTCATGGTTTATTCGTAAGGTTAAACTATTTGAAATAGCCATCATGCTCTTGGGTGCCATCGGATTCATAACCGAAAGTTATGGTGTGCTTTTATTGCTACTGTTTTTAATGGGCACACAGTCAGCATTTTTTGGCCCAGTTAAATATGCCCTTTTGCCTCAAAAGTTAAATGCTAAAGAGTTAGTGCCCGGCAACGCTCTTGTTGAAGCTGGTACCTTTATCGCCATCCTTATTGGCACCTTAGGCGCTGGGATTATTGCCTCTGCAGACAACGCAAAATACCTTGCCGCATTTTGTGTCGTGATCTTCGCATTGTTAGGCTACTTGTCGAGCCGCTCAATCCCCTTTGCTGCAGCCAGCGCGCCCAATCTCTCTTTTCGTTGGCAACCATACAAGCAAACCAAACACACGCTCTCTATCGCCAAATCCGATCGAGTTGTTTTTCAATGCATAATGGCAATAAGCTGGTTTTGGTTTTTAGGCGCCGCATATCTAACACAATTTCCGAATTTCACTAAGATTTACCTAAATGGCACCGAGAGTGCGGTGTCTTTCTTGCTCGCTCTATTTTCCATTGGTATCGCGCTAGGGTCGCTACTTTGCAATTGGATCTCAAACCATCGTATCGAAGTCGGTATTGTGCCAATTGGTGCCTTTGGCATTACGGTATTTGGGTACCTAATGGCCACTTCCATTCCCAATGATCTACCTACTTTCCATAACTTTGTAGACTTCTTTAGATATGAGCCTTTTTGGCCATTATTTTTCTACCTATTGATGATTGGCGCTTCGGGCGGTTTATTTATCGTGCCTCTTTACGCATTAATGCAGCATCGAGCAAAGGAAACCGAACGTGCTCAAGTCATCGCAGGGCTCAACATTTTTAACTCTCTGTTTATGGTCGGCAGCGCTGTCTTAGGTATTGTGTGCCTAAGTGTAATCAAGATGACAATTCCTCAGCTGTTTGCATTGTTAGCCATTTTAAATTTCTTAGTCGCCGCTTACATCTTTTTGCAAATTCCTATTTTTGTAGTTCGCTTTGTCATGTGGATGCTTACGCACACCATCTATCGAGTTAAGCATAAGAATCTACACAACCTACCCGAGCATGGTGGGGCATTGATTGTATGTAATCATGTAAGCTACATGGATGCATTGCTACTTAGTGCCGTATGCCCAAGGTTGATTCGTTTTGTGATGGAGGAAGATTACGCCAACCTACCTCCATTAAGGCGCTTTTTACGTCGAACTGGGGTAATTCCAATTTCAGCGAGTAACAGAAGCTCTATCAGACGTGCATTTAACGATGTGGAAGCCGCGCTAAGCGAAGGTCATATCGTCTGTATATTCCCTGAAGGAAGATTAACGTCAGATGGTGAAATGAATGAATTCATGCGCGGTATTGATATAATCCTACGTCGTAGTCCAGTACCTGTCATACCTGTTGCACTTAAAGGCTTATGGGGAAGCTATTTCAGCCGCGCAAAAGGTCGCGCATGCTGTGGCTTACCGACTCGATTTTGGTCAAAGCTAGAAATTGAAGCAGGACAACCAGTGCCACCAAATGAGGCAACGGCAAAAACAATGTTCGATAAAGTGCATCAACTCAGAGGCGACTGGCGATAAAATACGCTTGAACACATGTTTAGAATAACTGAACATGTGTTCAAATCATTAAGACAAACTGACCACACCCAGTGCGATATACTCTCCCTTTCATTCACAACAGCGAATAAAAACCTTGAATAGAAACTACCTCCTGTTTGGATTGGCGTTACTTTTTTGTCTAACCCCTCTTGCCTCCTCTCCCATTGCTCTAGTTATCGGTTTTCTACTCGCAAGTTTTGGTTTTGTGCCTTCCGAGCTGCCCATCGCTTCTTTTACTAAAAAGCTGCTGTCTTACTCGATTATTGGCTTAGGCTTTGGCATCAACTTTGAGCAAGCACTTGCAGTCACATCGGATGGTATCGGCCTGATCATCGCCACTATTACAGGCACACTGATCATGGGCACTCTCATTGCCAGGGTAATTAAATTGGAGCGAGTAACCGCTTACTTAATCTCATCAGGTACTGCAATTTGTGGTGGTAGCGCAATTGCTGCTGTGGCACCGGCGATTAAAGCGAAAGACGAGCAGATTGGATTAGCACTGGCAACAGTGTTTGTCCTGAACTCCATTGCACTCTTTGTGTTTCCTGTGATTGGACATGCTTTAGGGCTAGATCAACACACGTTTGGCACATGGGCTGCGATTGCCATTCATGACACATCTTCTGTTGTCGGGGCTGCCTCGGCCTATGGGGAAGAAGCACTAACGACGGCAACAACATTGAAACTCGCGCGCGCTTTATGGATCATTCCTGTTGCTTTGATCAGTGCCGTCATCTTTTCAAGAGGCCAAAAAGAGAATGGAAAGAAAAAACTAGCTATCCCTTATTTCATTTTTTGGTACTGTGCAGCTATCGCGTTTAGCGACTTCTTTCCTCAATTTGAAATGGTCTATCACGGCATTTTCATTGGAGCAAAGCAAGCGTTGGTTGTATGTCTGTTCTTGATAGGTTGCAGCATTTCAATTTCAAAACTAAAGTCAGCTGGAGCTAAGCCGCTGTTGTTTGGTGTGACTCTGTGGGTGTTAATTTCGACCACTTCTCTAAGTTGGTTACTGTTTTAGATATTGGTGGTCTGCTTATCGCGTTGAGGGGACGGCATTTCCCGTTTGCTATTTTTGTATATAACGACCAACGCAATAGCGATCAAAAATGCCGTTAGCTCTGCAACAGAGCGGGCTAGCCCTTCACTACTTATCGCGATACCAATTTGTAGTGCTACTGCCGCAATTAAAACTAGCTTTGCCATCCTGAACCTTATGCATTTTCTCTCCACGAAGAAGCATAATTATGATTCAGAGTTATTAGGATACGAAATTCTCTTTATGACTAATACATAGCAAAATTGACTAATGCTGAAGTGATGACAGCAGCCACTCTTTCACTGCCTTACGCGAAATTTTGATCCCACCTTCTAGTAGAGTTTGTGGCATTACGTGGTATTCCACTGGCCATTTAAACTTCTCTAATTTTGATTGCAAATGCTGGTCATACTCCGATTTGCTGCGCAATCCATTGGTCTGAATCACAGCTACTGGTCTATGACCAAACTCCGCGTCTTCGACTGGAACCACTATACTCTGCACTACACCATCAATTTGGTTCAAAGCGGCTTCAATCTCTTCACAATGGATATTCTCACCACCAGAGATAAACTGATTGTCGGCACGGCCGATTATCTTTAATTCATCACCTTGCCACTCGCCAAGATCTTTGCTGTCAAACCAGCCTTTCTCATCCAGAAATGGGGTAACATGTCCTTGATGGAAATACCCTGCCGCTAATGTCTTACCGCCAACAAAAATGCGTTGGTCAACTAATTTTATCTTACGGTGCTTCAATACATGTCCAGCATTACTGGTGCTGTCAATTCTCTTTGCGGTAACGGTAGAGGCCGCCTCCGTCATCCCATAACCTAACCATGTCTCAATGCCTTGCCCTGTTGCTCGTAGTGCCAACTCGTGATCAACGTGGCTGCCGCCCAGTAGCACATGTGTCAATGACAAATGTGCATCATCATCCAATAACCGTTTGAGCTGAGTCGCAACCAAAGAAGCGTGTGATACGCCCTGAACATCATCAACAAGTTTCCCTGAACCGACTTTTAGTGTTGCTCCGACATATAGCCAACGATAGACAATCGCTAATCCAGAGACGTGATACAGTGGAAGCGATAACAGCCAAGCATCTTGCTGAGTGAAAATGAACTCCTGCAACAAGCCCTCTGCAGACGCAAGATGCTGTCGATGTGTATGAACCACAGCTTTAGGCTCCCCTGTAGAGCCAGAAGTAAATACTACTGAAGCGAGCCGGTCATGATGATAGCTATCTTCAGTCAACGAATCACTCTCTTGCTGTGATACTACAGGCGGTGAAAGCAATGTTGCCTTGAGTTTTTGTATATCATGTTCAGAAAAGATCGAAGCGCACTCCTGAGAAAACCAGATAAACCGAGTTTGATCAGGCCTGTAAAGTGTAGCAAGCTTACTCTGCAACTTATCTAGTGGTTGTTCCATGGTCAGCGCAGCGAGCGCGCCTAACTGTTTGGAGGCAAGATAAAACAACAGTGTTTCTACTTGGTTCTTGCCAACCAAAGTCAGCACATCCCCCCGAGTTACACCCAAGTCATTCAAATAGTGAGTGTATTGGTCAATACGCTTCGAGAGTTGTTGCCAGTTTAATACTTCTGTTGATGTCTTGAGTGCAATAGAAAAAGGGCTCGTTTGAGCCCAATATTTCCATGGTGCCTTCGCAATATTGTCTACGCAGAATGCCACACAATCTCCTGGTCTTTTAGAGGAAGAACGGGAAGTTCACACTTAGGCCAGCCCTGCTCTAGCTGAGCTTTGAATAAGCCAATCGTATCCAAACCTGGAACTTCATCAGGCAGCTGCCATTGGGCAAAGCGCGCTAATTGAGTTAAACCGAGACTGGATTCAATGCTCGAGCTAATCACTGCTTTCATCCCCAGTGACTTCGCTTTCTCTATCAGTGTAATACAAAAATCCACTGAACCAATGAGTGTGGGTTTGATGATGATCGTTTTCACACCAGTTAGATCTTCAAGACGGAAATCTTCACGACGAACCGCATCTTGCAATGTTTCATCCCAAGCGATAGCAATACCAGTATTAATCGCAAAAGAGAGACTATCGCCAGGAGAGCGGCACGGCTCTTCTAGAAACGTGATTCGTTGACGCAGAGACGGAGCAATGTACTTAGCGAACTGCTGCGCTTTTTCTGGTGTCCAAGCGCGATTGGCATCGAGTCGAAGCGTTAATTGAGGGATTGATTCAAGAAAAAGGTTCACAAGCATGCCATCGCGAATTGGCTCATAAAGTCCAACTTTCACCTTAGCGACTTTCTCACCTTCCATCTCGTTCAGCTTTGGAATGAGCTCATCTGGGTCGCCAGTGCATAGTGGCGCTGTTTGGTATTTACCTTGTTGTGGTAAGCCACCAGCTAATTCAAGCTGTGCCATCGATAAACCAAACGCAACCGACGGGTACATCTTGGCATAATCCACATCCAACTCTGCTACCCAACGCTCCGCCTGTTCTTGTAGCTGAACACCCGCATCTTCGGTGCTCTCTAAGCTAAAACAAGGAAGAGGAGCGACTTCTCCAAGCCCTGTTTTACCATCTTCGGAAAGCGCAACAACATAACCAACACGTTCGGTTAGCTTGTTGTCACGTAGGATGACACCACTATCCATGGGCAAGCTATAACGATAAATTTTCGCTTCACGCATAATTCAAGTCCTATGTAATGCCGTATATTTGAGCGTTCTGACGAGCAATCCCACCAGCCTCCCAGAGGGCGATGCGCTCAGGAAAAAAGTAACAGAGGAGCTAACACGCTCCTCATTTAGACGGATTATGGGTTGCGAGGGAATTTATCGAAGTCTGGGCGACGCTTCTCGTTAAAGGCATTACGACCTTCTTGGCCTTCATCAGTCATGTAGAACATCATCGTTGCGTTACCCGCTAGCTCTTGCAGACCCGCTTGACCATCACAATCTGCGTTTAATGCAGCTTTCAGGCAGCGCAATGCCATTGGGCTGTGCTGTAGTACTTCACGACACCAACGAACGGTTTCTTTCTCTAGATCCGCTAGTGGTACAACTGTGTTTACTAGGCCCATGTCTACCGCTTCTTGAGCATTGTAGAAACGACATAGGAACCAAATTTCGCGAGCTTTCTTTTGGCCTACGATACGAGCCATATAAGATGCGCCCCAACCGCCGTCAAATGAACCCACTTTAGGGCCTGTTTGACCAAATTGAGCGTTGTCAGCTGCAATTGTTAGATCACACATCATATGCAGTACATGACCACCGCCAACAGCCCAACCAGCTACCGATGCGATCACTGGTTTTGGACAAGTACGAATATCGCGTTGGAAGTCCAATACGTTGAGGTGATGTGTGCCTTGGTCGTCTTTATAGCCGCCGTAGTCGCCACGGATCTTCTGGTCGCCGCCAGAACAGAATGCGTCTTCACCTAGACCTGTCAGAATGATCACGCCAACACCAGAGTCGTAACGCGCATCTGCCAACGCATCAATCATCTCTTTTACCGTTTGAGGACGAAACGCGTTACGCACTTGAGGACGCGCAATGGTGATTTTCGCGATACCATCTTCAGACTTATGGTAATGAATGTCCTCGTATTTCTCGCCGCAATCTTTCCATTGAACCGGAGCGTAAAGTTCTTCTTCAGAAATGCCTACTGTTTTAGCCATGGTGATTCCCATTGTTCTCGTTACTCTCACCAAAGTGAGACTGAATTATTTGCTTGGTATGTATCGCAAACTGTTTGGGCTGCTCTTGATGGACGTTATGACCAGCGCCTTCAACTTGTCGATACGCCAACCCGCTACGTTGTGCCAGTTGGCTAAATTTTTGGTCTTTCTCACCACACAAGTAATACACTGGTATGTTCTGCTTTTGCAGTGAGGGCAACAAATATGCCTGTTTGGCTAACGATGTCGCCATCAACATATTCGCCACCGCTGAGCCAAGATTATCACTTCGCTTCGCAATGAATGTTTGTCTTTGCTCATGGTTTAGTGAAGAAAACACCGCTTGTTGGTACCAATCGTTCAAAACACGTTCAAGTGGTTCAGTTTTGAAACGCATTGCCCAGCGAGCATCATTCTCTAATCTCACCTGTTTCTCTGACTCAGTTTGAAGCCCGAAGTTTCCCCCTTCAATAATCGCGCCTGCAATATTGAGCTCTGGAAAGCATTGATGGGCAATACCATGCATCGCAATGCGGCCGCCCATAGAGTATCCAATCAAAATAAGTGGTTGTTGTGAGGGAAATAATAAAGATAGTGTGGAACCAAGAAGTTTGCAGCAATCATTTAAATCGCAGCAAAAAATAGATTGGCTGCGTCCGTGACCAGGAAGGTCAACCGTAACACGTTCATATTCGGGTAACGCGTTGATACACGATTGCCAGTCTTCACCGCTACCAAACAAACCATGCAAAAACACCAGAGTAGGCAAAATACTACTTTGGTGCTTTTCCGTTGCTGGGAAGCGTTTAGAATAGAGCATGCAAATTCTTGTTGAAGGATTTTAGTTGCTCTACCGCTTGGTTCGATGGCGTTTGAACTTCAACCACTAACGCCCCTTCGCCGCTAGCAAAATGCTCAGAGACTATAGATTGATACTCAGCCAGCGTGTTCGGTTTGCAATACTGTAAACCAAACTGTTTCGCTGCATGTTCAAATTCATAACCATGAGGCATTTGATAGAACGACTCGCGATGCTCTTGCGGTACAGGCAGTAAGTCAAAAATCGCCCCACCATCGTTGTTAGTAATCACCAACACCGAAGGCAACTTGTTGTGCGTAAACAGTGCCAATGAGTTCAGCCCATATAAGGCAGAAGTATCGCCAATAAACATTAACATCGGGTTCTGGCGCGCGCGTTGTACCCCGCTTGCTGTGGCAAACAGCCCATCAATGCCAGACGCACCACGGTTAGTGAAAACCTCTGTGTTATCAAGCTTGCCGAACATGTCGATCAATCGGACAAACAGACTGTTGCCAACAAACAGATCCACACCCTGAGCACGCTCAGCCACATCAATCGCTAACGCAATCTCACTCAGCTCACTCTTAGGGTCAGAAGCAAACAAGCCTTTCGCGTGTTGCGTGACCTGTTTGATGTCCGCGGCAAGTTCATTTGCCCAACCAGCATGTTCTGATGAAAACTCCGTCGTACGTTCAACCCATGAGCTTGGCTGCTCCGCCCAGTGCCATTGTGGTAAGTGACTTTGGTTATCTCGCTCTAATCGAGGCGATACGTACCAATATTGAATGTCACCACCTTGCTGATTACGTGCTACGTGTTTTTCTAACCAGTGATTAAAACGTTTAGAAATGATTCGACTACCGAACTGCACGATTAAGTCACAGCCATCCAGTAGGCTAGCCAATTTCGAATTCTGCAACCATAAATCAAAATGCGCCCAATCCGAACTGACACCACTTTGTGGATCAGCAAGGACTGGCCAGCCCATTTGCTCTGCAAACGCTCGTGCAGCTTGAGCCTGAACCAGTGGCAAACTACCAATGACCACCACACCTTTGTTATCCCCACAGCTTGGAATTGCACTGCTGGTTTTCGGGTTAAAGCGCTGGCAATACGTCACCTTGCTATCTCGCCAGCCAGCAACGGTATCAAGGTAATCCTGATAGGTACTCTTTTCTGTATTGGAGTACAAAGGCTCTGGAAATGCACAATTAATATGAACAGCACTACCCTGCAATTGCTGAGTAAACATCACTTCGTCAACAGAGGTCAGCAACCAGTTAAGCGACGTTGCTAAATTTGGGCTTGGTAAATTCAAACTGGCCGAAACATGATGTGAAAAAATACCCAATTGATTTATCGCTTGGTTTGCACCACAGCCGACAAGTTCTACTGGACGATCTGCTGTCAGCAGCACCAGTTTTTCACCAGTAAGTTTGGCTTCGGCAACCGACGGTAATAGGTTCGCCACTGCCGTACCAGAGGTAACGATAATTGCCACTGGCTCCTGAGTAGCTTTCGCTAAACCAAGAGCCATAAAGCCCAGTCCACGCTCATCAAAATGAGTATGAATGGAAAAGTCGGACTGTTCTGCCGCTTCTAAAGTTAAAGGAGTAGAACGAGATCCGGGAGCGATACAAACATGCTTAACGCCAAATCGCTGAAGCTCAATCAATATGGTTTCTGACCAAACTCGATTGAGCACCGCTTGGTCATGACTCATGATGCGACTCCCAATGGCGGATGATCAGAAATCAGCGTAAGTAACGTCGACATTTTCTTATCAAGTTCTGCCCACTCATGTTCTGCCACAGAACCAGGCACAATCCCTGCGCCCGCAAACAGTTGTACTTGATCACCGAGCACAAGCGCGCTTCTGATTGCAACACAAAACTCTGCTCGTTCATGGCTTATATAACCCATTGACCCCGCGTACCAGCCGCGTGCAAAGGGCTCATTATCAAGAATAAACTGCATGGACTCTTGTCGGGGTAAGCCAGCAACCGCCGCTGTTGGCTGAAGCGCCGATAACAACTGAACACCATTTATCCCCGCTCTTAGACTAGCGTGAATATTTCGCTTAAGGTGCTGCACTTTTCGTAGTCTGACCAAACTAGGTTCAGCTTCCACTTCAACCATTTCAGAATGCGGTGATAGACGATCAATGATGTCGTCCACCACATACTGGTTTTCGTTGAGGTTCTTTTGGTCTTGGGATAACCAATTCGCCAACTCCATATCTTGAGTGGCATTGTCTCCCCGACCAATCGTACCTGCTAACGCTTCGGTATGTAGCTCATGCCCTACGCGAGAATACAAACGTTCTGGTGTAGACCCCATAAAACTGTGCTTACTGTCTAAGCTCAGCATGAAATGGAAGCTATGATGGTTATTTAAGTAACTTGCTTTAAGTAGCTGTGCAGCACTTAATGTGTTATCAAGCTGCACGGTAGAGCGACGCGCTAAAACCACTTTCTTAAAATCATCATTCTCTATACCAGTCAGAACCTTATGAACTAACTCATTCCATTGAGGCTGACTTGGCGTATGAACAATAGAGCGGATGTGAGACGAAATTGGAGCTAAGGCCGCGACCTCACAAACCAGTTTATTCAACCCAGCTAGAGTTCGCGATTTGTCTTCTGAAATATTAACTGCGAGAGACCACTGATGGTCAAAACGAATTAACTCAATTTGAGGCAAAAAGAAAAAAGAAGGCATACAGCGACGATTCTTCTCATGCTGTCCATCAAAAGAGCGCCCGCCCCAGACTCTTTGCCCTTCACCTAGAATGGTATAAGCAGGACCTGGCTCAACAAAAGCGTGCAATTGCCCTAGTGCAACGACCTCTTCACGTGTATCGCGGGACTGCCAATAAAACTTAGGGAAAAGTGGTTGTGCATCAAGCCAATCAATAAATGAGAAATTGGGTTTCTCGCTAAGGGGCTCGACCAGACGTGTTTGATTGCCTTCCGATTGCTGAACTCGCTCGATAATTCTCTTTACGGCTTGATGGAACTGTGACAAATCAACCTCGTTGTATGTGAGGATAAATGGTAACTGACGGCTACTCTAAGTTTAGACCCAAAGCAAATCAAGGTCGTATGCGATCTTTTGCAAAATCCTGTGATAGCAAGCGAGCAAAACTTAACCAGCAGACAGATTATTTACAGATATATATTCTAATAAAAAACAAATTATTGTATTTTAATAAAGAAATTAACGAATTTTTAGGAATTAAACAATGCAAAATATCGGGATGTCGTCAAAACTCGACAATGTCTGCTACGACATTAGGGGTCCTGTACTCAAACATGCTAAGCGCATGGAGGAAGAAGGGCATAAAATCCTAAAGCTAAACATTGGTAACCCTGCCCCATTTGGTTTTGACGCCCCTGATGAGATTTTAGTCGACGTGATTCGTAATCTGCCGACTTCTCAAGGCTATTGTGATTCCAAAGGTATTTACTCTGCTCGTAAAGCTGTGGTCCAACACTATCAGCGTAAAGGTATACGCTCGCTAGATGTAGAAGATGTGTATGTAGGTAACGGCGTGTCTGAGTTGATCGTAATGGCCATGCAAGCGCTATTAAACAATGGCGACGAAATGCTGATCCCAGCACCAGACTATCCGTTATGGACAGCTTCAGTTGCACTATCTGGTGGTAAGCCGGTTCATTATCTATGTGATGAAGAGGCTGACTGGTACCCAGACCTTGAAGACATCAAAAAGAAAATCACACCAAAGACACGTGGCATTGTTCTGATCAACCCGAACAACCCGACAGGTGCGGTATACAGCCGTGACTTCCTACTTGAAGTGATTGAGATAGCACGCCAGCACAAACTGATCATTTTCGCAGATGAGATCTACGACAAAGTGTTGTACGACGGTGCAACACATACCTCAGTCGCCACACTCACTGAAGACGTACTAGTCATGACATTCAATGGCCTTTCAAAAGCCTACCGTGTTTGTGGTTTCCGTGGTGGCTGGATGTTCTTAACGGGGCCTAAACATCTGGCTCAAGGGTACGTGAATGGCTTGGAGCTGCTTTCATCGATGCGTTTATGTGCAAACGTACCAATGCAACATGCCATTCAAACCGCGTTAGGTGGATACCAGAGTATCAATGAACTGATTTTACCTGGCGGACGCTTGTTAGAGCAGCGCAACCGAGCGTATGAACTGATCAATCAGATTCCTGGCGTTTCTTGTGTCAAACCTAAGGGTGCGATGTACCTCTTCCCGAAAATCGACACTAAAATGTACAACATCAAGAACGATCAACAGATGGTTTTAGATTTCTTAAAACAAGAGAAAGTCTTACTGGTGCAAGGTTCCGGCTTTAACTGGCCAAAACCAGACCACTTCCGCATCGTGACACTACCGCACGTTGAAGATCTAGAAATCGCCATTGGACGTTTTGAAAGATTCCTATCAACCTACAGCCAGTAATGAATCACTGGTAGTAATTAGTGCTGATCTCTCATATGCTTAGAGGAACTCCTAGTGAGTTCCTTTTTTACACCAGAAACGGAGAAAGCCATGAAAGAAAGCCATTTTTTCGCCCACCTGGCTCGAATGAAGCTGATCCAACGCTGGCCTTTAATGCGGTCCGTCTCACCAGAAAACGTTTCAGAGCATAGCTTACAAGTTGCTTTTGTCGCTCATGCCCTTGCCCTCATTAAAAACAAAAAGTTCGGCGGCAACCTTAATCCAGAACGCATCGCGATTCTTGCCATGTACCATGACTCCAGTGAAGTATTAACGGGTGATCTTCCGACTCCAGTGAAGTATTACAACCCTGAAATTGCCAAAGAATATAAGAAGATAGAATCGGCAGCGGAGCAAAAATTACTCTCAATGTTACCGGAAGAGTTCCGAGATGATTTTGCCCCCTATCTTCTTTCTCACTCTGCACATGAAGAGGACGCAAAAATCGTTAAGCAAGCCGATTCCATCTGTGCCTATTTAAAATGTCTCGAAGAACTAAGCGCCGGCAACCATGAGTTCGCTCTGGCAAAAAAACGCTTAGACGTCACTTTGCAAGAACGCAGAACGCCTGAAATGGATTACTTTCTCAATACCTTTGCCCCAAGTTTCGAATTATCGTTAGATGAAATCAGTTAGCTTACGGAGATAATCGTGTCGTTTGAATTACACCCGCAATGGCAAGAGCGCCATGATGATGAGCATAAAATCCGTCGAGACGACCATCGGAGCCCGTACCAACGAGACCGAGCGCGCATTCTTCACTCGGCTGCATTTCGACGCCTACAAGCAAAAACCCAAGTACACGGCAATAGCTTGGAAGACTTTCACCGCAGTCGGTTAACGCACTCCTTAGAAGCGTCGCAACTCGGGACCGGTATCGTCGCCCAGTTAAAGAAAAAACAACCAGAGTTCCGTGAACTATTACCATCAGACAGCTTAATTGATTCATTATGTTTGGCTCACGACATCGGGCATCCTCCATACGGTCATGGGGGAGAAGTCGCTCTAAACTACGTAATGCGCGAACATGGCGGCTTCGAGGGGAACGCCCAAACCTTTCGTATCGTCACTAAGTTAGAGCCTTATACCGAGCATTTCGGAATGAATTTATCACGCCGCACACTGCTTGGTTTGATTAAGTACCCTGCCCTCATTAGTCAAACACGCTCCGTCAAGTTGCCTCAACCAGCCGAGCATCAACGTAAACTAAAAGCAAAAGATTGGAGCCCAGCTAAAGGCATTTATGATTGTGATAAAGACTTATTTGATTGGGTAATTGCACCGCTTTCTGACAACGACAAGGCATTGCTTAGTCTGATGCGTTCAACGCCAGAATCGGAGTTTGAGCACAGTAAAACGCGTTTTAAATCACTCGATTGCTCAATCATGGAGTTAGCAGATGATATCGCCTACGGTGTTCATGATTTAGAAGATGCAATCGTACTTGGTATGGTGACACGTCAGCAATGGCAAGAAGGCGCAGCAAGTCAATTAGTGGACTGTGGCGACCCGTGGTTTGAAGCTCATATCGATTCCATCGGACAGATGCTATTTAGCGGTAAGCACCATGAGCGGAAAGATGCCATCGGTGGTATGGTTAACGCGCTACTGACCAGCATTTCAATCAAAGCGGTGGATGAGCCGTTTAATAACCCGTTACTGTCTTGGAATGCGTGTTTAGAACCACAGATGGCACGTGCACTTGACGTACTCAAGCACTTTGTCAGCACCTTCGTTATCCAAGTCCCGCAGGTCCAGATCGTTGAGTATAAGGGTCAGCAAATTATTATGGATATTTTTGAAGCGTTAACAGCAGACCCAGAGCGATTACTACCCGTTCATACAAAAGATCTGTGGTGTCAGGCGAAGAGCGAGAGCAATAAGATGAGGGTCATCGCCGATTATATTTCTGCAATGACCGATGGTCACGCGCAAAAGCTACACCGCCAACTTTTCTCTTCCATCGTTCTTTAGTAACACTCAACCTTTCAAGTAATTCTTTTCAAAAACGCCCGGAGGCATCTGGGCGATTTGGAATTCGATCATCTTTTCAAAGGCACGCATCAGCGGTGTAAAGTCTCGCTCGGGTTCAAGCAAGCGAAGCGAATGATAACCAGCCTCGACTGTCGATAAGCTATTCTCAGAGGGCGCCTTACGAATGGTGTAGTGCCCTTGTAGTTGCTTAGGCAACTGCACGGTTGGGAATGAATGTAAGTTGCTTGAGAGTTGCCACATTTTGTACGCTTTTTTCCACGTACCATCGAGCAAAATCAAACGTATTTTCTTAGATACACTATGACTCGCTTGAGTGATTTCAGAAATGCATCGTGACTCTTCTGATGGGTAAAGAACAAAATGTTGATATGACTTATCCGCTAATAAGTGATTTAAGACATCATCACAAGAAAAGTCCTCTCCTATCAAACAAATACAGTTATCTAAACTCAAATTGAGAATCCGTGCCGTACCAAGCGGACGATGTTCTTCACTCGTGTGCTGAAGAATGATAAGTTCTACCTCGCTTGCCAGCGGTACAATCCATTGGCAAATACACGCTTTTTGCGATTTTCCACAACGAGAACAATAACGAGACATAGAGTGAACCTTTATACCTTGCTGAGTATTATCAGCGTGATCTGTTTGATACTTCAATTTGAACCAATGGCAAGCCTAACCGAGTGGCACAGCTACAATATACGCCATGGTGAATGGTGGCGAATCGTAACAGGAAATCTCACACATACCAACTTTGCGCACTTAGGAATGAACCTCGCCGGATTGTGGATCATTACTTTTATTTTTCGCCCAAGCACTCGTAACTTCCTTATCGTTTTTTCAATCTTATGTGCATGTGTTGGTGCGCTGAATTTGTTTACCAACATGTCGGTATACGTGGGTTTATCCGGCGTATTACACGGATTGTTTGGATTTTGGGCGCTCAGAGAAGTCTTTGAAAGCAGAAGAAGCAGTGTGTTGTTAGTCGGAGGGCTAATCGCCAAAGTAGCATGGGAGCAGGTCTATGGCCCATCCAGCAGTACTGCTGAGCTTATCGGTGCAAACGTTGCTATTGATGCTCATATGTTTGGCGCACTCGGTGGGTTAGTAATGGCTTTACTGGAAAAAGGCCTTCGCCGTCGTTTATTCGGATAAAAAATCCCGAACCACGAAAGAGGAGCTGGTTCGGGAAAGCAGTAATAGGGAAACAGATATTGTTCTGAATTCAGACTCAATATCTGCAATACATCAAGCTACAGTAAAATGCGGTCTTCGTTTTTCTTAACTGTCGCTTCACCTATGCCTTTTACGCTCTTCAAATCTGCTGCCGTTTTAAAAGGGCCATGTTCCTCGCGGTAGTCCACTATACTCTGCGCTTTCTTCTCACCTATACCTTTCAACATGGTCGCAATTTCTTCAGCAGTGGCCGTGTTGATATTTACAGTAATTTCAATTCCTTCATATTTGTCAGTGGCTGAATCCGCAGCCATGCTAAAAGGTGCAAAAACAAATAAGCACAATGTCAAAATCCATTTCATATTGAACATACAATCTCCAAAATAGTAGGCTAAAAACAGTCATCGAGAGCGAGTCACTATCAAGTTTGCAATGAAAAGCAATATGGTTATGCATTTAACAAACTGAGATGACCCGGAATTCACAACGGCCGCTATCACTTAAACGCGCACTAATTTAAGTAATGCCTATTGATGATTGAAGTTCATAAAGACAAAAATAAAACGGACCGCTTATGCGGTCCGTTTTATTCAACATACAAATTACACTAATTGTGCTTAGTTGCTCACAATAAAGTACTCAATGTCAGTATTTGCACGCAGTACGGCTAGTACAGATGATAAATCTTGCTGAGAAGATGCACGCTGCATTTGCATCGCAACTTGATCTTCTAACTCACTATCTAGCTCTGCATTTACAGCATCAAGCTCGATGATAATGATGTTACCTTCAAGATCTTTAGACTGACCGTATACTGGTTTACCATCGACTGGTTTTGCCATCGCGAATACCGTTGTTGCTAACGGAGAACGACGGTCTACTGTCTCTTGTTCACCAAAGGCAAGATTGTTTTCAGCAAGCACGTTCGTCTTACCTTCTTTCAATGCCGCAACGACTTGTGTTCCAAGTTTCATCGCTTCTTGCTCACCTTTAACACGAGATAGCTCTGCAACAACCTGATCTTTCACTTCTTCTAGTGGAAGAACTGTCTCGTCACGCGCATCTTCAACACGAACAACGATAATATGCTCAGGCGCAACTTCGATAGCTTCAGAGTTTAGGCCATCTTCTTTAACTTCAGGACTAAGGATAGCTTGCATTACCGCAGGGCTACGAAGCACTTCAGGTGCATCAACCTGAGAAATAAAGTCTGTTGTCTTCACTTCTTGGTTAACCGCTTGAGAAGCATCATACAATGAGTCTGGGTATTCAAACGCTACACGCTCAAGCTCATTTTGCAACTCGTAGAATTGATCGATCGCTTGTTGGTCCACCATCTCTTGTTTGATTTCAGCAGCGACTTCTTCAAATGGCTTCGCCACAGAATCTTTTAGCTCTTCAAGCTTGATAATGTGATAGCCAAAGTCCGACTTTACTAGACCTGACGTATCGCCAGGATTCTTCAGTGCGAATGCCGCTTCTTCAAAAGCAGGGTCCATCACATCACGCTCGATCCAACCTAAGTCACCACCGTTTTCAGCGCTGCCAAAATCGTCAGATTTCTCTTGAGCAAGCGTCGCAAAATCTGCACCCGCGTTTAGCTCATCTAGGATAGCTTGCGCTTTTGCTTCATCGTCCCCTTCTACAAGAATGTGAGCGACACGGCGTTGCTCTTCTGAAGAGTATTTGTTTAAGTGCTCGTCGTAGTACTTTTTCACCTCAGCATCAGAAACATTAACTTGTTCCTTTAGCGCTTCAGCTGACAGTTCGATGTAAGAGACTTTAACCTGCTCTGGGCGTGTAAAGTTGTCTGGGTTTGCTTTGTAGTACTCTTGAATTTCTTCGTCGGTCAATTCAATATTTTTCGCGAACTCCGCTAAGTCGATCTGAATCGTGCGAATATCACGAGTTTGAGTGAACAGCTTGCCTTCTGCTTGTACTTCACCCGGCAGAATAAATTCACTGTTTTTTAGCGCATTCAGCAGTTGCTCACGAACCAATTCACGACGCATGTACTCAGCAAAAGAGTCTGGCGAAAAGCCTGCACGACGCAAAGAAGCTTGATAGATCTCTTGATCAAACTGACCATTAGATTGGAACTGAGGCATGTCTAGAATCATGCTACGCACTTGAGTGTCGCTGATTCGCAGACCCAAAGCTTCAGCTTGTTGGTCAAGCAACACGTCATTGATCATTCGATCTAAAACGGATTTGCGGAAAGATTCAACATATGCAGGGTCAGCCAGCATTTGAGAGAAGTAGTCACCCAACTGAGCTTGCATACGGTTACGCTCATTTTGGTATGCCATCTCGAACTCACCACGAGGAATCTCAGTGTTACCGACTTTCGCTGCAGAGTTGTTGCTACCACCAACGATGTAGCTACCTACACCTGCAAATACGAAAGACAGGATGATAAGTCCAAGGATAATTTTGACCGCGATGCTATTCACGCCTTCGCGTAGTCGATCCATCATAATTTAACTGCTCTCCACAATTGAAGCCTACTGCTTCTATCTAATAGAAATAATGGCGCAATAATATCAGAAAAAGAAATGCGCATCAGTATGATGCGCATAATTTAAGAAAGTTCGGCTCGAAGTTTGTAAATTTTTGTTCGAAACTTATTGTTTGAGCAAAAGTTAAGCAAATGGCCGGTTACAGAAATAACGCCGTGATTAGTTACAAGCGTCTTTCAGTGCTTTACCAGCTTTGAAAGCTGGTACTTTTGCTTCTGCGATTTGGATTTCTTCACCAGTTTTTGGGTTACGACCAGTACGTGCAGCACGAGTACGAACGCTGAATGTACCAAAGCCAACTAGAGCGACTTGATCACCAGATTGAAGAGTTCCGCTTACTGCTTCGATGAATGCATCTAGAGCACGACCCGCTGACGCTTTAGAAATATCTGCATTTTCTGCGATTTGTTCTACTAACTGAGTTTTATTCACTGTAATTTCCCCTTTGTGTCATCTGTGATTATTTTTGTGATGACTTTCGTTCCATTGTTAAGAAAATATGCTCCACCCCTTATTCATCAAGGGCTGGCAGCTATCGAAACTAACTTAGCGCCCAAAAAAAACGCTGACAAGCCTTTTTGGGCTTATCAGCGTAAACTTTTACTTATTTTTGCTACACATCACTATTTTTGAGACTCAAACTCAACGCCCGTCGGGTCTCGCTCTAGTGCGACTTTCAGTACTTCATCAATCCACTGTACAGGGATAACTTCCAGATCCGCGATAACATTATCAGGAATCTCTTCCAAATCACGCTCGTTATCTTTTGGAATTAGCACTGTCTTAATGCCACCACGGTGTGCCGCAAGTAACTTCTCTTTTAGGCCGCCGATAGGTAAAACCTCACCACGCAGTGTGATTTCACCCGTCATCGCTACTTCTGCTTTCACAGGGTTGCCTGTCAGAGAAGAAACCAATGCTGTACACATTGCTGTACCCGCACTTGGGCCATCTTTTGGTGTCGCGCCTTCCGGGACGTGTACGTGAATATCTTTCTTCTCGTAGAAGTCAGTATTGATACCTAGCTTTTCTGCACGAGAGCGAACCACTGTCATTGCTGCTTGGATAGACTCTTGCATCACATCACCAAGAGAACCCGTTTGTGTTAGCTTACCTTTACCTGGCATTGATTGAGTTTCAATCGTTAATAGATCGCCACCCACTTCGGTCCAAGCTAGACCAGTTACTTGACCAATTCGGTTACTTTCATCCGCTTTACCGTAATCGAAACGTTGAACACCTAAGTACTCTTTTAGGTTGTCCATCGTTACCGTTACTGACTTGATGTCCTTATCCAGCAAGATGTTCTTCACTGCTTTACGGCAGATCTTAGAAATCTCACGCTCTAAGTTACGGACACCCGCTTCACGCGTGTAGTAACGAATGATGCCAATAATCGCAGAATCTTCAATGACGATCTCATCCGCTTTCAAGCCATTACGCTTCACTTGTTTATCAACAAGGTGACGTTTTGCAATGTTCAGCTTCTCGTCTTCGGTGTAACCAGATAAACGAATAACTTCCATACGGTCTAACAATGGACCCGGGATGTTCATCGAGTTCGATGTCGCAACAAACATAACGTCAGAGAGATCGTAATCCACTTCTAAGTAGTGATCGTTGAACGAGTTATTCTGTTCAGGATCAAGGACTTCTAGTAGAGCCGATGCCGGATCACCACGCATATCTGAAGACATTTTGTCGATTTCGTCCAATAAGAACAGCGGGTTCTTCACACCAACCTTCGACATCTTCTGGATCAATTTGCCTGGTAATGAGCCGATGTAAGTACGACGGTGACCACGAATTTCCGCTTCATCACGCACACCACCCAACGCCATACGAACATACTTACGGCCTGTAGCTGAAGCAATTGAACGACCAAGAGACGTTTTACCTACACCAGGAGGACCAACAAGACAAAGGATAGGACCTTTTAGCTTGTTGATACGGTTTTGAACCGCTAGGTATTCAAGGATACGTTCTTTGACGCGTTCTAGACCGTAGTGATCTTCATTAAGAACCTCTTCTGCTTTCGCTAAGTTTTTCTTAACTTTTGAGCGCTTAGCCCAAGGAACGCTGACCATCCAATCGATGTAGCTACGAACCACTGTTGCTTCAGCAGACATTGGAGACATCATCTTAAGCTTTTGCAGCTCTTGCTCTGTCTTTTCACGTGCTTCTTGAGGCATTTTTGATTCGTCAATCTTCTTCTGTAGCGTTTCGAACTCGTCTGGTGCGTCTTCCATCTCACCAAGTTCTTTCTGAATCGCTTTCATTTGCTCATTCAGATAGTACTCACGCTGAGATTTTTCCATTTGCTTTTTAACGCGACCACGAATTCGTTTTTCAACTTGCAGCAAGTCGATCTCTGATTCCATCTGGCCCATCAGGAATTCCAGACGCTCAGTGACATCAACAATTTCAAGCACTTGCTGCTTATCCACCAACTTTAACGGCATATGAGCCGCAATGGTATCCGCTAAGCGTGCAGCTTCGTCGATACCATTAAGTGACGTTAGCACTTCTGGTGGAATCTTCTTGTTTAGCTTAATGAACCCTTCAAACTGATTAATCGCGCTGCGCACAATCACTTCTTGCTCACGCTCATCCAATTCTGGCGTAACAACAAATTCAGCTTCCGCTAGGAAGAAGTCACTCTCTTTAAAGTGATTGATTTTTGCTCGCTGCTGGCCTTCGACCAATACTTTTACTGTGCCATCCGGAAGCTTCAAGAGCTGGAGAATGGTGGCTACCGTACCTACGTCAAATAGGTCGTCAACCGTAGGCTCGTCAGTATCCGCTTGCTTTTGTGCCACAAGAAGAACTTGTTTGTTGGTTTCCATCGCCGTTTCTAGACAGCTAATCGATTTCTCACGACCAACAAACAATGGAATAACCATGTGTGGGTAGACCACTACGTCACGTAGAGGTAGTACCGGGATCTCGATACGCTCGGAACGTTCCAAGTTCATATAATTCTCTCTTCCGCTTTCACGTTTAACGTATTACTTAAGGCAGTATATGGGGGCTAATTGTTTGGATTCAATAAGAGAAATAAAAAAAGGAGGTAATTACTTACCTCCTTTTTCATTATGGCTGAATTTACTCTGCTCCAGCTGCCTGATTGTCTGCGTTACTGTAAATAAGCAGTGGCTCTGACTCGCCATTAATGACGGACTCATCAATCACGACTTTACTAACGTCTGTTGCAGATGGTAATTCGTACATAGTTTCAAGTAGCACGCCTTCAAGAATCGAGCGTAAGCCACGAGCACCTGTTTTACGCTCCATTGCTTTTTTCGCGATAGCGCGCAGCGCATCTTCACGGAATTCAAGTTCGGCGTTTTCTAGCTCAAACAATGCTGCATATTGCTTGGTCAGTGCGTTCTTCGGTTCACATAGGATCTGAATCAACGCTTCTTCATCAAGCTCAGTCAGTGTTGTTGTTACAGGTAGACGACCAATGAATTCTGGAATGAGGCCGTACTTCACTAAGTCTTCAGGTTCAACTTGAGTAAATAGCTCACCAACTGTCTTCGATTCATTCTTCGAACGAACTTCAGCACCAAAGCCAATACCTGTACCTGTTGCAACACGCTGCTCAATCACTTTGTCTAAGCCAGCAAAAGCACCACCACAGATGAACAGAATCTTAGATGTGTCCACTTGTAGGAATTCTTGCTGAGGATGCTTACGACCACCTTGAGGTGGAACCGATGCAACCGTACCTTCGATAAGTTTTAGTAGCGCCTGCTGAACACCTTCACCAGATACGTCACGCGTAATAGATGGGTTTTCAGCTTTGCGTGAAATCTTATCAATTTCATCAATGTAAACGATGCCGCGTTCCGCTTTAGCTACATCGTAATCACATTTTTGCAGAAGCTTTTGGATGATGTTTTCAACGTCTTCACCTACGTAACCGGCTTCGGTTAGTGTCGTCGCGTCTGCCATTGTAAATGGCACATCCAAAAATCGAGCTAATGTCTCCGCAAGTAGTGTTTTACCACTACCTGTAGGACCAATTAGAAGGATGTTACTCTTACCAAGCTCCACACCTTCGCTCGTTGTATCACCATTGCGTAAACGCTTGTAGTGGTTATATACCGCAACTGCGAGCACTTTTTTCGCGTAATCTTGCCCGATCACATAGTCATCAAGGTGTTCACGGATCTGTTTTGGCGTTGGTAACGCTTCAGATTCTTTCTTAGGGAGAACATCCTTGATTTCTTCGCGAATAATATCGTTACATAAGTCGACACACTCGTCGCAAATGTACACTGACGGACCTGCGATTAGCTTGCGAACTTCGTGCTGACTTTTGCCGCAGAAAGAACAGTACAGCAATTTACCGCTGCCACTTTCTTTGCTTTTATCTGTCATTCGCTAACCTCTTAGCCTTTACTCTTCATGAATGAGTGTATATCAATTTTTGCCAAAATGCGCTGGCAAATTACTCGCCACGGTGGCTTAACACTGCATCCACGATACCGTATTCCACAGCCTGCTCTGATGACATGAAGTTATCACGATCAGTATCGCGCTCAATGACTTCAAGAGGTTGGCCTGTATGTTCTGCTAACAACTTGTTTAGCTTCTGTTTAATCGTCAGGATTTCCTGAGCATGGATTTGGATATCAGAAGCTTGACCCTGGAAACCACCCAATGGTTGGTGGATCATTACACGTGAGTTAGGCAGTACATAACGCTTACCTGGCGCACCACCTGCAAGCAGGAAGGCACCCATTGAACATGCTTGACCCATACATACTGTGCTCACATTTGGCTTAATGAACTGCATGGTATCGTAAATAGACATACCTGCTGTTACGCTGCCGCCTGGAGAGTTGATGTATAAGAAAATATCTTTATCTGGATTTTCAGATTCTAGGAAAAGTAGCTGAGCCACGACAAGGTTTGCCATGTGGTCTTCCACTTGACCCGTTAAAAAAATCACGCGCTCTTTAAGCAGACGTGAGTAGATGTCGTAAGAGCGTTCGCCTCGGGAAGTTTGTTCAACCACCATTGGTACTAGCGCGTCCATAATTGGCGACATTGCATTTTTTTCTTGGTAGCTCATATTCTTATGTCCCTAAAATAAATGGCCCGGATGATGACTATCATACGGACCATTGTTAGCAGAATAGTTAACGTTAAGTCAACCTTCTACGCAAGATATTGCTTATTAAGCAGCAGGTTGTTGTTGGTTAAGTAGCTCGTTGAAGCCTACTTCTTTCTCAGAAACCTGTGCTTTAGCGACGATCGCGTCGATTGCTTGCTCTTCTAGAGCTACGTTGCGCATGTTGTTCATCATTTCTTCGTTTTGCTCGTAGTAAGCAATAACTTCTGATGGATCTTCGTATGCAGTAGCCATTTCTTCGATTAGAGCTTTAACTTTCTCGTCGTCCGCTTTTAGCTCTTCAGATTTGATTACTTCACCTAGTAGAAGACCAACAACTACGCGACGTTTAGCTTGTTCTTCGAACAGTTCACGTGGAAGCTGAGCAGCAGCTTCTGGGTTACCACCGAAGCGTTGTGCAGCTTGTTGACGTAGAACTTGGATTTCTTGCTCGATAAGCGCTGATGGTACGTTGATGTCGTTTTGCTCAACTAGACCGTCAATCGCTTGCTCTTTGATGCGGTTCTTAACAGCTTGCTTAAGTTCGCGTTCCATGTTCTTGCGAACTTCAGCTTTAAGTGCTTCAACACCACCTTCAACAACACCGAACTTAGCAACGAACTCGTCGTTTAGTTCTGGAAGTTCACGAGCTTCAACTTTGTTCACTTTGATTGCGAACTTAGCTGCTTTACCTTTTAGGTTTTCAGCGTGGTAATCTTCTGGGAAAGTCACGTCGATGTCGAATTCCATACCAGCAGTTTTACCTGCGATACCGTCTTCGAAACCAGGGATCATGCGACCAGCACCCATTTCTAGAGGGAAGTTCTCAGCTTTACCGCCTTCGAACTCTTCACCGTCGATAGAACCAACGAAGTCGATGCTTACGCGTTTGCCATCTTCTGCTGCTTCTTCAACTTCAACCCAAGTTGCTTGTTGCTTACGTAGAGTATCGATCATCTCTTCTACGTCTGCATCTTTAACTTCTGTTAGTGGTTTTTCAACAGTGATGCTCTCTAGGCCTTTAAGCTCAACTTCTGGGTAAACTTCAAAAGTTGCAGTGAAAACTAGGTCTGAACCTTCTTTGTTCTCTACAGGAGCGAAAGTTGGAGCGCCAGCTGGGTTGATTTTCTCTTTAACGATAGCTTCGATGAAGTGGCGTTGCATTACTTCACCAAGAACGTCTTGACGTACTGCTTTGCCGTACATCTTAGCAACCATTTTTAGAGGCACTTTACCCTTACGGAAACCATCGAAACGACGGTTTTTAGCGATGTTGCGTAGTTCAGCTGTTACAGCGTCTTCGATGTTTGCAGCTGGAACAGTAATGTTTAGACGGCGCTCTAGGCCCTCTAGCGTTTCAACAGTAACTTGCATTATATATAAACCTCTAAAGTGGCTCGGTTTTCCGAGCGTATGAGCGAAACTCAGAGGAGCTTACGCTTCATCCTTGTGTAGTGTTCTGTCCGAACACCTAATTTAAAATCGAGTATCGATACTGGTTGTCAGTACCGGACTAATCAGTGATATCTTCGATAAAATAACCAAAGGTATCTCCTATTAGCCTCAGGACAGAATTTTTAGACGCGACATTCTAGCGATCTGTCGCAACCCTGTCGAGCCAATAGCCACTATGTGGACATTGTCTGCGCTAAATTCTCGAATGCTGACCCATTTTTTCTTCAAAAATGCGATTCAGACACCGTCTAAGCATCGCCAGCATATCTAGAATGGGGACAATAGCGACTTTTTCAAGAGAATCGACCGGTTTTTTTATCGAAAAGCCTAAAAAGAGATCTTGCTCTTGTTTTACTCCACAGAGTTGAAAACTAAATCCCTAATCCTTCCTACAAACTATTAACATTTTCTTACGTGACCAAAGGAAGTTGTAAGGAGTGTAAGGATGTCGCAAAAAAAACGGATTCTGCTGACATTTTTTGCTTTCTATTTCCTGTCCGCAATTATCGGTGGCCATTGGGTTTGGCAGACCAGTTATCAATCTCTACTTGATAAACACCAATCACAGCTGGAGCAGTTTTCTGGCTATATAAAAAATAAACTCGATAAGTACGCCCATATCCCAAATCTTCTCGCTAAAGATGATCCTCTTTATCAAGCGCTTCTGCACCCCAACAACAGTGCGCAACTGGAAATCACTAATCGGTATTTAGAATCCGTTAATGGCGTGATTGAAGCAGCGGATACGTACTTAATCGAACAATGGGGTACAACGATCGCGGCCAGCAACTGGCGTAAAGAGCGCTCCTTTATCGGTCGAAATTTTGCATTTCGACCTTATTTCAAACAAGCCATTGTAGGTAAACGAAGCCAATACTACGCACTGGGCTCAACATCTGGTAAACGTGGCTACTACTATTCTTATCCCATCGTATACGCTGGCGGTGTACTTGGTGTCGTCGTGGTGAAGATGGACCTAAGTAAGATAGAGGACAACTGGCAGCAACCTAACAGTGTTTTTGTCGCCAGCGACCCATACGGAATTGTTTTCATGAGTAGCCGAAGTGAATGGCTACTCAAAAGCTTACAACCACTGACAAAAAAAGAGAAAAAGCAAGTTTGGGCAAGCCAACAATATCTTGATGCGCCAATTGAAACGCTTGGATTAGTAGGTAGTTTGGACGAGGTGCATTCTGAGCTTAAACAGGGTTACCCATACAATAAAGGAACCTTGGTGGTCTCTTCGCTGCCCCTTCCCGAACTCAAACTGACAATTCGTGTGCTGTCTCCTAAACAGTCGATCGTTTGGTTCACCATGGGTTACATCTTTGTACTCACTCTAGCATTCATGGTTTTGTTTTTAATTGGTCAGCTTATCTATCACCGTCAACAGCGTCACTTGCAAATTGAACGAATTCAACAAGAAGCCAATCAAAAGTTGGAATATCAAGTCATGGCACGGACTGCCGAGTTGCAAGCTGAGATCGCACAGCGTATCGATACCGAGCAAACTTTACGCGTTACTCAAGATGAATTGGTGCAAGCAGCGAAACTCGCGGTGTTAGGACAAATGTCAGCCAGTATCAGCCATGAACTGAATAATCCACTTGCGGCAATTCGTAGCTTTGCGGAGAACGGCAAGCTGTTTCTAAAAAAAGAAAAATATGAGCGAGTGGAAGATAATCTCACTCGCATTTCTGCTCTCACTGACCGTATGGCAAATATCAGTCAGCAACTTCGCTCTTTCGCCAAAAAAACCAGTGGTGACGAGTTGGCTCAATCTCGATTGTTCCCTGTGATTGCCTCTGTAAAAGAACTGATGAAGCCCGCATTTAAATCAGGGCGCGTCACGTTAGAAACAAATTTGCCAAAGCATGATGTTGAAGTGCAGATCAATATTATTCAACTGGAGCAAGTGTTGGTCAATTTACTGACTAATGCGATAGAAGCACTCAAAGAACAACAAGACAAACAGGTAGAATTATCTGTAGAACACGATGAGCACACTGATTTGGTTTGGATTCATGTTGATGATAATGGCCCAGGGCTTGGCTCTTTCTCACTTTCTGATTTATGTGAACCGTTTCTAACTACTAAACTGAACGGTTTAGGTTTGGGTCTCTCTATCTCGCAACAAATCTTAGCCAGTATGAATGGAAAATTATGTGCCCATAATCGAGAACAAGGCGGCGCTCGATTCTCATTGTGTTTACCTATCACTTCTTACAACACTGAACCATCAAAAGGATAAGATCATGTGTCAGGTGTTTTTTATTGATGATGAGGCCGATCTCAGAATCGCTATAGAACAGACCTTTGAACTGGCGGATATCGACGCCAAGTTTTTTGTGGATGCAGAATCGGCTTTAATAGCGATGCAGCAAGGAGAAGAAGCTGGCGTCGTGGTCACTGATATCTGTTTGCCGGGCATTTCTGGTATGGATATGCTGACAACTTTGACTCAACGCGATGCAAACTTACCCGTCATCATGATCACTGGACACGGTGATATTTCCATGGCTGTGCAAGCCCTTCATCAAGGCGCTTACGACTTTATTGAGAAACCTTTTGCGCCAGAACATTTGGTTGAAACGGTTAAGCGGGCGATTGAGAAGCGCAAACTAACCAATGAAAATGAAAAACTGCGCCTGTCACTTAAAGCCAGTAAAACCCTTGGTCCACGAGTTATTGGTGAAACCTCTAGCATCCAAATATTACGAGAGACCATCACCCAAATCGCCGATACCGACGCCGATATTTTGTTGTTTGGTGAAACCGGTACAGGGAAAGAGTTAATCGCTCGTTCTTTACATGAGCAAAGCTCTCGCCGGAACCAAAACTTTGTCGCCGTAAATTGTGGAGCGGTTCCAGAGAACTTAATTGAGAGTGAACTCTACGGCCATGAAAAAGGCGCATTCACTGGCGCCGAAAGCCGTCGTATCGGTAAATTTGAGTTTGCACAAGGCGGCACACTTTTCTTGGATGAGATCGAGTCGATGCCTATCCAAGCCCAAATTCGTTTATTGAGGGTATTACAAGAGCGCGTGATTGAGCGTGTCGGTTCAAATGAATTATTGCCTTTAGATATTCGAGTGATTGCCGCAACAAAGGTCGATTTAAAACACGCAGCTGAAGAAGGTACTTTCCGTCAGGACCTCTACTATCGGCTCAATGTCGTGACCCTGGATCTCCCGCCACTACGCGAACGAAAAGAAGACATTCCCGCCCTCTTTCACCACTTTCTGTTGGTAGCAGCTTCACGTTATGGCAAAAGCTCACCTAGCTTGTCACCCCAAGATCTAGCGCAACTGATGAGCCATGACTGGCCTGGCAATGTTCGAGAACTCAGAAATGCTGCAGAGCGTTTTGTGCTATTGGGTAAGTTAATTCAGTTGGGAGAATCGAACCCAGTTGCTAAGTCTTCCTCAAGCCTTGCAGAGCAAGTGGCGGAGTTTGAGAGAGCAGCCATTGAAGGCGCTTTATTAGAAAACAACGGTAGTATTAAACAGACAATGTGCCAATTGAATGTGCCAAGAAAAACTCTTTACGACAAGATGCAGCGCTACCAAATAAATAAAGACCTTTACAAATAAAACACGTTCAAATAGCTGGCATTATATTCAACTTGAATCATAATTTTTAACAACGGGTTTATCATGGTTGTTATAGATATGAACGAAAAAGTGAGAATACCGATTGTTACAGATACCGTGCTCGTAGACGGTTGCTATCAAGAAGAGAGAAGATTCGGTGAAGAGCGTCGTAAAAATAAAAAGAGGTGGCGACACTATGAACGTCGAATTAATTCAGACCCGCGCAAAACTTGTTACAAGTCAATAGACGAAGAGGTGTGAATTCTCACACCTCTTTCTACTTTCTGGCTTCCATTACTTGGTAATGATCTCCGGCCCCATCAAGGTAGTAGGCAACCAAGTCGAAACCCATGGTACATATGTGACGATAATTAGGAACAAGAACATCACTCCAACCCAGGGTAATGCTGCCTTCACTACGTTCATCATCGACATTTTGGCAACACCAGCGGTCACAAATAAGTTAAGACCCACGGGCGGCGTTATCATTCCTATCTCCATATTCACCACCATCATTATGCCCAAATGAATTGGGTCTATACCTAATGCAATCGCAATTGGGAACACGAGCGGCGCAACAATGATCAACAAGCCTGATGGCTCCATGAACTGACCACCAATCAGCAACAAGACGTTCACCACAATCAAAAAAGTGATTGGTCCGAGACCAGCCGAGAGCATCGACTCGGTGATCATTTGCGGGATGCGTTCTTCCGTTAAAACATGCTTCAAAATTAAGGCATTAGCAATGATGAACAGCAGCATGATGGTGAGTTTGCCCGCTTCATACAGGGTGTGTTTCGTGTCTTTATGAACAAAGGTTTGGAAGATTTTAACGAGCGCAGGTTTAGTGTTTTTCTTGTCTGCAAATGGCCCCATGTCTTTGTATACAAAGTTAGCAATAAAGAATGAGTACACAGCAGCAACCGCAGCGGCTTCTGTCGGCGTAAAGATACCGCCATAGATACCACCAAGAATGATGACGACCAACAACAAGCCCCAGCTTGCATCCTTGGCGGCATCAAAAGTTTCTTTCCAACCGACAAAAGGTTGCTTTGGAAGGTTCTTGATTCTCGCGGCAATGTAAATCGCGATCATCAACATGACACCCGCCAGCAAACCGGGAATCACACCACCAAGGAACATACGTCCAACTGACACATCCGTTGCGGCTGCATACACCACCATCACAATCGAAGGTGGGATCAAAATCCCTAGCGTACCTGCGTTACAAATTACCCCAGAGGCAAACTCTTTTGAGTAACCGTTTTTGATCATACCTGCGATAACAATACTACCTATGGCAACAACCGTTGCAGGTGAGGAACCTGACAACGCGGCAAACATCATACACGCTACAACCGAAGCCATCGCCAAACCGCCGCGGAACCAGCCTACAATGGCAATGGCGAAACGAATGATCCGCTTTGCTACGCCACCCGTCGACATAAAGCTTGAAGCCAATATAAAGAATGGAATAGCCAATAGCGTGTAGTGGCCCGCGAATGCATTAAACAGCGTTTGAGCAACTGACGCTAAAGAGGCATCCGAATGCATTAAAAGGAAAAGAACACTGGAAAGGCCCAGCGAAATAGCAATTGGCACGCCAACCAGCATAAAGCCAATTACCATCAAAAATAGAAATAAGATATCCATGGCTTATTGCTCCTTGTTTTTAGCGTCTTGCGAGGCCTTTGGAGCCATTACGTCTTCAGCGTCACTCATCTCCGCTTTAAGAGATTCGAGCTCTTCCTCCGCTTCATGTCCTGCAATCAAGCGATCGAGCTTACCAGTAGCGATTTGCCACGTGACTTGAACAAATCTAAACGTTAGTAGCGCCATTCCAAGTGGCAAAGCGAAGTAAGGAATAAAACGTGGCAGCTTTTCATAACGCTCTCCCTCATTTAACCAGTCGGCCATGAACTGGAGTATTTCAGGCATCGGAATATCGTCCGTTTCATACCACGCTCGGTCGGTAGCGAACGGATACCAGTAGTTCCAAGCGCCAATTAACAGCAAAATAGAGAAGGCTAAGCAACACATTGCTGCAAAAAGCGCCAGGGCTTTTCGTTTACCTTCCGGAACGATGTTAATAATGACATCGACACCAATATGAAAGTGTTTTTTCACACCATAAGATGCGCCAACCAACACCATCCATGCGAACATGAAAACGGTGAGCTCAAGCGCCCAAAGAATATTGTCGTTAAAGACATAACGAAAGATGACATTGGCAAAGGTCAGCAAGGTCATGGCACCCAAGAAGAAAGCAATCAAAGTCTCTTCAATGGCATCGGTGATTCGTCCAGCCTTGGCAAAAAAAGTCTGTTCCATAATTACATCACGTCGTCTGTAGGGGGAAAGAGCCCCCTCAGTTTGAGAGGGCTAAATGTGCTAGGTGTTATTATTTTTGGTTAGACGCCAAAGCGGCTTCGATTAGGTCAGAACCAATGTCTTTTTCGAACTTCTTCCATACTGGTTGAAGTGCAGTGACCCATTCTTGGCGCTGTTCTGGCGTTAGAGTACGAACCACACCACCTGCTTCGATGATATTGTTCTTATTCGCAAGGTTTACTTTGGTTGACTCAGCATTACGCTGCGCAGTTACCTCTTGAATAATGGTGTTTAACTGCTCGCGCTGATCATCTGGTAGGTTTTTCCAGAAGTCGTTTGACGTCACAACTAAGTAATCCAGAATTCCGTGGTTCGTTTCCGTAATGCCATCTTGAACTTCGAAGAATTTTTTGCCGTAAATGTTTGACCAAGTATTTTCTTGACCATCAATAACCTTAGTTTGCAAGCCGCCGTAAACTTCTTTGAACGACATTTTTTGTGGGTTAGCACCTAGCTGCTCAAACTGAGCAACGAGTACATCAGACGCTTGAACACGGAACTTAAGTCCTTCAGCATCAGTTGGAGAAATGAGCGGCTTGTTGGCTGACATTTGCTTCATGCCGTTATGCCAAAACGCAATGCCTTGTAGGCCACGACGTTTCATTGAATTTTTCAGCTTTTCACCCGCTTCCGAGTTTTGGAAACGGTCAACCGCGTCGACATCATCGAACAAGAAAGGAAGATCGAAAAGGCGGTACTTCTTGGTGAATTTCTCAAACTTAGAAAGAGAAGGAGCAGCGAGTTGAACATCACCATTCAGTAGCGCTTCCAACACTTTATCATCATCATAAAGTGTTGAGTTAGGAAACACCTGCATACAGACTTTACCGTTCATCTCTTCGTTGACGCGCTTTTCAAGTAACGAAGCCGCGATGCCTTTAGGGTGTTTGTCCGCATTCGTTACATGGCTAAACTTGATGACCGTTTCACCCGGGTCACAATTTGCGGCAGCATTAAAACTGGTAACAGCAAGTGCAGAGACAGATAGTAGAGTTAGAGGCTTAAACATTATTATTCTCCTTGTTGAATCACATCCCATCCCGTCCATGAGTAACTAGGTGTTAGGCGATGGGTACGGATGTTCAACAAAGAGCAATTAATGGACCATGTTAAAATTTATATGCATTTCAATAAATTAACACAATCCATTAACATGAATCCGAAGTGTAACGAGTGAATTCCACCCAAGAAAAAGATACAAATGGGTGGAAAATGACCCACTTATGAAGAACAGCTTATCTCCATTTTCTTCCCCCATTCCGGTGGCAATTTCGCATAGTCATCAAACTCGGGTTGCTCATCAAATGGGCGTTTTAACAGTTCGACCAATCGGTGTAATTCGCTAAAGTCCCCTTCTTCCGCTTTATCAATCGCCAACTGAGCCAAGTAGTTACGCAAGATGTATTTGGGATTGGCCTGACGCATCTGTTTGCAACGCTGTTCGGTTGAAATCAGGCCCCCTAGTTCATCAACCTCTAGCTCACACCGAGCTAAGTACAGATCAAGCCAAGCTCGCGCAGCTTCTCGGTCGAGAAATAAATCGATTACGGCTTGGGAAGGCGCATTATCAAGGTTTGAAAGCGTTCTGAAGAAGCGAGTGTAGTCCGTTTTGTTCTGGTGAAGAAGCTCAAACATAGCTTCAAACAAACGCCCATCTTCCGCTATCTTGGTTTTTAAGCCCAACTTCTCACGCATGAGGCGGCTGAACTGCTGGCTTAAATGAACTTCAAATTGACTCAACGACGATTCTAAATCTTCTCGTTCAACGAGTGGCGATAGCGCATGCGCCAGTGCTGACAGGTTCCAAAGCGCAATTCTAGGCTGTTGATCAAATGCGTAACGACCCTGGTAGTCTGAATGATTACAAATGTATCCCGGCTCATAATCATCAAGAAAGCCAAACGGACCATAATCAAAAGTTTGCCCAAGAATTGACATGTTATCGGTATTCATCACACCATGCGCAAAACCAAAAGCTTGCCAATATGCGATCATCTCGGCTGTTTTAGTCACGATGGCGTCAAACATCGCGGCATATGGTTTCTCCGCCGATGCACAATCAGCAAAGTGCCACTCAATCACCTTATCCGCCAACAGCTTCTGCTCTGCTAACTGGTTGGTGTAAAAGAAATGCTCAAAGTGACCGAATCGAACATGGGTTTCAGCCATTCGAAGTAACAAAGCGCCCGATTCCGTTTTTTCTCGATAAACAGGTGTATCACTGACCATCATACCGAGAGCACGTGTCGTGGGAACCCCAAGGCCCGCCATGGCTTCACTGCACAAGTACTCACGGATAGTTGAGCGTAATACCGCTCGCCCATCTCCCATTCGCGAGTAAGGCGTTAGCCCTGCACCTTTGAGGTGAAGATCAAACCAAGTACCATCCTGATGCTCAATTTCTGCCAACAGTAATCCACGTCCATCGCCCAAATCTGGGTTGTAAACGCCAAACTGATGGCCTGCATATTTCATCGCAAGAGGACGAAATTGTTCGAATTCACTTAGTCCAGAAAAAACCGCCAATAACTCATCGTTTTGCTCTTCTGGTAAACCAAACTGCTGTGCAAACTCACCATTCCAAGCGACCCAGCGAGTGTTGTCCAAGGGTTGTGGCTCGACCAACGTATAGAACGCTGACGGTAATTGACTAAAGCGATGGGTGAAATTGACCCGTTGCCAAATGGACATGTAGGGTTCCTTAATAAAAAGAAGTACTGTTGTGAGTATACGTGTGAATGTCCCTGTCATTCAGCCATGAAATGGGCATGGGTATTTTGCGTGAATAACGCGAAGGCGGCAGGAAGGTATCAACCTGCCGCAGACCGTCTCCTAAACGGAGGTAGCATGTAAAAACGATCAAAGGGTTAAGCGGAAAATTCTTCACCCGTTTTTGGTGACTGTGATGGCGTATCAAAACGAGCGCGTTCGATATCCACTACCGTTTTATAGCTCAATGATAACAATGCCAGCTGGTACGCGCCAAAAATACCATAGGCCACACCGACGAGGCTCAACATAAAGAGATTCGTAAAGTGGCTAAAGATCAGCTGACTGAGCAAGCCCGCACCCAATGGAATTAGTCCCATCAAAATGAATACTTGTTTGTTGTATGCTCTGCTCTGGTTCCACGAACGACGCAAACTGCGAGGCTGATGATCCATTGCAGTCGCTGGCAACACAAATGACCATCGCGCCATTACCCAATAGCCGGGAATGCTTGCAATCGTTGTGATAATAGCCATAGCAACAAAGTCGGCTTCACCACTTTCTGCAATGTAGATAAACGACAACACAAAGATCGGGATACCAATAACGAGCATCATCATCAGTCCAAACAGTATCCACCAGCCTATGAAACGGAATTCTCGAGCTGACAAACGAAATACATCCAACGCAGAGTGCATGTAATCGCCGGCTAAATAAATTCGATGCACACGCACAGCCGCCATAGCGGCAACAAGTGGGTACAAAATAATTGTGACGAAATAAAATCCTGAGACATTGCCTTCTTGAACGTTCGCTTGATCTTTCCCCGTCATTTCAGGATACATAAAAGCAAAAATTGAGTGCACGATAATCAACGGAATACAAGCAATAACAATTGCGAGTAGATTCCTTCTGACCATCACTGCCGCTTCTCGGCATATTTCCGAAACAGAAAAGGCCTCGGTAGACATATAACATCCTTAGTTCATAAAAATCGGCCCCTAGGGTAACCGCAGAGTAGAAAAATCGCTTTAAAAATAATGAGAAACACATCTCATAAGACAATGAGAACGAAACCAAAATAGATCAGATAAAAAATAAGCCACTCAATGTGAGTGGCTTATACCGCAATTCAATACCGTTTTAGACGCGACGTCGCCAGCCTAATGTTGCAAGTAACATCAAAGCCCAATAAGAAACACTGCCGCTACCTTCTGAGTTCTTGAATGTCGTTGTCTTCAAAGAAGCAACAACCGTCACGATAACTTCCCCCGTAGCAGTGGCACCATGACCATCTGAAACCGTATATTGCAGCTTGATGCCGTCAGTAGGGCTATCCGGTGCTTGAAAACGGATTTTGCCATTCTCTACACTCGCACTTCCCACACCCGTTACGTTCTGTACGCTTTCTACAACCAGTTTATCGCCGTTCACATCCGAATCATTGCTCGCTGCATCAATCAGAATACTTTCACCAACGGCAACGGTCGCCGTATCTGCAAGCGTAAGTGGCGCTGCGTTTTTCATGGTTAAATCGACGGTAGCACTGGACGTTTCATTACTAGGGTCAGTCACGGTTAAACGGAATGTCAGAACCTCACCCGCTTTTGCACCTTGAGGCACCGTAAAGCTTGTGCTAACACTGGTTGCATTGCCAAGAGAAACTGAAGTGCCAGCCAACTGCTCCCATTTATAACTCAACACATCGCCATCAGCATCCGTACTATTTAACGCAGACAACGTGACTCGCTGCCCAACCGTCATGTCTTTATTATCAACATCAATCACGGCCACTGGCGCTTCGTTGCTGCCAAGCACTTCCACCTGCACATTCACGATTGAAGATGAGTACGCACCATCAACCGACAACAAACGATATTGGAAAGTGTCCAGACCAACGAAGTTAGCTTCAGGTTGGTACTGGTTGCCAGAGATGGTGCCGTGCTCAGGCTTCTGCACAATGTCCACATTGAACTGATACCCTACCGCCATGAAATCATTGTCCATCAGGTTCAGTTTGATTGGCGTATTTTTATTGGTTTGTAACGAATCAGATTTCGCTTCAACCAAGTTGCTCGCATCCACATTTAATAATGCTGCAAACGGAATATAAGAGAACCCGGCTTTTTCTAGACCAAACGTGCCAATCTCACTGTAATCACCAGTCCACATTACAGGTAGGGAGGCTTTTTCAGTTTTTAGCAAGCGGCCGAAGTCAAAGTTTGCATCAAATTGACCGCCTTCCAATTCAACGACCAATAAGTGCTGACCCGCACTCAATTGGCTTGATTGGGGGAATAAAATTCGAGATGACTTTTGGAAGTTACCTTGCTGTAAAAGCTCAGCGTTGTTTTGATTCAATATTAATCGATAGCCAATGTTTCCAGAAAATGGGAATCGCCAAACTCGATAAGTCATGTCACTTTGAGCGCTATCTCTTTGCGCGTAAAGTTGAAGGCCATCAAGCTCTGTATCACTATTCAAGTCCAGTGACACCGCCAGAGTGTTACTCCCACTCGCGTACACATAACCTTGGTGAAGAGAGTTCAGCCATGCTGATTTATTTGGTTCGTTTGTATGTTCAAGAGAAAAACTACCACCGTTGGTGTTGCTGGCAATGTTGGAAATACGAACCCCAGTATCAAACCCTGTGATCGCTCTCAGACCCGGGGTCGATGTATCTGAAATGACATCGCCACCATTAGGATATAAATCGTCAGCGTCACTCCTACCATCATTTTCTAACTCATTCAGACCATCAGCCTGCATGATTTGAACCTGCATCGCGCCAACATCATTAAAGCGGTTCTGGACATTAACCGACGTCGCCAGGATACCTTCAGCCGCCAATGCTCGGTCGTAACCGCTAAAGGTGCGATTTTCCAAGTAAATACGTGGACCAAACTCTTTCAAGTACGGGTCGAGATACACCAGCTTGACATCGTCGTTGTTCACAGAAATAGGCGCTGGACTTTCATGAGTTACCGTTGGTACAACAAAACCAGCAGCGTGTTTGCTCCATGCACTCATGTTCACCGGAGTGTCGCCAGCGTATGAATCTCCCGGTTTCTGCGCCCATGAACCGCCACCCATCACGCCCCAAGAGCCAATCGAGGCATCACTGTTCCTTGCGTACAAATCCGGTAAGCCAAGCATTAAGTGACCAAGCTCGTGTACGATCACGCCCAACGTCGCTTGATGATCAACTTGATAGTCAGCGAACACACAATAGTCTGTGATCTTTTTACCATCTAGTGTGACATCATCGTGAGAGAATTTGTGCGGCCAAATCGCAGGACGGTTGAGAACCCCTGTTGAACGATCGCCCCCCGCAAAAATAAACATGACAGAGAGTTCTGACGGTTCTACGGTACCATTTTGATTGCTGTCGTAGGCCGAAAGATTAAAGTATGGATCCAGTTTTTGATAAGCCTCGGTGAAAACCGCATTCAACTTGGCGGTGCATGTCTTATCAGTCGAACTAGAGTGACAGTTAGGGTGGCTTTGTGCCACAGTCACATCTATCACACCGTCATTGGCGGTGCCGTAACTCTCAAGTGCAGGAACAACTTTGAATTTACCTTGAGAGTTTTTATCAAAGTAATCCACAACGCTTTGACCATTGGTATTAAATACGCGTTGCTCAAAATCATGCACCATTGCTTGGTCATCAAACGAAACTTGCACAACCAATAGGGGCTGCTGCTTCACCGTTGAACTGCTCATCGCCTGGTAACCTTGCGCCGAACGCAGTAGGTTTTTTCGTGCCATCGGCTCAATGGTTTTTAGAGAAGATAATTGCGGTTTAACTTGTAAATCCGGGCGAAACTTCGCCGACTCAGGTGGCTCACTCGACTGCGTTTTCACCACACCTGTCGAGATCAATATTGGCGTGTCTGACTCGCGCTGAATCTGCGCGAAAAACCAAACGCCGTCTTCCTGAAGTAAGGCATTGCCCTGCTTATCTTCAAACCAGTGGAAATCTGCCGTTCCACGTAGAATTGCCTCACTGGAGCTACCATCGCTCAACGCAATAGTATGCCAAACCGGCGATGGCGGAGTAGTTGCCATGCTCTTCCCTGCAAGAAGCGCAGTTAGCATAGCCATGGCGAGTGTGTTGAATTTCAAAGTACGACTCCATCTTTTCGATTCGTTAATTAATACCAAGCACAACAAGCACAAAGTAACCCTATGGGCATAGAGTAAGACTGAGTGACTATTGACGAAGGCTGGTATCAATTCGCTCAGATAACACGACGTAGTTTGGTGTCACACTACAAAAGCGTCGGATTCCAAAACGCTGTTATGAGCGTAGCTTCTGAGAATATAAATTGAGTGAATGAATAATATCGAAACGAAAGGAAGATGAAATGAACTTCTACGAATTTGTAGGTAAAACTGGGCAACATTCCACATATTCTATAAATGTACGAGCACTGCTATTAATCAATGCTCGTAATGGTCGCGCGGCCATTGTTTAACGCTATATTAACCTGTAAGAACGGCGTCTTCTGGGTATTTGACCAAGGTAGGTTCAGGACGTGCCAACATGTAGGCAAGCGTGAGCGGCCCAATACGACCAATGATCATCACCACGATCATAATGTATTTACCAGGTTCAGAAAGTTCCGCAGTCAAACCGGCGGTGAGCCCCACTGTGGCAAATGCGGAAATGGTTTCAAACATAACTTTATCAAAGCTGGCCTTCTCGGTAAGCATCAATAAAAACATTGCGCTTGTCAGGATGGCTCCGCTCACAACGATAATTGCCAATGACTTAGTCACAGTTTGCCAATTTATGGTTCGCTTAAACATAACCACATGTTTCTTTTGGCGTAAAAAGGTCCACGTAGCCATAAACGCAACAGCAAATGTGGAAACTTTAATACCGCCCCCCGTTGAGGTGGAACCCGCTCCAATTAACATTAGAACAATCATGACCAGTAAGGCTGGCTGGGTAAACAACGCCAAGTCAACACTATTAAACCCTGCCGTTCGAGCACTCGCAGATTGAAAGAATGCCGCCAACCATTGCCCTGTTGCAGGTAAAGACGCCATTGTGTTTGGGTTGCTTCGCTCAAGTAACCAAAACATCATCGTTCCGACTAAGAGCAATATCGGTGTCGCAATCAGCATGATTTTGGTGTGAAGATGCAAAAAGTGGAAACCTTTGCGCCAGTTTATCCAGATGTCACCCACAACAGTAAAGCCAAGCCCGCCAAAAATGAATAGCCCCGCCAGTGTAAAGATAACCAACGGATCATTCACAAAGCTCATCATACTGTCAGAAAACAGCGCGAACCCAGCGTTGTTAAATGCAGAAATTGCATGAAACAAGGCGTAAAACATACCAGTCTGCCAGCCCATTTCAGGGACCCAGCGGATAGAGAGAAAAATAAACCCGACCGTTTCTGCAACAAGCGCGAAAACAACAATCCGCTTTACTAATCGGTTTAGATTGACTTGCCGATCTTGCCCTAATGCTTCTTTCGCCAGCGCTTGTTGACGCAAACTCAAACGCACGCCGAACATATAGAGTAAGACTGCCGACAACGTCATCTGCCCCAACCCACCGATTTGCATTAAAAACATCAGCAAGATTTTACCCGCAAGCGTAAAGTGTTGCCCAGTATCGACAACACCAAGCCCTGTCACACTAATAGCGGACGTTGCAGTAAACAAAGCATCCGTTATCGACAGGCCCGTAACAGAAAAAACTGGCAAGGTTAGCAATACCGCAGAAGGCAGTAAAACACCGAGAAAACTGAGCAATATAATACGCGGTTCGTTGCCCTTCGCTTTCTCTTGTTTACCATCTGGTGCGTAAAAAACACCTTTCTGATGAAAATACGTCATAGCGATTTTAATTTATTTGCGAGCGCATCTTGAGGGCCGACCACAATAATTAGGTCACCAATTTCCAGCGTGGTATTAAGGTCAGGTGCCTTGGTAATTTCTGGGCCCCGTTTAAACCCTAGCACTTGCACGCCATCGACTTTGCACAGAGCCAAATCACTTAGTGTCTTACCCATCCAACGAGAGCCAATCACAAACTCCGTCATAGCTAAGCCACTGCCTAATGGGTGGAACTCAAGAACCCGTTTATCGAGCATTTTACGCGCGACACGTATCCCCATGTCACGCTCAGGCATGATAATGTGGTCTGCGCCAATTTTTTGCAGAACACGAGCTTGGAAGCGGTCGTTGGCTTTAACCCATACTGACTTTACTCCCGCCTCTTTAGCAATCAATGTCGCAAGAATACTGGCATTGACATCCGCTCCGATGGCAATCATCACCATGTCGTAATCATCAAGTTTGAGCTCAGCAACCGTCTCTTCGTGAGTACAGTTAGCCACAACCGCCTGACTAACAAAACTGGCGGCTTCTTTAACTCTGTCTTCGTTGATGTCAACGGCTAAAACTTGAGCGCCTGAATCTTGTAACTCTTTACACACTGCCAAACCAAATCGGCCAAGACCAATAACGGCGAATTGCTTATCACCTGTTTTCATTTGTGCCCCATCTTATGCATTCATTAGCAAGCAAAAAAGTTTGCGCCCATTCCTTACCTTGTGCAAACCTGCGGACAGATAATTGACAAAAGCTTAACGCACCTTGATTCACTTTACGTGTTAAGCGTATGACACTGATTAACTTTTTTCCTCATTACCGAATAGAAACCGTCGCGATGGCTACATAATTGGATGCCTTAAAACGCAAAAAGCCGCAAGAATGCGGCTTTTAGATCATGGGATAAACTGGCTATTTTGATTCGCGCTTATCGTGCGGTTTACGTTTATTCTTAGGCACGTAATTTAAAATTGAAATTGGTACTGGCTTTCTTGGCGCAAAACCTTCAATTTCCACTCGCTCTAGCAAGTGCCCTAAACGACTTTCAATCATGCAGAGGTTCTTAAAGTCGTCTTTTGAAACCAGTGATATCGCCTCACCTTTCGCGCCAGCACGACCTGTACGACCAATACGATGTACATACTCATCCGCTGGGTAAGGTAAATCGTAGTTGATGACAACTGGCAGATTATCAATATCAATACCGCGCGCAGCAACGCCGGTTGCGACTAAGTACTGGATTTCACCCGCTTTAAACTTTTCTATTAATTCCTGGCGAACACGCTGATTACGGCCACTGTGGAATGCTTCTGCCACAATGCCACGTTTCTCAAGTTGGCTTACCAGTTTGGCTGCGCCGTGTTTAGTTTCAATAAATACCAGTACTTGCGACCAGTCATTTTCTTTAAGCAAGTGACTTAACAGCGACGACTTCATGTCTTTATCGACGGTCGTGATCCACTGTTTAATATTTGATTTTGAGGCACTGTGCTTTGCAATCGTGATCTCTTCAGGATCAATAATCGCATTTTTCGCCAAGTCACGAACAGGGTTAGATAACGTCGCTGAGAACAGCAAACTTTGCACATGTTCTGGCATACAGTCGACGATTTTGTCGATCGCATCGATGAATCCCATATCCAACATTTTGTCGGCTTCATCAAGCACTAGCATTTCCACTTCATCAAAGTGAATCGCGCGTTGACCGTACAGATCAATCAAACGCCCAGGCGTGCTTACCACAATATCGACACCCTCGATCAAGGCTTGTTTTTGTGGTGCATAATCCACACCACCAAACATCGCCATTGAGCGTAATGGTAAGTTTTTACCATAAGCTTCAATACTTTGATGAACCTGAAGCGCAAGTTCGCGTGTTGGCGTTAGGATTATCGCACGAGCGCGTTTTTTACGTTGCGTTTCGCCTCGACTAAGCTTTTCTAAGATTGGCAGAACAAAACTGGCCGTTTTACCTGTGCCCGTTTGCGCTGCTGCAATTAAATTGCGGCCACGCAATACGATTGGAATGGCTTTTTGTTGGATAGAAGTGGGTTTTTCATAACCTAGCGCTTTTACTGCATCAGCAATCGATGCGCTTAAACCAAGCTTAGAAAATGGCATAGAAAGGTCTCAACAGAGGAAATGGGCGCGTAGTGTATCAGAATCCCCGTGAAGTAACAGAAGGATTCATGCGCGAAAAACTAGGAACATGACACAATCTTAGCCCATGAAATTGGGCTGCAAACCTTTTTCTAATTTTTTCCTCACTTTGTAGGAAACATCATTAAGTGTGATTTTCCCCGTTTTGTGGCGGTCGATACCTGCATTCTGTCGATAGGCAATTGAGCCTTGTCTGAACAAAACGAAAGACGGCGGTTTACCAATCGCAGCAGGGTAGAGAATGGCCATGTAAGCATCTTCTAAGCTATTAATTTTATTTCGATAGGGCCAATAGTACGCTTTCACATAGTCAAGTTGTTCAAGCGCGCTCATTCTCGCAAGAGTCTTTGTGTTCACTCCTAATGACTCTGCGGTAGAGGGCATAAATTGAATTAACCCTGTAGCCCCGCTTCCGGAACCATTTTTGATGCTTGGACTGAAAGTTTCAGCAGTTTCAAATGCCATGCACGCCATAAGATGATTAGGATTGATCTTTAGCTCTTTACTAATACGGATGACTTTAGATTTGAACTCTGGAGAAACTTTACCTCCCCACGCTACCGCGTTCTCGGGATCTGCAATCGAAGAGACCGTTGATGCGTCATGTTCTTCGACAATTTTAGAAAGTAGAGGAAGCGTTTGGCGTAGTCGATGGCTCGAACTCACCAAGCGAATTGATTTGGTAAGAAACTTGTCTTTTTTTTGGTGTAGTTTTTGGAACTTTACTAACTTATACAGTTGCTTATAAACCGTTTTCACAACGAAGCCAGATGTAGGGAACACTCCCAGAATGTAATCCATTTCCTACAAATTTAATATAAATATCAGCAACAGGAATTCTAGATGTGATCAATGTCACCATAAAAATTCTCAAATTCGATACACACCGATGTAAGTGGTCAATGTGTCTCCAACACGCTAGAAGTAAAAGTAAAGAGGCATTAAAAAGGTCTTACCAATTTTTTGGTAAGACCTAGGTTTACTGATTCTCGGATAAGCGAATGTAATTTTTTACAGTTCAGCTTCCCGAACCAGTTCTGCAAGCGTCGACAAACGCTGCTCACTTTGTTTTACGTAAGGATTATTCGTATCCCAAGCATATCCAGCCAAAATCGCACTAATCATCTGTTTAATACGTGGGTTCGGGTTTTGATAGAAAATCACATCTTGCAACGTGCCGTTGTACCAGCCTTCCACATAAGTGCGGAATGTGTTCACTCCCACCATTAAGCGTTGCGAGTACTCTTCTTGCCAATCAACCTTTTCACCATTCAGCTGACGAACCACGCAGTCCGCTGCAAACTCTGCCGATTTCATGGCGATAGTGACACCCGATGAAAATACAGGATCAAGAAACTCACCTGCATTACCAAGCAACGCGTAGTGCTCTGTCGCTAAACGTTTGACGTTAGCAGAATAGCCACCCAACTCGCCTGCTGGATTCGGGTAATTCGCATTTCGCAACAAAGAAGCCAAACCCGGCTCTTCATTGGCTAACTGCTGCAACGCTGCAATCTTATCTTCTGGGTATTGTTCGAAAAATTCTGGCTCACCCACCACACCAAACGAACAAGTACCATTAGAGAATGGGATTAGCCAGTACCATACGTCGTGATTTTCAGGATGAACTGAAATTAAAATTTTGTTGCGATCGTATTCCGGCTCTTGGGGAGAGATATGATCTTCGATATGGGTAAAGATCGCTTTTCTAGGCGGAAGACAAGAAGGTTCTTCTAGCTCCAACAAGCGTGGCAAAACACGCCCAAAGCCACTTGCATCCAACACAAAATCTGCTTCGATTTGATAAGCCTTCTTATTTGAGTCGAGCACTTCTAATCGAGACTTTTTCCCTTCAAACACTAGGTTGAGCAGCTCATGCTGATAGCGAATCTCTACGCCTTGATCTTCAGCGCTATCTGCCAATACTTTATCAAAGTTGGCACGTTGAACCTGAAACGTCGTGCCCGGTCCTGGCGTGTATTTGTTTGTAAAGTCGAACTGGGTGTATACGCCATTACGACGAAATGCAGCACCATCTTTATACTGGAAGCCAAACTGCTTTACTGCATTGGTCATTCCTGCTTGTTCAACAACTTCCATACATGCAGGGAGCAGGCTTTCTCCTATGGAAAAGCGTGGAAAAGTCGCTTTTTCTAAGACAACAACATCTATGCCACGCGATTTTAATAACGCAGAAACGGTTGAACCTGATGGCCCCGCTCCTACGACAACAACTTGCTTGAGCTCTGTTTTCATTCTGAATTTAGTTTGCTTGTAGTTTTAATAAGGTATGACCAAGGCCAATATTGTCGGTTCTTTCAACGACAGATAAACCTGCCGCTTCGACAATTTCTAAGAAATCATCACTGCGATAAAAGCGACTATTACCGTTAGCTAAACAGGTAAAATAAAGAGAAGTGGCATTAAGGCTATAGGAAGCTCCCGCGTATTTTTGAGCATCCCAAAACAGCTCCAATACGTAAATAGTATCTCCCTTCGTTAACTGGGCTTTAACTTTTTTAAGGATATTGAGGATCTCAATTGGGGAAAAGCAATCCAAGAACTGGCTCATCCACCATACGTCAGCGTGTCCAGGCAATGTTTGTGCTTTGTCCAGCATGTTTGCAGGGTATGGACGTACACGCTCGACGAACTGGTTTTCTGAAACATTCTTCATCGCTACTTCTAATTGCTGTGGTAAATCAACAATCGTCACTTGAACGTCAGGGTCATGTTTACAACACTGAATCGCCCATTTTCCCGTATTTCCGCCAATATCCACAAGATGCTTTGGCTTGCTTGCAAATACTTCTTTAAGCAGAAGTGGGAACGAGCGATCCGAATAGAAATGATCGAACTTAAACCAGCTCTGTTTGGCTTGTTCTGGTAACGTCGATAGACCTTGATAAATGGTCTCCCAATTGCCCAACTCTTTCAAACCTGACGGTTTACCTTCTTGAATTGCTTCCGTCAAATGCATCATCGCGGCGTAACAAACATCTGCCGTAAAATCCATGTTTGCATTCGTCATACCATCATGAAGAAGGTAAAAACCAAGGTTTGCAAGCGAATAGTTAGGTCGTTCCCATAAAACAATATGCGCACTAATCGCCATATCCAACAGTACTTTAACACCATATTCTGATACTCCCGTTTTCTCGGCAATATCTGTGGCACTCATGCCTTGAGCGCCAGCGCTGTCTAAAGCGGCTAAAATACCTAAATCTCGAAGCGTTTTGGCGGTCTGGAACACGATTGGTGCAAAAGATAACTTCTGAGCTTCTGTCTTCGCTTCAAAAGCATTAAAAGGGTCATTATTTTGATTTAACACGGAAAAACCTAACTGCAATTAATAGTTTTATTGTTGAGATTGATTACCCAACAATGCAATAGCTCGCTGAATATCAACATTCAAGTTGTTTACCCAACGATTGTAATTGCGGTGGATTTTGCCATCACTTGCTTTGAGATTTACTGAGTTGAGATAAATAATTGAGTAATATTTATTATTGTATGGGATTTTTACTTCTGCAGAGTGTTTACGAACGTGGATTTTTGCAATAAGAACACCAGGGCTTACTTCTTCGATCGTCCAACCTCGGTTAGTTGCTGATTGCACTATGGCCATTTTTACTTGTTTATTTTGAAGATCATAAGCAACTGGAGTATCCTCCACATTCATTACAGGTTGTACTCGTCCACAACCAACAAGAAGCAAAGTTAATAATAACGAGACATACAGCTTAAAACGCGACATGATAATTTCCTTTTTATTGTGAATTTGGGTCAACCCCAATTTGTATCGAGCTGTAAAATAAACAATTTAACCCAATATGCCAAACTCGAAGATCAACATTTCGTTCAATATTGATGCGTGGACAGCGAATTCATTCGGTTTATCCGAATCCAATGAATGGAAACAATGGGCAACAGAGATAAAATGGCCAGAAGATGGCAAAATCAATGTTGCAAATATTCCTGCGATGATGCGCAGAAGAATGAGCCCACTCAGTAAACTGGCGGTACAAACTGCAATCGAAATGCTTAATCAACATCAAGTTGATTACCTTGTATTTTCAAGCCGTCATGGTGAACTGCATCGCAGCGTCGCACTAGTTGAAGATATAATTAATGGAGAAGAGGCGTCTCCGATGGCTTTTTCTCAATCGGTGCACAATACCGCCGCAGGGCTTGCCACTATCGCAACTAAACAACCCATCCCCCTAACTTCTATCGCTGCGGCAGAAAACACATTCCAAAGCGCAATATTAGAAGCATGGCTGTTTTTGTCCGACAATCCTGACAAAAAAGTACTGCTTGTTGATTTTGATGAGCCTATGCCTGACTCTTATTTAGAATATGAAAACCAACAATACCAAGGATTTGGACTTGGCTTAATACTTTCTCATGGAGACAATTTCGCGATACAAAGCTCCATAAACGCAGAACGTTCCGGTCATCCTCTTCCTCAAGGTTTAGTATTTTTGCAACAATACTTGTTAGATAAAAGCCAGTGGACTATTTTCGCTCCGCAACAAGCTTGGGAATGGCACAAAAAATGACTCGCTTAAATCAGTATTGGCGTGTGCTAGCAACAGGCTTTTGTTTTTCAGTATTTGGGTTAGGTGGTTTAGTACTGAGCTTCATTGTTATTCCGACCATTCGTATTTTTGTTTCAGACCAAACGGAACGCGAATATAAAGTTCAAGGTGCGATTCGATATTCATTCAACACATTTTGTAAATTGATGAAGTTGAGTGGCGCAATCGATTATCAAATTATTGGTGCCGATATTCTTCAACAAGATCGTAATTGTTTAATTGTTGCCAACCACCCTAGTTTAATCGATTACGTTCTCATTGCTTCACAATTAAATCGCTGCGACTGTTTAGTAAAATCGGCAATATGGTCGAATCCTTTTATGAAGCACATCGTAAAAGCAGCCGGATATATTCCCAATGAAGCACCGGATGATTTATTAGCACTTTGTGATGAACGATTTAACAAAGGCAACGTGTTGCTTATATTTCCTGAAGGAACAAGAACAACACCAGGTGTAGAGCCGAAATTACAACGCGGTGCAGCACAAATTGCGGTAAGAACAGAACGAGATTTAAGAGTTGTCCATATTACGGTAACGCCAAGTTTCCTCACAAAAGAGAAAAAATGGTATCAAGTTCCGGCAACAAAGCCCTTTTTCAGGGTTGAAGTTAAGGATAAAGTTGAGATTACCCCCTTTATAAAGCAAACTACGTCGCCGACAATAGCGGCGCGACGCTTACAACAGCACCTAGCTGAAAACATTTTTCCAGAAAACTTTTATTAATAAGCAGGTCCCAGTGGAACAGTTACACAACGACATTAAGCAACTTATTATTGATGCTTTAAACCTTGAAGATTTAACCGTAGATGATATCGAAACGGATGCACCACTTTTTGGTGATGGACTTGGCTTAGATTCTATCGACGCGCTTGAGCTTGGACTCGCAATAAAAAAACAATACAACATCGTTATTGATGCCGACGACTCAAATACGCGCGAACACTTTGCGTCTGTAGCAAATCTAGCGAAATACGTTTCTTCTCAAACTAATGAATAAGTTGTAGGTATATTCATGACTGATGTAAATAAAGATCAAGTATTTGAACAAGTTAAAGATGCGCTTGTTGAGCTGTTCGAAATTGACGCAGCCGAAATTCAATCAGATGCGCACTTATACCAAGATCTCGATCTTGATAGCATTGACGCCGTTGATTTGGTCGTACACCTACAGAATGTCACTGGCAAAAAAATCAAGCCAGCAGAGTTTAGTGAAGTAAGAACCGTTGACGATGTGGTTAACGCTGTCACTGAGTTATTGAAGGAAAGTTAATGCGCCAATTGCTGACTGGTCTGTCTGCAATTGTACTGTTTGCCTACCCCTTCGCCGTCTATTTCGGTATAGATAAATTTGGCTTGAACTTAGTTGGGGGCTTGTTAATTGCTGCGTTACTTTTGCGTGTTTTCGTCGCAAATAAGACCCCACTAAAAGAGTTTAAGTTCTTGGCGCTCGTTACGGGCGCTGTTGGCATTGTCCTAATTACGCTTGGCATGGTGTTTAAACAACATGGGTGGCTTCAGTTTTACCCTGTTGTTGTCAACGTATGTATGCTGTGTGTATTTGGACTGAGCTTAAAACAGCCGCAATCGGTCATAGAGAGGCTTGCTCGCTTGCAAGAACCCAACCTTCCGGCTAGTGGTGTGGCTTACACTCGCAAAGTGACGGTGGTTTGGTGCGCCTTTTTTACGCTCAACGCTGCCGTTGCACTCTATACCTGTTTCCTACCAGTAAAAATATGGACGCTTTATAACGGCCTCATCAGCTACTTACTTGCTGGTGGCTTGTTCGCTGGAGAATGGATCGTGCGTCAATTTGTTCGAAAGGAACACTAATCGTATGAATACAACGTATTCGAGCTTTACCTCCCTAGCGACCTTGTTCATCGCAGAGAGGTCTGAGCAATCCCCAGTCTCTTACGATCGCGACACGGTTATCACGTGGGGTGATTTCCAGCAGCACGTCGCAACACTTGCTCAGCAGTTAGAAACCCAACCAACGCAAAACATTGCGTTGTGTTTTGGCAACAGCTACCTGTTTGCCGTTGGCTTTTTTGCTTGTTGTTATGCAGGAAAATCCATTGTATTACCTGGTAATTACCAACCAGAAGCACTCAAAGAGCTCAGTGAGCACTACGATTTGTTGCTGCATGATGCCGATGTCTCGGTTCCAGAACTGGTGAGCTCGCTTTTGATCGAAGCTCAATCATTGCTAGAAACCACCGTGATTAACGAGCAAGAGGCCAAACAACCTTATTTTTGGCGTGAATTAAACCTGGCAGAAATACCAGTAACGCTATTTACTTCGGGTTCAAGCGGCACACCAAAAGCCATTGCAAAAACGCTGAAACAGCTCGATATCGAAGTTGCTATTCTAGATAACCTATGGGGCGACACGGTTGCCAGCACACGCGTTGAAAGCACCGTTTCTCATCAACACATTTACGGCTTGCTGTTCCGCGTATTGTGGCCTTTGTGCTCCGCACGTCCATTTTCAGCACACAACCTTGAGTTCCCAGAGCAAATTGTCCATCACGCTGATGCTGACACCACGCTAGTAAGCAGCCCTGCGTTACTAAAACGACTCAGTGAAGAGCACAATCCGGTTGCGATTCGGTGCGTATTTTCTTCTGGTGGTCCCTTGCCAAACCAAGCCGCGCAGCACAGCCAGTTGTTGTTTGGGTCACTTCCTATTGAGGTTTTTGGCAGCACAGAAACCGGCGGCATCGCTTACCGTCAGCAGCACGAAGCCAGTACTCCCTGGACGTTATTCCCTGGTATTGAAGCCGAGCTTAACCATGAAAATTGTTTAAAGCTCCGCTCGCCACACATTGATGAAAACACTTGGTACCAAACTGCGGATGAATGCTATTTCCATGATAGTATTTCTTTTGAATTGCGTGGACGCACTGACCGAATCGTCAAAGTCGAAGAAAAGCGTATTTCCCTTGTCGAAGTGGAAAAACGTTTAGAGCAACTGCCGTGGGTTCAAGAAAGCGTGGTGATCCCAATGGAAGAATCTGGTCGCCTCACGTTAGTCTCGATCATCGTACTTAACGATCAAGGCAGCGATGTGCTTAATGAACTTGGTAAAGGCAAATTTTGGCTTGAGCTTCGCAAGGCACTGCGCAATTGGCTAGAACCGATCGCTATCCCGAGAAAATTCCGAGTGGTCGACGAAATTCCATTGAACAGCCAAGGCAAACGCCAAGTTGCTGAAATTGAAAAACTATTCCAATAAAGCTAGTAACATGGATAAAAGAAAACCAACTATTCAGAATATTGAAGTGAGTGACCATACCGCGGAGCTGTCGCTGCGAGTGGATGCTGACATCTTAGATTTCCAAGGTCATTTCAATCACTTCCCTCTTTTACCCGGCGTCACTCAAATTGATTGGGCGCTGTTCTACGCCGTTCAACATTTGAATACTCCCAAGGTATTTAAAGGAATGGAAGTCATCAAATTTCAAGAGCCGATTCTGCCAAACGCCGACGTTTGCCTCTCACTCTCTTGGGACAATGAGCGCGAGAAATTGACCTTTAAGTACACATCGACAAACGGTGAAACCTTGGTGACTCACTCGTCAGGAAAAATGAAACTGGGTGAGTCACGTGAGTGATTATCGCCCCTGCTTTTTAATTCCTTGCTACAACCACGGCAGCACAATTGCAGACGTGGTTGCGTCGTTATCCTCTTTCGCTTTGCCAGTACTGGTCGTGGACGACGGCAGCAATGAAGACACCAAACAAGCGCTTTCTGCTTTGAGTGAACAAGGGCTGATAAAACTGATTAGTTTGAGTGAAAACCAAGGCAAAGGTGGCGCGGTGATGGCTGGCCTACATCAAGCTCACCAGCTTGGTTTTACGCACACCATTCAAATCGACGCAGACGGTCAACACGACCTAGAAGCATTGCCGAAATTGCTCAGCGCCAGCGAAACAAAACCAGATAACCTGATTTCGGGCCAACCGATATACGACGAGAGCGTACCTAAATCCCGTTTGTATGGTCGCTACGCTACGCACGTTTGGGTGTGGATAGAAACCTTGTCACTGTCTATCAAAGACAGCATGTGCGGTTTTCGCGCCTACCCAGTGGCGAAAACGGTCGCCGTGTTGAACAAGTACAACATCGGCAAACGCATGGATTTTGATATCGAAATTCTGGTGCGAATGTACTGGGAAGGCGTCGACATTGATTTTGTTCCAACGCGCGTGATCTACCCTGAAGGTGGCATTTCCCACTTCGACGCATTGTGGGATAACGTCAAGATAAGCTGGATGCACACTCGCCTATTTTTTGGCATGTTGCCGCGCATTCCTTCGCTACTCGCCAGAAAGCGCCGTCACACAGATGACAGCAATGCCCACTGGTCGAAACGAAAAGAACAAGGCACGATTTTAGGCATCAAAACCTTACTCGCGGTTTACCGCTTGTTCGGCAGAAAAGCGTTTGACCTGATTTTAAAATTAGTCATGCGCTACTACCACTTCACGAGTAAATCTGCCCGTGAAGCGTCTGAGATTTACCTGCAAAACTTGCAGTACTGCGCTACGCAGCAGAGCATCGCACTACCAAAACAGTTGGACAGCTATCATCATCTGCTTTCTTTTGGGCGAACCATGCTCGACAAACTGGCAGCATGGCAAGGTGACTTTAACGTCGATAACCTAACCATTCACGGCCAGCATCATTTCGAAGAGATGGCGCAGAAAAAACAAGGCGTGCTCATTTTAGGCTCGCACCTTGGCAATATCGAACTCTGCCGTGCGCTTGGTCGTCGACACTCTCATGTCAAAATCAATGCCTTGGTATTTACCCAACACGCTGAACAATTTAATGCGGTAATGAAGGCGGTAAACCCAAATTCGGAACTGAATCTGATTCAAGTCAGCTCAATGGGACCAGACACCGCGATTCTGCTTCAACAAAAAATCGAGCAAGGCGAATGGGTGGTGATCGTTGGCGATCGCACTTCCACCAGCAAAGAAAATCGTGTCGTTTGGGCAGATTTTCTTGGTAAACCTGCACCATTCCCGCAAGGCCCATTCATGCTAGCCTCGGTATTAAAAGCGCCGGTTTACTTACTCTTCGGCCTACGCGACGATGAAGCGAACACTCCGCATTTTAATGTGTACTTTGAACACTTTAGTGACCAAGTCACGCTACCACGCAAGGAGCGTCAGAAGGCACTAGAACGCGTTGTTCAACAGTACGCACAAAGATTAGAACACCACACACTGCAAGCGCCGTTACAGTGGTACAACTTTTTTAACTTCTGGACTTTAAGTAATCAGCCACATGACAAACAACAATAATCACAACATCACTTTTGGTGCCCAATCTTTAACCATCGAAGATGTCGTTGCCATTGCTCAAGGTGCAAAGGCACACATGAACACCTCGCCAGAATTTACCGCGAAAATTGATCGTGGCGTGGCGTTTCTGGAACGATTACTGAAGGAAGAAGGCGTTATTTACGGCGTGACCACGGGTTACGGCGATTCATGTACTGTGGCGATTCCACCCGCTCTTGTGGATGAACTTCCGTTGCACCTTACACGCTTCCATGGTTGTGGCTTAGGTCAAATCCTTTCTCATGAGCAAGCTCGTGCGGTGCTGGCAACACGTTTATGTTCATTGTCGCAAGGCGTATCTGGCGTGTCTCACGATCTGTTGAACCAAATCGTTACGCTTATCAACCACGACATTGCGCCACGTATTCCACAAGAGGGCTCGGTGGGCGCAAGTGGCGATTTAACGCCTCTGTCTTACCTAGCGGCGACCTTAATTGGCGAACGTGAAGTGCTTTACAAAGGTGATGTGCGACCAACACAAGAAGTGTTTGCAGAGCTGGGCATTGAGCCAATTCGCCTAAAACCAAAAGAAGGTTTGGCGTTAATGAACGGTACATCCGTGATGACGGCCCTCGCCTGTCTTGCCTACAAACGTGCAGAATACCTAGCGCAGCTTTGCACCAAGATTACCGCGATGGTCTCTGTGGGTATGCAAGGTAATGACTTCCACTTTGATGAAGCGTTGTTTGCGGTAAAACCTCATCCTGGTCAACAGCAAGTTGCGGCTTGGCTGCGTGATGATCTCAATGCTGAGCGTCCGCCACGCAATAGCGACCGACTGCAAGATCGTTACTCGCTGCGTTGTGCGCCACACGTCATTGGCATGGTGCAAGACTCACTGCCTTGGCTACGTCAGTTGATGGAGAATGAACTAAATAGTGCCAACGACAATCCAATCATCGATGGCGACAATGAGCGCGTTCTGCACGGCGGTCACTTCTACGGTGGTCATATCGCAATGGCGATGGATACGTTGAAAGTGAACATTGCCAACTTAGCTGATTTGCTGGATCGTCAGATGGCGCAATTGATGGATTACAAGTTCAATAACGGCCTGCCGTTTAACTTAACTGGTGCAGAAGGCGAGCGTAAACCGATCAACCACGGCTTTAAAGCGGTTCAGATTGGTATCTCAGCTTGGACGGCAGAAGCGTTGAAAAACACCATGCCAGCGAGCGTTTTTTCTCGCTCAACCGAATGTCACAACCAAGACAAAGTGAGCATGGGTACCATCGCGGCTCGTGATTGCCTACGCGTACTTGAGTTAACAGAGCAAGTTGCTGCGGCTTCACTCCTAGCAAGCGTTCAAGCGGTTGAGATTCGTCGTCGTCATAACGAATTGGACGAACACCACATGAGTCAGAGTTTGCGAGTAATTCGTGACGCAGTACTGAGCGAGTTTGAATTTGTGATTGAAGATCGCCCATTGGAACAAGATTTGCGCCATTTCATTGAACGCATTCAGCAACGTCATTGGCCACTCTACGCGGAGGTATAATGCAAGAGCAAGTTCTCTACCCATTAGAAGCGGAGGTGACTATGGTCACCTCATTCCAAGATGCTGACCCGATGGGCGTGATTTATCACGGCAACTTCTTTCGATATTTTGAAGAAGCGCGTCGTGTGCTGATGGAAAAGATCCAATACAGCTATCGCGATATGCAAGACTCTGGGTACATGTGGCCGATCATCGACACGCGCGTTAAATACGTGAAGGCGATTCCGTTTAATCACACCATTCGCATTACCGCGCAACTCACTGAGTGGGAAAACCGCTTACGTGTGGATTACGTGATTTACGATGCCGAAACGAATCAACGTATGTCCAAAGCGCATACAACGCAAGTCGCCGTATCCATTGAAAAGCAAGAGATGTGCTTTGTTTCTCCAGCAATCTTTTTAGATAAAGTAGAGCAATGGCACAACCATGGGAGTCTGGACTAATGCAAAAGTGGTTACTCTCTTTTTTGTTGATATTTTCTGTTCCAGCGCTGGCCACACCGACAGCAAACGTAACAGATTTGGCATCGCTTCAGCAGCAGTTGTCTCAGCATGAAATCGTGCGCGGAGATTTTACGCAGCAGCGTCATCTGGAAATGTTCAGTCAACCTCTAACCTCTAAAGGTCAGTTCACACTGAGCAAAACACATGGCTTGTTGTGGCAACAAACAGAACCTTTCGCAGTCAATTTGGTATTGACGGAAAACAAACTTCGTCAGACTTTTGCCAACCAAGATCCGAAAACGATCTCTGCTGAAGAAAACCCAATGGCGTTCTACTTTAGCCATGTGTTTTTATCCGTGTTCCACGGGGATACTTCTGCACTGCAAGAACAATTCACACTCGATTTTTCAGTTGAGAACAATCAGTGGCAGCTCGCTTTAGTGCCCAAACAGTCGCCATTAAATGCGGTGTTTAAAGCCATCACCCTTTCCGGTAAAACGCATATTGATCGCCTAACCCTGCAAGAGCTGCGCGGCGATAAGACCGAAATCACGTTTACAAACCAGACCTCTCTACCTCAGGAACTCACGGATGCCGAAGACGCTCAATTCCGTTTCTAAACTCAGTCTTGGCACTCATACCTTTGCTCTGGTTTGGCTCAATCTCGTTGTTTTGGCGGGCGCGTTGCTACTCAAACAATGGGTTTGGAGTGCAGAATCTCCGATTGAGACCAACATTTTAAAACTGTTGCCGAAGAACCAACAAAACCCAGTGGCTGAGCAAGCCTTTGAGTCGGTCTCGGCAAGTATGAGCGATAAAGTCATTTTCGTGATCACAGCGCCGGACAAAAATGCCCTTTTTGCAGCGGCCACTGAATTTGATAAGGGGTTACGACAAAGTAATCATTTTCGCGATGTGGTGGGAAAAATCTCACCTCAAGAGCAGCAAGCTTGGGCGAGTTACTACTTTAAGCACCGCTTCCAATTACTGACGCCTGAACAACGAGAGCGTTTAAGCAAAAATCCAGAACAGCAAGTGCAGCATGTGATTCAGTCTCTGTACAACCCGTTTTCTGGAGTGACTGGGCAAGAGTTACAAAATGATCCTTTCTTGCTATTTCGTGATTATTTAAGCCAAGTTACCCAGAAATCGTCCTCTTTCCGATTGGATAACGGCTATCTGTCCGTCGAAAAAGGCGATGCTCAATACTTGCTTATTACTGCCGAACTAAAAGACTCGCCTTATAGCCTAACTGGGCAGCTTGCAGTCCCTGATATTCAAGCGCTAGAACAAAGCGTCGCGCAGAAATATGGCGCTGAAGTCGCACATACTGGCGTTCTATTTTACGCCGACTTTGGTACGCAAAGTGCAAAATCGGAGATCAGCACCATCGGTGTATTCTCTCTACTCGGTATCATTGCATTGTTCTTGCTGGTCTTTCGGAGTGTGATGCCGCTGTCTCTGGCACTGCTTTCCATCACCATTGGTTTGCTCGTTGCGTTGTCAGTGACAACGTGGATTTTTGGAAAAGTCCATCTGTTCAGTTTAGTGTTTGGCGCAAGTTTAATCGGCGTGTCTATCGACTACGCATTCCACTACCTAACCGAACGTCTTGCGGCGGGAAATGAATGGGATAGCGAGCAAGGATTAAAGCATATTTTCATAGCTATCACACTTGGCTTAATCACCAGCTTGATCGGCTATTTGGGCATGTTAGTGGCACCGTTTCCTGGTTTGCAGCAGCTTGCTCTGTTTTCATCCATTGGTCTGATTGCCGCTTACGTCACCGTGGTGGCTTGGTATCCGATACTGGCTCGTAACCCATCGCGATCCATTTCGACATTACCGGGACAATCACTGTTGGCGAAATGGTTAACGCTTTGGAATCAACCTCGAATTAAAGTCGGATTGCCGATGTTATGTGTGGTTGCGAGTGGCTTTTTCTTGCTGCAATTGAACTACGATGACGACATTCGTCTACTGCAAACGATGCCGAACGATCTCAAGCAGCAAGAAACCTTGATTACGACGCTTAGTGGCATGCAATCTTCGCAGCAAATGTTGGTCGTTACCGCCGACGATGACGAAAACCTAATGAAAAAGCTGGAGTCTTTGACGCCAACATTAGAAGCGTGGAAAGCGGACAGCACCATCGAAAGCTACCAAAGTCTGAGCCGCTACTTGAGCTCGGTGGAGCGTCAGCAACAAGACTATCAATTGATTCGCGATCTTTACGCGACACAATCCAGCCCACTAGCTTCCGGACTGAGCTTAAGTAAAAAGCCTAAAATGGACGCCGACTTTATCCCTGTCACGGTTGATCAGTACTTGCAAAACCCAGTATCAGCGCCTGTGCGTTTTCTCCATTTGGGTAAGATCAAAGGAAAATCTGCAACGGTAGTGGTGTTAAACCAATTGCAAGACTCCGCCGTTGTTAAGGCATTTGCCAAATCGCAGTCTGATGTTGTTTATCTAAACAAAGCTGAGGAAATATCCGCCCTATTTGGTGAATACCGAATCAAAATCATGGAACTATTGGCAGCCGCCAGTGCTGTGATCTTTCTGGTATTAATCAAGCGGTACGGTCTGCAACACAGTTGCCGAGTTTTACTGCCATCATTGATTGCTTGCGCCTGCGGTCTGGCAACTGCTGTCGCGATGGGAACAACATTAAACCTGTTCAACTTGCTTGGCTTGGTGCTCATTCTTGGTATAGGGATCGATTACACTCTGTTCTTTGCCGAGAAAGCCCGCAGTGTGAGCACACTATTGGCGATCACCCTTTCGGCAATGACCACTGTGTTGTCATTTGGATTGCTGTCACTCAGCCAAACTCACGCGATTCACAGTTTTGGCATTACGGTGTTAAGTGGTATTTTTGTCGCTTGGCTGCTCTCTCCGATTGCAATTAAAACAGAGGAAACGACGTCATGATTTTCAATCACGCCTTTCGCTGCGCGACGTTATTCGCACTGAGCCTGTTTTTAAGTGCATGCAGCTTGGTCCCTCACCAATCGACGCCTCAGGTCGACATTGCCGAGCACACCCAAGTTAGCTTGCCCACTCCCGCAAGCTTGGGCTATCAGTTGTCTGCCAGTCAGTTAATTACGGCTTCTTGGGCAATAGATGGTAAAACCACATCTGAGCAACTTCCGGTACAACTGCAAGTGACCAACAACGAAGTGGTGCTGGCAGGCTTCTCATCCTGGGGGACAAGAGTACTCTCACTGTCTTACGATGGAGAACAAATTCAAACCGAAGTGCTCAATGGTTTACAAGGTTCGCTACCGCAGCCAGAACAGGTATTATTTAACCTGATGATCACGCTCTGGCCGAGTTCCGCTTGGGAAGGATCGTTAAATGAGGTAAGGTGGCGAATTATTGATAAAAATAATTCTCGCGCCATCTTTGATAGCGACGGTGAAAAGATCATTGAGATTCAATACAGCTCTTCTAACAAGTTAGAGGGTAAGATTGATTTTCATCACCTCAAACATCAGTTTTCAATTTCTATTCAAACACTGCAACATCAGATTAATTAAGAACAATTTAGAATAACAATATGCCTATTCGCTCTTCTCAACCTTTGTATATTCAGTCCTGTGGCTTTCACTCTGCCATGGGACAAGATGATGCGCTCATCCACCAGTGTTTATCGGGAGCGAAGCCATCCAACATGGTGGTTGACCAAGATATTTTAAATTCAGGCCGCCAAACAGTAATCGGTCGAATCGCACAGGCGTTACCGCAATTACCACCCGTACTCAGCCAGTTTGATACGAGAAACAACCGCCTCGCACTTTCGGCTTTGCAGCAAATCGAAGGCGACGTGCGTGACGCCATTGCTAAATATGGTCGTGACCGTATCGCAGTCGTGATCGGCACCAGCACATCTGGCATTTCAGATGGCGAAATCGCGTTTGGAGATAAGCTGGCAAACGGCGAGTTTCCTGCCGATTACCATTACACCAAACAAGAGCTTGGCAACTGCAGCGATTTTATTGCCGCCTACTTTGATTTGAGCGGCCCACATTACTCAGTTTCAACCGCCTGTTCTTCTAGTGGTCGTGTCTTTTTAACCGCGCAACGCCTGATTCGCTCGGGCATTGTTGATGCCGTCATTGTGGGTGGCGTGGATACCATTTGTCGCCTCACACTAAACGGCTTTAACGGTTTAGAAGCCCTATCCGATACTCTTTGTAAACCGTTTGACCAACATCGTAACGGCATCAATATCGGCGAAGCCGCAGCATTAATGTTGCTAAGCAAAACACCCGCGCCCGTTGCTCTTCTCGGAGCTGGCGATAGCTCAGATGCGCACCACATTTCCGCACCACATCCAGAAGGGTTAGGCGCAGAAGAAGCGATGAAGAAAGCGTTGGCCAATGCAGGACTAACAGCACAAGACATTGGTTACATCAACGCGCATGGCACAGCAACGCCGTTAAACGATGCGATGGAAAGCAAAGCCATTCACCGCTGCTTTGGTGACTCCGTCCCTGTGAGCTCTACAAAGCCACTTACCGGACACACATTAGGCGCAGCAAGTGCAACGGAAGCGGCTATCGCTTGGCATATTCTCAAGTACAACCTTGACTTGCCAATGCAACACTGCGAAACCAAAGCAGACGATATCCATATATCGTTAGTTGAGACGCCAACCAAACTTGGCAACAAAGCGATTCTCAGTAACTCTTTTGCTTTTGGTGGCAACAATATTAGTCTTATTTTTGGTTACGCTCATGACTAAACTTCCTCCCATCGAACAACTTTTGCCACACGACAAACCAATGATTTTGGTTGATCGTGCTATAGATGTTCAACAAGATACGATTCACTGCCAGGTTGATATCGCAGAACACAACCCGTTCTTCGACTCGGCATCACACACCGTGCCAGCTTACGTTGGCATTGAGTTTATGGCGCAATCGGTCGCGGCGTGGTCTGGTTACCACGCATTAATGAAAGAACAAGCGCCACCAATTGGCTTTTTGCTTGGTAGCCGTCGATACACGTCTGAATGCGATGCGTTTTCTCGCGGACAAATGCTCGATGTGTATGCCGAAAAAGTCATGGAAGATAACGGTATGGCGGTATTTTCTGCCCGTATTGAGCTACAAGGAACTGTTGTAGCGACTTGCCAATTGAACGTTTACGTTCCATCAGAAGAAAAATTACAAGAAATGAAAATCAGGAGTCAACAATGACCCGACAAGTCCTCGTTACAGGTGCCAGCAAAGGCATCGGTAAAGCCATTGCCGTTCAATTAGCCAAAGATGGTTTCCAAATCATTGTCCATTACATGGGCGATCAACAAGGCGCGCAAGATACCCTAGACACCATCGAACAGCATGGGGGTAACGGTCGTCTTATCCAATTCGACATCAGTGACCGCGCAGATTGCCGAGAGAAACTAGAAGCCGATATCGCCGAACACGGCGCTTACTATGGCGTCGTGAACAACGCTGGCATCACAAAAGATACCGCTTTCCCTGCGATGACCGAAGAAGAATGGGATGGCGTGATTCATACCAACCTAGATAGCTTCTACAACGTTCTTCACCCTTGTGTTATGCCAATAGTGCAAAAGCGTAAAGGTGGTCGAATTGTTACCCTTGCATCAGTATCTGGCCTGATGGGTAACCGTGGTCAAACCAACTACAGCGCAGCAAAAGCGGGCGTAATTGGTGCAACAAAATCACTCGCGCTTGAACTGGCAAAACGCAAAATCACCGTCAACTGCGTTGCTCCAGGGCTTATCGACACAGGCATGGTAGACGAACACGTGAAAGAACATGCGATGCCGCAAATTCCTTTGCGCCGCATGGGAGAGCCAGAAGAAGTTGCTGGTTTAGTCAGTTACCTTATGTCTGACATCGCAGGCTATGTAACTCGCCAAGTCATTTCGGTAAACGGAGGCCTAGTATGAGCCGTCGAGTTGTTGTAACCGGAATGTCAGGCGTGACTGCGTTTGGTAACGATTGGCAATCTGTCGAACCAAAACTGCGTGACTGCCAGAACGCGACGCAATACATGCCTTCTTACGAACAGTATGATGGTTTGAACACCAAGCTCGCGGCACCAATTTTAGATTTTGAACTGCCAAAGCACTACAAGCGCAAGCAAGTACGCGGCATGGGGCGTGTTTCCAAATTGGCGACCGTCGCAACAGAAAACGCACTAAGCCAAGCAGGTTTGATTGGTAACAACGTACTCACCAATGGTCAAACGGGTATCGCATACGGCTCATCAACAGGCAGTACTGACGCAATCGGCGCATTTGGTGTCATGCTGAATGAGAAAACCACTAAAGCGATCACCGCAACGACTTACGTGCAAATGATGCCGCATACCACGGCAGTGAACGTTGGTCTATTTTTCGGTTTGAAAGGCCGAGTGATCCCAACCAGCAGTGCATGTACCTCTGGCAGCCAAGCAATCGGCTACGCCTACGAAGCGATCAAGCACGGCTACCAAACGGTCATGGTTGCTGGTGGCGCTGAAGAATTGTGCCCAACGGAATCCGCTGTCTTCGATACCCTTTTTGCCACCAGTCTGAAGAATGAAGACCCGAAAAGCACACCAAGACCTTATGACTCCGATCGCGATGGTTTGGTGATTGGTGAAGGTGCGGGAACGCTAGTTCTGGAAGAGTACGAACACGCCGTCGCTCGTGGCGCGAAAATCTATGCAGAAATCATCGGTTTTGCCAGCAACTGTGATGCCGCACACGTCACTCAACCACAGATGGAAACCATGCAAATCTGTATGGAAATGGCTTTGCAAAACGCGGGCATTCCTGCTGAGAAGATCGACTATGTATCTGCTCACGGCACTGCCACCGACCGCGGCGATATTGCGGAAAGCAACGCAACAGCGAATGCTCTGGGCAAAGTGCCAATCAGTTCACTCAAGAGCTACTTTGGCCACACACTCGGCGCGTGTGGCGCAATTGAAGCGTGGCTAGGTTTAGAAATGATGCACACAGGCTGGTTCAACCCAACGCTCAACCTAAAAAACCTCGACGAGCAATGTGGTGATTTAGACTACATCGCCGGACAAGGCCGAGAGCTGGACGTGAAATATTTGATGAGTAACAACTTCGCCTTTGGCGGCATCAACACCTCCATCATCTTTAAAAAGATGTAATGCACTTAGTAAATGCAAAAGCGCTGGTTAACCAGCGCTTTTTTGTTGGTGGCTATCCAGATTGCTAGAAATTGCAATGGCTAGAATGCCATTCAAAAGTTGTAGATAGAGTGGCAATTACAGCCAAAAACCTAAAAACGACAAAGCCCCGACAACTCAAAGAGTTATCGAGGCTTTTGAATAAATGGCACGCCCTATTGGATTCGAACCAATGACCACATCCTTAGAAGGGACGTGCTCTATCCAGCTGAGCTAAGGGCGCGCTACAGGGACAGGATTATACGAGTTCAAACGGGTAAATCAACGGGTTTTCATAACATTCTGATCTGAATGCCTAAAAAAAGTCCATTAAAACGCTTAATGTTCAAAAACACCACAAAGCAAACGTTTGCGTATGGATGTTAATAAGAAATTCTGCGACAATGCGCCGCAGATAATCTGCCTTCTTAATTTATAAGGAAAGTCATGACTGCTCAAAATATAGACGGAACTCTCATTTCCCAAACTGTTCGATCCGAAGTGGCTGCACGTGTTAAAGCACGTGTTGAAGCTGGGCTACGTGCTCCTGGTTTAGCAGTGGTTCTAGTTGGTGAAGATCCTGCTTCTCAGGTTTATGTCGGTAGCAAACGCCGCGCATGTGAAGAAGTTGGGTTTGTTTCTAAGTCTTTTGACCTTCCTGCGTCTAGCTCAGAAGAAGAGTTACTAGCGCTGATTGATGAATTAAACAACGATGATGAAATTGACGGCATTTTAGTGCAATTACCCCTTCCTGCGGGCATAGACACAACACATGTTTTAGAGCGCATTCACCCAGAGAAGGACGTGGATGGCTTCCACCCTTACAACGTTGGTCGTCTTGCGCAGCGTATTCCAAAGCTTCGCTCTTGCACGCCAAAGGGCATCATTACCCTACTCGACCGTTACAACATTGAGCTACGTGGTAAACATGCGGTTGTGGTTGGCGCATCAAACATTGTTGGTCGTCCAATGACACTTGAGCTGCTGCTTGCGGGCTGCACAACAACAACATGTCACCGTTTTACCAAAGACCTAGAGAGTCATGTGCGTCAAGCTGACGTTGTCGTGGTTGCGGTTGGTAAGCCTAACTTCATCCCTGGTGAGTGGATTAAAAAAGGCGCAGTGGTGGTCGATGTCGGTATTAACCGTCTTGACTCAGGCAAACTAGTTGGCGACGTGGAATACGACAAAGCACGTGAAAGCGCGAGCTTTATTACTCCTGTTCCTGGTGGCGTTGGCCCAATGACCGTCGCAAGTTTAATTGAGAACACGATGCTCGCTTGCGAACAGTTCCACACAGACAAATAACGTAAAACTTCAGATACGAAAAAGGCTCCGCAAGGAGCCTTTTTGCTAATTGTTGATATCTATTTCAATTACAGACTTAAAATCACGCCCGCAATCGAAGCGCTCATTAAGTTCGCCATGACACCAGCGATAATCGCACGGAAACCATGCTTAGAAACAAATGCACGCTTTTCTGGTACCAAAGAGCCCAACCCACCAATCAGCATCGCCATGCTTGAGATATTTGCAAAGCCACACAAAGCAAACGTCACGATTGCTTGTGAGTGTTCACTAAGTTGAGACTTCACTTCTGCAAGCTGGATGAAAGCGACGAACTCATTCACCACAATCTTGTTACCAATCAGCGAGCCTGCTGTGGTTGCTTCTTGCCATGGTATACCCAACAACCAAGCGACTGGCGCAAACACAAAACCTAGGATGAGCTCAAAACTTAATGGTGTCCCAATCAGATCACCTATCCAGCCTAACATGCCGTTTAGCATTGCAATGACACTAATAAACGCCAGTAACGTACCACCGACCGATACAGCAATGCGTACACCCGCCATGGCACCATCGGCTAATGCTTCTACTACGTTGGTTGCACGTGGAATTTCAACTTGGCTAATGTCGATATCTGCTGCTTTATCCGTATCTTCTGGCATTAAAATTTTTGCCATCAACAAGCCGGCAGGTGCCGACATAAATGCAGCAGCAATAAGATAGTTGAGGTCGACACCCAGTGATGCGTAACCAACCAACGTTCCGCCAGCAACTGACGCTAAACCACCTGTCATAACTGCAAAGAACTGCGAGTCAGTCATGTGTTTTAGGTAAGGCTTTACCATTAATGGTGCTTCAATGGTACCAACAAAGATATTCGCCGTAGCAGACAAAGACTCAGCACGACCGATACCCAGCAGCTTTTGAATACCACCACCGATAAAGTTAATGATTTTTGGCATCACACCAATGTGATAAAGACCTGAGATAAGAGAGGAGAAGAAAACGATGATACCCAGAACATTGATCGCAAAGGTGAAGCCCCCTGTCGCCAAATTACCGAATAAAAACGCAATGCCCTCTTGACCATAGTTGATCAAATTCGACACAACACTGCTCACTGAATTCAGCGCATCTCTTCCTGCTGGTACATATAAAACCAACAACGCAAACAGTACCTGCAAAGCAAACGCAAACGACACCGTTCTCAGCTTTATATTTTTTCTATTTGTAGAAAGTAGCCATGCTAGGAATAGTATGGCTACGATACCAATAATTGAGTTCATAAAATGAATCCGACAGAAGGGGGATATGGAAGGCACCGGATTGTATAGCGGACTCAAAATGCTGCAAGTTGAGGATGTTAACAGTGTGAAAAGTTTAAGCGACCAATAACTGACCAACAAAATAACCAATTGAATTTATTGAAGATAAACGTTTGCTTATTTTAATTATTTCCATATGGAAAATATGTTTCTGGTTCAGGAAAAATTTTTGTGAAGTGAATCACCTTATGTGTCGTTCTACAACGTCATTGATCCTGTTATTTAGGAATAGAGATGTAAGGCGCCAAACGTTGGTCCCAATGACAAGGGTTGCCGATCTTCTGTTTGATAAAGTTAATCACTGCGGATATTTTTTTTGGCATATGCTGGCGGCTTGGGTATACCGCATAAAACGGCATCGACTGGCTGGCTTTCCAGTCAGGTAACAGCTGTATTAACTTACCCGTTCTAAACTCATCCCCCAGCAAGTAAGTGGCAAGGTAGGCAATACCCCAACCTGCAATAGCCGCATCCCGAACGGCTTCTGCCAGATCCACTGAATAGTTACCCGAGACTTTTACGTTCAATTCTTGCTGATCTTTGGTAAACGCCCACCCCGTATAGTCACGCTCCCAGCTTCTGTATATGAGGCAGTTGTGAGCAGATAGGTCATCCGGTTCTGCTGGCGTGTCATGTTTCAATAAGTAATCTGGCGATGCCGCAACAACAAACTGGCAATCCGTCAAACGCTGCGCAATGTAACCTTCAGGCAAATGCTCGTTGTTGGTTACCCATAAATCGAGCCCTTCGGCTAACATATCGACCTTATAGTCAAACAGATGTACTTCCACTTGAAGTTGAGGATACAGTTCGCGTAACTCTTGAATCGCTGGAATAATGTGTAAGGTACCAAATGATTGCGACAACCCAAGACGTACCAAACCTGCTACTTCATCCCGCTGGGTTTCCATCTCTAATGTGGCGCTGCTCACCGCTTGTACCACTTGCTCACAGTGATGAAAAAAGGTTTTCCCTGCCTCAGTCGGCGTAAAGCTTCGCGTAGTACGTTGAACAAGCTTGATACCAAGAGACGCTTCTAACTGACTCAACTGTTTACTCACATGAGACACCGACACGCCTAAGCTCTTTGCAGCAGCTGTGAAGCTTTTGTGTTTAAGAAGAGCGGAGAAAATCACCATTTGTGCGGCACGTTCAGATAACACGCTTTACCTCGATTTGGTTATAGAAAAAACAAAGGGCTCCGAAGAGCCCTTGTATTGAAGACTGAATGCCGAATTGTTTGATGGCAGATCAGTATTTAATGCGGTCAGCCAAGTGACTCACAGCAAGTGCGAAGTAGTAAGAGCGGTTCCACTTCATCAATACGTTGTAGTTATTGTAAACCAGATACGTACGACCATTCTCGTCGTCCGGCATGATCAACCATGCTTTGATGTCTTCATCCAGTTTTGGCAACGGGCTACCGTCATATTTTGTGATACCTAATTGGCTCCACTCTTGAAGGTATTTGCCTTTTTCAGCCGTGCGCCCTTCTAGGCTGCGATCAATATTTTTAGGAACCTTAACTTGGCGACCCCAAGTATATTTATCATCCCAACCAGACTTGCTCAAATAGTTAGCGGTTGATGCAAACACGTCCGCTTCAGATTGCCATATGTCTTTTTTACCATCACCGTTGCCGTCAGCAGCAAAACGAAGGAAAGAGCTTGGCATAAACTGGCATTGACCCATCGCACCAGCCCATGAGCCTTTAAAGTTCTCTAGCTCAATATGGCCTTGATCGAGGATCTGAAGTGCCGACATAGTCTCTTTACGGAAAAACTCTTCACGACGGCCTTCAAATGCCATTGTGGATAGTGCATCAATCACTTTAAAGTTGCCGGTAAACTTACCAAAGTTACTTTCAACTCCCCAAAGTGCCACAATAAAGCGCGGGTGGACACCGTACTCATCGCCTATACGCTTTAGCTCGGTGTAATGCTCTTTGTAGAGTTGTCTGGCTTGCTTCACCTTCCATTCAGGCACCGCGCGAGGAATGTACTCATCCAATGTCAGTTTCTTTTCTGGTTGGTTTCGGTCCGCTTTTACTGCTCGGGGCTTGTACTCAACATTAGCAAAAGCAGCACTAATGACCTGCTCTGAGATACCTTTATCACGAGCTTCAGCACGCAGCTTATTCAAGTATTCATCAAAACCCTCGCTACTTGCAAAAGCCGAGGTACACATACCAACGCTAAGCATGGTAGCCAGTATCTTTTTCATATTGCCCTCCTTGAGCAAGGCAGAAATCCCAGATGAAAAACGATGACGTTATTCGCCTTTCTGCTGGGCTTTTTGTTCTTTGTACTTTTCTAATAGGTTCTCCGGCGGCGGTGGAACCTGAAGAAAGAAGCCATCATTTTGTAATGAAGCCTTCACTTTTTCGATATCAACTTGTGCCAATTTACGGCCATCAAGTTTAATCGTCATGACAGCGATAGGCTTACCGAACATCTGCATTAAGGTGTCAGGAACCTGTGAAAAATCATCCTTTTTCGGAATATAGAGATAAGTACCTTCTTTTTTCGAGCTTTTATAAATAGAACAAAGCATGACACGCCTTTTATGCTGATTTAGCCGCGTTGAGTGCGGATTAGGTTGAAAACGTCAAATTCTCGCAAACTTAATAGCAAATTTGAGATTAATTCACCTATTTGCCCACGAGAGAACTTGCTGCGTCAAAGGATGAAATATAACATGACATACCTAGTTTAAGGCAACGCTCTTTCAATAAAGGCAAGAAGTCCACGATGACCCATTCACCAGACCTTAAAGGTAGCAGTTTTACATTGTCAGTTTTACACCTTTCTGACAATGAGATCGCAAAGACTGTCGAATTTTTGCAAGAAAAAGTTTCTCAAGCACCTTCTTTTTTTGCATCCGCGCCTTTGGTAATCAATATAGCAAAAGTACAAGGCGACATTGATTTCCCTAAGCTTAAACAAGGCATCTCAGATGCTGGTTTTATTCCGGTCGGTGTAACGGGCTGTAAAGACAAGCGTGTACAAAACCTTGCTTCCGAAGCTGGCTTCGCCATTATGTCGGCGAGCAAATCACCAAGCCAAGCACCTGCAAAAATGGCACCAACGAAAGTAGTTCGTACGCCTGTCCGCTCAGGACAACAGATCTACGCAAAAGATGGTGATTTGGTGGTGCTAGCGCACGTAAGTGCAGGTGCTGAAGTCATTGCTGACGGCTCTATTCATATCCATGGCACACTTCGAGGTCGTGCGATTGCAGGAGCAAGTGGTCAGCAGGAAGCGCGTATTATTTGCCACGATTTACAAGCAGAACTGGTATCCATTGCGGGTGACTACTGGTTAAGCGATCAAATTGAAAGCGAGTACTGGCAAAAGAAAGTAATGATCAGTAAAGCCGATGAATCATTACATTTAGAAGTTCTCGCGATTTAATCTAAAAAGGAAAAAAAATGGCACGCATTATTGTAGTAACGTCTGGTAAAGGTGGCGTTGGTAAAACCACTTCAAGCGCAGCCATCGCCTCTGGTCTAGCTCTTAAGGGAAAAAAGACCGCGGTGATCGATTTTGACATCGGTTTGCGTAACCTCGATCTAATCATGGGCTGTGAGCGCCGCGTCGTGTATGACTTTGTAAACGTCATTAACGGCGAAGCGACATTAAACCAAGCGCTGATCAAAGATAAGCGCACGGACAAACTATTTATTCTTCCTGCTTCTCAAACTCGTGATAAAGACGCACTGACAAAAGATGGTGTTCAGCGCGTATTCGGTGAACTTGATGAAATGGGCTTTGACTTTATTATTTGTGATTCACCAGCAGGTATCGAGCAAGGCGCGTTAATGGCCTTGTACTATGCCGATGAAGCCATTGTCACAACGAACCCAGAAGTCTCTTCTGTACGTGACTCTGACCGCATTCTCGGTATTTTAGATTCTAAGTCACTGCGTGCAGAACAAGGGCTAGAGCCAGTAAAACAGCATCTGTTACTGACTCGCTACAACCCATCTCGCGTCACTCAAGGCGAAATGCTAAGCGTTGAAGACGTAGAGGAGATCTTACATATTCCACTACTGGGCGTGATTCCAGAAAGCCAAGCCGTGCTTAACGCGTCAAACAAAGGTGTGCCAGTCACTTTTGACGATAACACCGATGCGGGTATGGCTTATTCTGACACCGTTGATCGCTTATTAGGCAATCAGGTTGAATTTCGTTTCCTTACTGAGGAGAAGAAAGGACTCTTTAAACGACTCTTTGGAGGCTAGACATGTCATTATTAGAATTTTTCCGTCCACAGAAGAAAACTTCTGCGAATCTAGCTAAAGAGCGTTTGCAAATCATTGTCGCAGAGCGCCGCAGCCAAAATGATCCTGCGCCGTCTTACTTGCCTCAATTAAAAGAAGACATCTTGAAGGTGATCAGCAAGTACGTGGCAATTGATCCAAATATGGTTGACTTAACATTTGAGCACAAAGACGACGATATCTCAGTTCTTGAGCTGAATGTGAAGCTACCAGACGAAGAAAAGTAATCAGTTTCTCTCGCAAGACGAATACTCTAATTAGAACGAAAAAGGTTGGCATCGAGGCCAACCTTTTTCATCTTTCATTACTTTAATGCTTTGTTCATCTTGTCGCCGAGTAAATCCAAACGCCACCCTTGCATCAAATCAGGCAATACTTCTGGGTCACGATCTTTTTTCCAAACCCAACTGATCAACTGATTGATCTGCTTTTTAGAGGCAAGGAACTCCGTGGCTAAACCTGACTTCTGCGAAGCCGATTTCACCAAGTCTTTCATATTTTTGAAGACCTGCTTGTAACCCGGATAGTCCATTAAACGCTCAATTTTCGCAGGATACTCTTCAGAAGGTGTTTGCTTCGCTTGTTTAACAATCGCGGCAATCTTCGCGCCATGGCGGTTAATCGCTCGGATATCAATATCTTCTGCTTCCATCTTCTTAAAGTTCGTTAAACCAAGACGAGCGACCGTTAATAGATCACCTTCTTTGAAGATAAAGTTCAGCGCTAAATCTCGTTTGATTGCTTCACGATAACGCCACGTCGCCAATGGCTTTAAAATCGCCAGCTCAGAAGGTTTTAATTGCCAAGCGCCCTTAATATCAAGGTAGGCATTCTCTTCATTGGTTACGCGAATACGTTTCGAAACGAGTAAATCACTTTCTTGCTGTACAGCTTCCCACCAACCTGCTTGCGTCACCTTATCGAACAGCTTTTCGTATAAGGGTAACAAGTAATGAACATCTGCGGCAGCATAATCTAATTGCTTTTGTGTCAGTGGACGAGCCATCCAGTCGGTACGTGATTCACTTTTGTCGAGCTCTACGCCTAAATATTCTTCCACCAGCGATGCGAAGCCTGTCGATAGGCCGTGACCGAGAAAAGCGGCCATCAGCTGCGTATCCACCATAGGGAATGGTGTACAACCAAAAGCGTTTTGGAAAACTTCTAAATCTTCACCACATGCGTGCAGCACTTTTAGCACAGAAGTATCTTTTAATAGCGCTACAAACGGCGTCATATCCGTTAATTCAGTCGGATCAATCAGCGAGAGGCGATTACCATCGAAAAGCTGAATCAGACCTAACTGCGGGTAGAAAGTGCGAATACGAACGAATTCGGTATCCAGCATCACTACGTCTGCCTCTCGGGCATGAGTGCAAACCTCTTCTAGGTCTTTGTTTTTAGTAATAATTTGATAGTTCACATACTTCTCGCTATAAAAAATGCCAGCAAAACGCTGGCATTCTATCATTTTTTAAATCTCTCGACTCGACGAAATCGGCTTATGCGCTTTTCTTCGCAAGTTCAGCGTCATTCTCTTCGCGTAAAACACGACGCAAGATCTTACCGACATTGGTTTTAGGTAAGTCTTCGCGGAATTCAACCAACTTCGGAACTTTGTAGCCAGTTAGGTGTTCTCGACAATGCGCGATCACTTCGTCTTTGGTCAAGCTCGGATCGCGTTTCACGACATAAATCTTCACTAATTCACCAGACACTTCATGCGGCTGACCAATAGCAGCAACTTCAAGTACTTTGCCGTGTAGTGCTACAACGTCTTCGATTTCGTTCGGGTAAACATTAAAGCCTGATACTAAGATCATGTCTTTCTTACGGTCAACGATATGCAGGAAGCCTTCGTCATCGAACTTAACGATGTCGCCAGTTGATAGCCAGCCGTCTTCGTTAATCGTATCTTTCGTTGCTTCAGGTCGTTGCCAGTAACCTTGCATAACCTGAGGACCACGAACTTGAAGTTCACCAGTTTCAGTATTCGCAAGAGCGTTGCCTTCTTCGTCCACGATACGAACTTCTGTTGATGGTACCGGCAGACCAATAGAGCCATTGTATTCAACAAGATCATGCGGATATGCCGCCACCAACGGAGAACACTCTGTTAGACCGTAACCTTCGAGCAAGTAGCAACCCGTGGTCTTTTGCCATCTTTCTGCCACTGAGCGCTGCACTGCCATGCCGCCGCCAACAGCTAAACGTAGATTACTGAAATCCAACTCGTGGAAATCTTCATTATTGACCAATGCATTAAATAAGGTATTCACGCCCGTAATCGCAGTAAACGGATGCTTTTGTAGCTCTTTCACGAACCCTGGAATATCTCTAGGGTTGGTAATAAGTAAGTTACGACCACCCATTTCGACAAACAGCAGACAGTTTACGGTAAGAGCAAATACGTGATACAGCGGTAACGCTGTTACGACTAATTCACGCCCCGGAGATAAAACCGGTCCGTACGCGCCTTTTGCCTGTAGAACGTTCGCAATCATGTTGCGGTGAGTCAGAATCGCACCTTTCGCGACACCTGTCGTCCCCCCCGTATATTGCAGGAATGCAATGTCATCCCCAGACATAAACGGTTTAACGTATTGTAGACGACGACCTTTACGTAGAGCCTGACGCATTGAGATAGCACCAGGTAAATCGTACTTAGGCACCATGCCCTTAACGTACTTCACGACAAAATCGACAATCGTACCTTTCGCTCGTGGCAGCATTTGACCAAGACTGGTTAACACTACGTGTTTGACTGGTGTTTTATCGACGATTTGTTCTAGCGTATTCGCAAAGTTAGACACAATCACAATCGTCGTCGCACCTGAGTCATTCAATTGGTGTTCAAGTTCACGAGGAGTGTAAAGTGGGTTAACGTTTACGGCGATACAACCTGCACGCAAAATACCAAACAACGCCACTGGGTATTGCAGTAGGTTTGGCATCATCAGAGCAACACGGTCACCCTTTTGCAGTTTTAACTCGTTTTGCAGATACGCTGCGAATGCGCGACTACGCTCTTCCAATTTACGGAAGGTCATAACCGAGCCCATGTTCATGAATGCTGGTTGGTCTGCATATTTTTGTACAGACTGTTCAAACATTTCTACCAAAGACTCATATTGCTCTGGATTAATGGTTTCAGGTACGTCACTTGGATAACGTGAAAGCCATGGTTTATCCACGATGTTACTCCTCGTTTATAACTGGCTAAAAAATAGCGTCCTTTTTATTTTGAAAGCTATTACAGCACAGCGAACGTGCTTGAGCACGCAACTCTCAAACACTTGTTTAAATTTTGTTAACTACACCAAGAATTCGCGTTGCGACCTCGAGTATTTGCTCTAAATGACAGTGATGACCACCCTTGACAGAAACCACTTGCGGTGGGTTCTCTCCCCAATCAGCTTGGTTAGATGGTAAATTCTGAAATCCTTGATCGCCTAATACAATCAAATGAGGACAACGTATTTGGCTGGTAATCGAGTTAGCATGCGCTTGCGCCATTCGGTAAAGCGACGCACATTTTAACTTGGCGTCATGCTGCCAATACCATTTATCTCCTCGCTGCTCTGTTCCACGCTCTACTATCGGTAGAAGCTGCTCAGCGGTTAATTGGTTGGCTTGCATGCGTAATTTTAACGCCAGATCGAAGGAGGCAATGGCTCGCTCTGGCTTGTTTTGCTGTCTTATTCGACTTAAAACGCCATCGCGAAGACGAGGCAAACTGTTAGTAGGATCCTCATGAAGAGGTCCTGCTCCCTCAATTTGCACAAGAGCTTCGACCTGCTCTGGAAACGCTGCACTATAGCAACTTGCGATTAAAGCACCAAGTGAATGCCCTACTAATATCAGTCTGTTTGGTGATAATTCGTCCAAAAACTGATACAAATCGGCAATATAGTCGTGAAAGGGGTAATAATTATCGTGAGATTTATGACTCGATAAACCGTGACCAAAATGATCGATGGCTAGGAGGTGTAAGTGAGGATTAAGTTGATTCAACTGCTCCATGAGCGCTTTAAAGCTGCCCGCATTATCTAACCACCCATGAAGAAAAACGACTGACAAGTCAGCCGTTTTCTCGTTCCCTATCTCAAGGGCTGCCATTTTGCCGGCAGGAAGCTCGAATTGACGCTCATGCATCGCAGATTATTTGACCTGTTTTATCACTTTACCGTCTTGTGGGAAATCATTACGCCACATGCGGCAGTTAATCGAGTAACATGGGTAAAAGTAGGTTGGCGAGTCATACATGCGTACACGTTCTTCAATTTTCCATAAACGGTACCCTTCCCCCTTTATTACCGGGAAGATGTAACCGTGCTCACCGATCTTTCCTTCTTCTTCCCCTGGTCCTTTGCCTACAACCGTCACCAAACGGCCTTCACTAAAGGCGACAGGCTCTAAATAGCCATCAAAATAGGCGACAAAACGCCCCGTAGGCTCTTCATCGATATCAGGTTTACCAGACTTACTGATAGGAAGGTTTACAATCTCTAGACGCATTTTATCTTTAAAGTTATCCACTTTAGCGATGATTCCACCAAGGCGAACATCTTCACTCACTTGCCCCTGAGACTCAGCAAAAGCTTTATAGTCTGTAACGACCAATTCTGTGCTTGCATTTAGCTCCTCAGGCAACGAGCTACACGCAGACAAACCAACCGTAGCAAATAATGCGAGAAAAAACCGTCCAAAAACCTTCATAAACCACCTTTCAATATTAGTAACCCCAAGCTGGGGAGATCTCACACGTAAATATCGACACCAAGTAATTGAGCCAGTTCCTCTTTTTTAGCTCGATTCATGACATCCATGTACTGCTCCATTGCTTTACGTGCGCCCCCTTCAGGAAGGTCATATTGCACTTGAGCTCGGTGAATTTGGGACTCATCCACGTGTTTTATGGAGTGCGCCACGGCGTTAGCAACCTTTGAAGGCTGACCTACAGGCTGCTTTGTTTGTGATTTATTTACCGGCTTCTTTTGACTGGCTTTATTAGTGCGATTTGCACCGGGAATCAAAGAAGGAGGCAAGCCATTAATCGACGCCATAGCACTCCATAAAAATACAGGGCAAACGCCCTGCTTTTTGTCAGGTTAATGAAAAACGGACTATTCGCGACCAGGAAGTTTTTTCCATGTCACATTATCACGTAAATAAACAGGGCTCGAATCTTCGACCGGCACGATATTACCCTTTTTAAATTCTTGTTCAGCAAGAATCACGATGTCTTGTGAATCAGGGTACAGAACGTCACCATGCGTCAAATTAAACGGTAGGCCTGCTAATACTTCTTGGTAAGCATCCCAACCAGTACCTGCTGTCGTCCACGTTTTGTCGTCTGCTTGTGCTTCTTCAACGAGACGTGCTGGTGGAATTACGCACTCTGCATCCATCCCTGCCCACTCACCGTTTGCTTGGCGAGTGTAACGTGCCCAGTAAACTTCACCCATACGTGCGTCAATAGCCACAGCGACATCGGTCACACCATGTAAGCGATAGCTACCTTGAGCCATTGCAGCCAGCGTTGAAACGCCGATCATAGGTAAGTCAGCACCGAACGCCAAACCTTGTGCGATACCAATACCGATACGAACGCCAGTAAAGCTACCTGGACCACGTCCAAACGCTAACGCATCCAGCTCTTGTAGAGTCAGGCCAGCTTCTTTGAGTACTTCATCAACCATTGGCAGTACTTTTTTGGTGTGATCGCGTGGTGCAACCGCGCTACGTGAAATCACTTGATCATTAGCCAACAACGCAACTGAACAGTTTTCAGTCGCTGTATCGATAGCAAGAATTTTTGCGCTCATTTAACTCTCTACAACTTTCATTTATTGGGTTATGCCTCAGCACTTGCGTCTGTGACAGATTGTTCTGCTTTCAGGAATGCTTTGATTCCATCTAAGTCTCGCGTCCTTGGGATAGGTGGTAGGCTTCCGAGGAAAATACCACCATAGTCTCGCGTGACAAGGCGATTATCACAAATGATCAACGCACCGTGATCCTTCTGATCTCGAATTAATCGCCCTACTCCCTGCTTTAACGTAATCACTGCATCCGGGATTTGTACTTCAGCAAATGGTTCACCGCCACGTAATCGACAATCCTCGATACGGGCTTTGAGTAACGGATCGTCAGGGGCGGTAAACGGTAATTTGTCGATAATAACACAGCTCAGCGCATCACCTCTAACATCAATCCCTTCCCAGAAAGCGCCCGTCGCCACGAGTAAAGCGTTACCCAGTTCCATAAACTCCGCCAAGGTTTTCTGCTTACTCATCTCCCCTTGCATTAACACAGGCAGCTCAAGTACTTCTCGGAACTTCTCACCTAGTTCACGCATCATGCTGTGCGAGGTACATAAAAAGAAGCAGCGACCATCATTTTCTTCAATCACCGGAGCAAGCATTCGGACTAACTTATCCGCTAAGCCGTTACTGTTTGGCTCTGGCAAATACCTTGGCACACAAAGGCGCGCTTGTTTTTGATAATCAAAGGGGGACGGCAGAGAAAATTGCTTTGTAGGCTTGAGGCCAAGGCGCTCAGTAAAGTGCTTGAAGTCGCCCGATACAGCTAGGGTTGCTGACGTGAAAATCCACGCGCCTTGTTTAATCTCTATTTGCTCATGGAACTTGTCCGCGACAGAAAGAGGCGTAATGTGCAGAGCGAAATGACGAGGTGAGGTATCGTACCAGTATGAGTAACCGGTAATATCGACATCACAGACGCGGTCGATACGGCCTTTGATCAAATTGGCTCGTTCAAAGGCCGTATCCAGTAATTGACTGCGCCCTAAAGCTATTTTGAGTACATCAATCGCCAATTCGAGGCTGTCAGTTAAGCGCAATAATTCTCGCTTAATAGAACTTGATTGCAACGCCTCACGCCAGTTGCCACGAAAGCCTGGCTCACCCAATACAATCCGCATGTCCATTGCGCTTTGCATGAGTTTGTCGCCCACTTTTTGCAATTGACGCATATCTTTGGCTTCGGTGCGATAGGCTATTTCAATGTCTTTGGCAAGATCGTGAATTTGGCGGCTTGAAACTGACTGGCCGAAATATTCGCTCGCAATATCTGGCAACTGATGAGCTTCATCAAAGATAAACACATCGGCTTCTGGAATCAGTTCACCGAATCCTGTTTCTTTGATCGCTAAATCAGCAAGAAACAAGTGATGGTTCACTACAACAATGTCGGAATCCATGGCTCGCTTACGCGCTTTCAATACAAAGCAATCAGTGTAGCTCGGACATTCTTTACCTAAACAGTTATCATTGGTTGAGGTGATGGTCGGAATGATCATGCTGTCTTCTGGTAGATCATCACAATCACCAAGGTCACCTGTTTTGGTTTCTGATGACCAAGCACGCACTTTAACCAGTTGAGTTAATAACGTCGGGTCAGACTCATTAGTGTGGCTTTCGACCATTTGGCGGCTCAAACGATCCAAACACAGATAATTAGAACGCCCTTTTAATAACGCCACTTGGCCATAAAAACCAAGCGCATTGACCATGAGCGGTAAGTCACGATGGTACAACTGCTCTTGCAAGTTTTTCGAGCCTGTACTGATGATCACTTTTTTACCACTCAACAGCGCAGGGACTAGGTATGCGAAGGTCTTACCGGTTCCGGTTCCTGCCTCCACCACCAACTGGGTTTGATCTTTGATCGCACTGCTGACGGCTTCCGCCATATCGATTTGTGGCTGACGAGCTTGAAAGCCAGGAATGGCCTTACCTAACGCGCCATCAGAGGAAAAAGTTTTTGCGATCATGCTTGGTATTGAGTTTGAAAAATTATCGAGAGTATATCAGAGGAATAGGAGTGACATCAGCCCACAATCTGACCAGCTTGCGGCGACACAAGGATATTTTGTTGAAACCAACGTAAGAATAGATTATTTATGGTGAAACATGGCAGTACAGTTACACCCGCCAGGGAATAATAACAAATTCGTACGCTAAAATATTAATGCATGGAAGTACCTGATTTATGGAAAAGAAAACACTGTTGACCCACTGTTCTGACGCCCCGGGTCTCATCTCGAAAATTACTAATATCTGTTACAAGCACCAACTCAACATCGTTCACAATAACGAATTTGTTGATAATACCAGTGGCCACTTTTTCATGAGAACGGAGTTGGAGGGGTACTTCAACGATCAAACGTTTCTTGCCGACTTGGACCAAGCTCTCCCGCAAGGTGCTAAGCGTAAATTGGTTGGCTCTCGCCGTAAGCGCATCGTCATTCTCGTCACAAAAGAAGCGCATTGTTTAGGCGATATTCTGATGAAAACCTACGATGGAAGCCTAGATGTTGAGATCGCCGCTGTGGTGGGGAATTACGACAAACTGCAAACTCTCACTGAACGCTTCGACATTCCTTACCACCATGTGACCCATGAAAACCTTAGCCGTGAAGAACACGAGCAGAAGATGCTAGAAGTGATCGATCAATACGATGCTGACTTTTTGGTGCTAGCTAAATACATGCGCGTATTAACGCCGACGTTTGTTGAGAAATATCACCACAAAATCATTAATATTCATCACAGCTTCTTACCTGCTTTTATTGGCGCGAAGCCATATCAACAAGCTTACGATCGCGGTGTGAAAATCATCGGTGCAACAGCACACTTCGTGACTAATGATTTAGATGAAGGGCCGATCATCAAGCAAGACGTAATTCCTGTCGACCATACATTCAATGCCCAAGATATGGCGCAAGCGGGACGCGATGTAGAGAAGAACGTATTGAGTAAGGCTTTGAATAAAGTGATCAATGACCACGTCTTTGTTTACGGCAATAAGACGGTTATTCTTTAAATTCGCAGCTGATTGCTAGCTGCTAAAAACGCGTAATTTGAGAAGGCATTGTCTTTTCGTTACGCGTTTTTTATCTGTCGGTGGATGTTTTATTGAAGTGCTTGTAAGAGATTCCCGACTACGCTCCTTCGTCGCTTTCGGGAATGACGTAAATGAGGCATGAGCATGAAAGCTAATTAGTACGCATCACTTAACCAAACGCAAACAACTCAAGCGCGTCATTCCGACGAGCTTAAGCGAGATCAGGAATCTCATATCCGCACACTGTGAGTTTAAGTGACCCCTCTGACTAACAGCGCACGACGTAAAGCAAGTTACGCCTGCTCAGACTCCACAATACGCTTAAGTGAATGCGGGTGCAGCTTGATACAAATGTCTTGGTACTTAAACGCCACCGTTGGGTTATTCAAGCGTTCGCCATCCCCTTTCGGGCTCGACAGTTTGATCTTCACACCCAGCTCTTCCAACTCATTAAAACGCGCCCCAAACGCTGGGTAAGTGTGTTTCAAATCAGCAAGAAACGCGTCTGCGGTTTCAGCATGAGATGGAATCACGAACTCCACATGTTCCCAGCTTTCATTTGGGTAGATTTTGCCTTCCGCAGGGTATGGCAGTTCCAGACACTCAATCTTCCAACCACGGCTTTCCAACGCTTTGTCGAATTCGATAACGATGATTGGACGACCGTTGATTTTCGCTTGTGAAATCACCTTACCGTATTGATTCCATGCTTCATGCGCGGCTTTTGCTGTTTCAGTATCATTAATTCGCAGCGCAATATGGTCAGCTTGAGCAAAGCTCAGATCCAGTTTTAACAGGGATGCAAGCTCTTCAATCTTCGCCATAAATGCATCCAGATCTTGGATCATCAATTTAGGCGCTAGGCGTTTTTCAACTAGTTGAGTCGTCATTGTGGTTCTCTTTTGGGGCGATTTATCTTATTACTCTGAGCGCAATAGTAAACGCAAACCAAACCACATTTCCATTCAATCGAAAAAGTATAAATTTCCCCAATTCCTCTCTGTATGAAAAGCAATAAAGTTGTTATCATTAGCCCCATTTTTGTGAACTCCAACAGAACTCGGCACTTACTTCGCCGAGTTCTTCGTCCTTGAATTGAAGGAAACGCGTGTGAATATCCAAGCACTTATTAATGACAAAGTATCTCAGGCTCTAGAAGCCGCTGGCGCACCTGCAGGCAGTCCTGCGGCGGTACGCCAATCAGCAAAGCCACAATTTGGTGACTACCAAGCAAACGGCGTAATGGGCGTTGCTAAAAAACTGGGTACTAACCCACGAGAATTTGCACAGAAAGTACTGGATGTTCTAGACCTAGACGGTATTGCGAGCAAGACAGAAATCGCAGGTCCTGGTTTCATCAACATTTTCCTAAGCGAAGAGTTCCTAGCAAAACAAGCGGAAGCAGCACTGGCTGACTCACGTCTTGGCGTTGCAGCAGACGAAGCTCAAACTATCGTTGCTGACTACTCTGCACCAAACGTAGCTAAAGAAATGCACGTTGGTCACCTACGTTCAACCATCATCGGTGATGCGGTAGTACGTACTCTTGAGTTCCTAGGTCACAAAGTGATCCGTGCGAACCACATCGGCGACTGGGGTACTCAGTTCGGTATGCTTATCGCAAACCTTGAACGTGTACAACAAGAGTCTGGCGAAGTTTCTATGGAACTTGCGGACCTTGAAGGCTTCTACCGCGAATCGAAAAAGCTGTACGATGAAGATGAAGACTTCGCAGTAAAGGCGCGAAACTACGTTGTGAAACTGCAAAGCGGTGACGAGTACTGTGCAGAAATGTGGAAAAAACTCGTTGATGTAACCATGATCCAAAACCAGCGCAACTACGACCGTCTAAACGTGTCACTGACTCGTGACGACGTGATGGGCGAGAGCATGTACAACGACATGCTTCCTAAGATCGTTGCAGACCTAAAAGAACAAGGTCTTGCCGTTGAAGATGATGGCGCGCAAGTTGTATTCCTAGATGAATACAAGAACAAAGATGGCGAACCAATGGGCGTTATCGTTCAAAAACGCGATGGCGGTTTCCTATACACAACAACAGACATCGCATGTGCAAAATATCGTTATGAAGAGCTAAGCGCAGACCGTGTGCTTTACTTCATCGACTCACGTCAACACCAGCACCTAATGCAAGCTTGGACAATTGTTCGTAAGGCAGGCTACGTACCTGAGTCAGTATCTCTTGAGCACCACGCGTTCGGCATGATGCTTGGTAAAGATGGTAAGCCATTCAAGACTCGTGCGGGTGGTACCGTTCGCCTTGCCGACCTTCTAGATGAAGCAGAAGTTCGTGCAGCACAACTGATCGAATCTAAAAACCCTGAGCTAGATGCGGAAGAAAAAGAGAAGATCTCTAAAACAGTTGCAATGGCAGCGGTTAAGTACTCTGACTTATCTAAACACCGTACGACTGACTACGTGTTCGATTGGGACAACATGTTAGCGTTTGAAGGTAACACAGCACCATACATGCAATATGCATATACTCGCGTAGCTTCTATTTTCGCTAAAGCTGGTGTTGCTATGGACGCTCTCCAAGGTGACATCAAAATCACTGATGAGAAAGAGAAAGCACTTATTGCTAAGCTTATGCAGTTCGAAGAAGCGGTTCAATCTGTCGCTCGCGAAGGTCAACCACACATCATGTGTAGCTACCTATTCGAACTAGCAGGTCAGTTCTCTAGCTTCTACGAAGCGTGCCCTATCCTAGTTGCTGAAGACGAAGCAGTGAAACAAAGCCGTCTGAAACTAGCAGCGCTAACAGCGAAGACCATCAAGCAAGGTCTGTCTCTACTAGGTATTGATACTCTAGAGCGCATGTAAGCGATTCTAGAATCGAGACGATTTAGAAAGGTTGACGTGAAAGCGTCAACCTTTTGTTTTATCTGGCGTATACTGATGTCATTCAATTCAAATCGGACAACATAATGAGTTTTGAACTGCACCCTCAACTGGCAAAAGACACCACCGTTATCGGCCACTTCCCACTGTGTGTGGCGCTTCTGCATAAAGATAACGCCGTGCCATGGGTTATCTTGGTCCCTAAACGTGCAAACCTAAAAGAGCTTCACCACTTGCCAATGAAAGAACAGCAACAGTTTTTGCTCGAATCTCAAGCGGTAAGCCAAGCACTGGAAGCGACATTCCGTCCAGACAAGTTAAACCTTGGCGCACTAGGTAACATGGTGCCACAGCTGCACATTCACCATATTGCTCGCTTCAAAGATGACGTCGCATGGCCGGGACCGGTTTGGGGGAACACCAAAGGTGAATTCCGTACAGAAGAAGAGCAAAACGAATTACTTGGCCGCATTAAAAACGTGTTATCACTGAGCTCTATTTTCCAAAAAGCTTAACTGGAAGACTTTACAAATTCCGAGCGTCTAAGTTTAAAAAAGCCGCATCATTGCTGATGCGGCTTTGTCGTTTTTACGTGATAGTTTTTAGGTGACTAATTTTGATACTCGCTACATGGTGACTGTCAGAGACAAACCATCTTGTTTAGTCACTGAGTAGCGAACACGAGTCACGTCATGAGCTTTATTAGTGTCGACTAGGCGGCTAATTTTGCCCTTCTTAATCCACACGTTTAACATCGCGTCGGCGCCATCTTCACTCATCCCAAACTGTTTAGCCAGATCTGACTGGGAAACGGTTCCTTTGTCTGCAATGTATTGATAAAGCTCTTTTAAAATCATGCTACTTGCGCCTCTAATACACCGTTTTGTTTCTTACCAACTCGTTTGAACACACGGTATGTGCCAAAGAAGATAGCTACGATCACTGCCATCCAAATGCCACTTGTCACTGGGCTATCTGCGAAATGCGTCAATTGGTTGTAGAACGTCGCACATAGGTAAGCCAAGCCCATTGTCCAAACCGCGATAAAGCGTGCGAACTTATGACCAAACTCACGTACGTAAGCCCCCATCGCCGCCACACAAGGAGTGTACAGTAGGATAAAGATTAGGTAAGCAAATGCGGCATTACCAGAAGCAAACTGCGATTTGATGTTACCGAAGATAGAAGCATCGACTTCTTGCTCTTCTGCAACGGCATTTGAGTCAGTTAAGTCACCCACTTCAATACCTAGTGGATCTGAGTAGCTCAAACCGGCTAGGTTTTCAGGGATACTCATTACTGCCTCTTCTAGGCTGCCCATTAGATCAAATTCTGCGTCTTCACCGTCGCTTGGCGTATTGTATAAACTGTTCAGCGTACCAACTACCGCCTCTTTTGCGAAGATACCAGTAATGATACCTACGGTCGCTGGCCAGTTGTCTTCTTGAACACCGATTGGTGAGAATACTGGAGTCACAACTTGCGCTGCTTTAGAAAGCACAGAGTTTTCGCTGTCTTCGTTACCAAAACTGCCATCAGTCCCCAATGAGTTGAAGAAACTCAGAATAGCAACAACGATAACGATGGTTTTACCTGCACCAAGTACAAAGCGCTTTAGCTTTTGCCAAGTTTTGATCACCACGTTTTGTAGCGTCGGAAGCTCGTAATCTGGCATTTCCATCAATAGGCTATCGCTGCTACCTGGGTAAAGCGTGTGCTTAAGGAAAAGACCTGTGAAGATCGCTGCCACAATACCAAGTAGGTAAAGTGCGAATACAATGTTCTGGCCAGAACCTGGGAAGAATGCCGCAGCGAATAGCGCGTATACAGGCAGACGAGCACCACATGACATAAATGGTGCCATAGAGGCAGCCAGTTTACGCTCACGTTCTTGGTCTAGAGTACGAGTTGCCATGATTGACGGTACGTTACAGCCAAAACCAAGAACCAACGGTACAAATGCTTTGCCCGGTAGGCCGATCTTCTGCATCACTTTATCTAGTACGAATGCTGCACGAGCCATGTAACCTGAGCTCTCAAGTACCGCTAGGAAGAGGTACAAACACGCGATAACCGGAATGAAGGTTGCAACCGTCTGGATACCACCACCGATACCATCAGCAAGAACCGTCACTAACCACACAGGCAAATGACCGTCTAACAAGTGATGCCCACCATCAACCAATAATGCGCCCACACCAATGTCAAAAAAGTCGATAAATGCACTACCGATGTTAATCGAGAACATAAACATCAGGTACATAACAACAAAGAAGAAAGGAATTCCAATCCACTTGTTCAAAATAAACTGGTCGAGTCTTTCAGTCACACTACGACTTAACTTGCCTTCGCTTCGGCGAACTTTTTTACACTGTTCATGCAGATGCGTGTACTTAGTATCCGCGACATGCAAATCGATATCAAAATCTAACGTCGTAATGACTTCCAAGACTTTGCTTCTATCAATATCAGAAAGACTATTGAGCACCATTGTGTCTTTTTCAAGCGCACGAATCGCTAGTGCACGATGAGCGACGTTTTGGTCGTTAAAAAGTGCGGAAACCGTTTGAATTGCCGACTCCATCTTCTCACCGTAATGCAAAGACAATTCTTTAAGTGGCACTCCTTGAACGATGGATTTATGGAGCTTTTCTTTAAACTCTGCCACTTGAGTTTTATTGGTTGCAGATAAACTGACAACCGGACAACCTAACGTTTTCTCAAGCTCTGCAACGTTAATCATCTGACGTTCACGCTTTAGCGCATCCATCTTGTTGAGGACAACAATCATAGGGCGACCAAGTTCGCGAAGTTGCAGCGTCATGTATAAGCTGCGCTCTAAACTTGTAGCATCCACCACGTTAATAATGAGATCAGCAGGATGAGTTAGAACCGCACGCGATGCGATGGATTCATCAATACTATTACTATCATTACCACTGTCTAATGAGTAAATACCCGGAAGGTCAGTGAGCAAAAACTCATCCCCAGCATGCTTGAATTGTCCCGTTTTCTTTTCAACCGTGACGCCTGCCCAGTTACCAACTTGCTGTTTTGCGCCAGTTAAACCATTAAATAGCGTCGTTTTACCACTATTAGGGTTACCTACGGTTAGCACTTGATATTGCATTACACTCGCTCCACTTCAATTTTCTGAGCAATTGTTTCTCGCAATGCGACAGACACACCACGGACTTCGACTTGTAAAGGATCGCCCATTGGCGCACGTCGAATCACTTTGACTTCTGTATTGGGAAGCAGCCCCATTACCATGAGTTTCTTTCTGATATCTGATGAAAGACCATCTAACAACCGAATCGTCACCGTATCGCCAGGATTAATCTCTGATAACTTCATAGTGGCCCTTAAGAGTATTGCTAATGAGAAATATTATTATTTAATAAGTTTAGGTTGCCAATATTACTCCCCTATACCCCTTCAATCCTTGTGTGAAATCAAAGATTCCGTAAATGTTTTCACGCTTTCAAACGTTAACTTCGTAAATTTCCTCTCGTTATTTACGTCAAAATTAACAATTACAAATGACACCTAACGAAACAAAAATGTCACAAACCAAGACAGAAAACAAAAAATTCAAATTAAAACAATGGCTTAAGTAAAAGTCCAAACGTTGTCGCTTTTCTCATATAAACATGGCGTTATTTTTATAAGAAAAATAAGTAACCTCTCGTATAGTTACTCCATCGAGAGGGCAACCTCTCTAATAAATTCCAGAGGTGGCATGGCAACATGTCACTCCGGCAGCAAGCGAAGGTGTCCTTGACACCCGTGGTATAGTCCCCCCGGCTATACCACGATATTTTTTTTCACCTCTTTCAAAACTTCTTTACCTTATTCATCTTTTCAACACAGTTTTCGTTTTCACGAATGTCGCATGCCATCACTTCCCCAAATGAACCACGCTCTTTTGATACAGCAATACAACTGTCATTTATTTGTTGCAACTATCAGTAAATCATTCTCTTGAAGCCATTTATGCTTATTGCTATGAACATCGCGACTAACAGATAGAACGTGATCGTGCTTACGTGTTGAGAATGGATTTGTAGGCTAGATGTGATGAAGAAACAATGAAACTTACTGCGTTAGCAACTGCAGCAATAATAGAGCACTGTATGCAGCTCCCCAGCATCTTAACTATTAACTAGGGAGCGTATAATGAAGGTTTTCTAGTTAATTTCTTGGCTTTCTTGAGTCAAAGCAAACTTGGAAGGGGGCAAACCAAAATGCAGCTTAAACTTTTGGCTAAAGTAAGATGGATCATTAAAGCCACAGTTAAAGGCGACTTCACTGATTTTCTCACCCGCCAATAACTGTTCACACGCCGTTTCTAAACGAACCTCTGTGACATAGTCTTTTAACGTTCTTGACGAGGCAGATTTAAAACGTCTCTGCAAAGAGCGTTCAGACATATACAGCATTTTAGCGGCTGACGCAGTGCCAAATTCAGGATCATGGTAATGCTCTGCCACTAATTGATAGACTTTTTGCAACCACTCTTTCTCTGGTGTGACTTGATCTTCTGCAATAGTTACAGGATTGAGTTCTTGCTGCGGTTCATCCAGATAACTACTTTCCTTCGCAGATGGCCATGTAATCTCGACTTTGTTTTGAGCATCAGAAGAGAAGACAGCCAAATAACCACCACTCGTTGTCACTAGTTGGGCAAGGTGGTCAATACTCAACTCAGAGTGATTTAAGTTAGATGGAAGCCCAGTCGCGACTTTATTAGGTAATTGCGTCCCGTAATCAAGAAAGCTCAATGACACAATATCATGCCCCTTTTCTAGCATAATTCTAACCGTTTGACCCCGGAAAGAGCGCTTGATGATATTGGCAAAAATGCTATTGAAAATAACATCAAGATTAAAGCTTTCCAGAGCAACCCGGCTCTGCTTACTCTCATCTTCTAGCTCTACCAAAATACCCGCTTTTGCAAAGTCATCTTGCCATACATCAACCACTGACTGAGTTATCTGACTCAAGTTGTAGTTCTGACTCCCACCACTTACATCACTTGGAACGCTTTTGAGTTCATTTAACTGCCAATTCGTTTTAGCCAAATGATCCTCCGTCGCAGTATCGAGAGGCATAGGTAGTTTCGCCACAATAAAGTCGACGCTTGATTTTATGGATAGAGCTACATGGTCTACGAGTAGGTTTCTAACTTGAATCTGTTTACGTAATTGCTGGTTGCTCGTAAGCAACACTCTACTTTGATGTCTTAACTGATTCGTTTTGAGAGTCACTTGAGCTGCTAGATCACGGTTAGCCTGTACAACGTAGCGAGAGCGCCAGAAAACAAGTAATGCGACGACCGCAATACTAGCTACGACAAAGCCTAAAATAGCAAATCGCGATAGATACCAAGGATGAAGGACGATAAAGTGAGATTCTAAACCAACGACTCCAGTGGCAACTTGAGACTCATTACTGACCTGCAAGTGATATTCACCGGAACTAAGGTGCTCGAGTGTCAGTTGGCCCCCCTCTAACGTTTGCCATGGGTCATCGTTGTTCAATCGATAGTACAAATTTTGACTGTCTGGTTTTGGCATCACACCGAATAAAAAACTCAGCGAAGATCCATATGGCAGTGTGAGCCCATTCAGATCGGCACTACCAACTTGCAGAACTTCATTTTCAAGCACAACTTGGCTAACAATAAACTTAGACTCTGGGGGATTAGATACAAGCAGCTTGGATGCTTCTGCTTTTACGAGTCCGTACTTCGACCCCAGAACAAGCTCTCGCTCACCAATTTCTGTCTGCTGTATAACGCTACAAATACCAGGGAGGAACTCATTGTTCATTAAGCCTGATGACGATGAGTAATGTTTCACTAACTCACCCGAAAGGAGGTAATAGCTTAAACCGACAGAGGAAGCTAACCATACACCTTGCCTGTCTCTGATCAAGCAAGCAGGTCTGGCGTTGGGCTCACTCATTTCAACAACACGTTTTTCATCGCTTCGTGTATCAGTTTTAAACACACCATAAGATGAAGCAAACCACTGGCTGCCATCAACCGCCGTGGTCATGTCTAATGATTCACCAAACTTTTCTGAAAAACGGATAAACTGGATGTTGTCATTACTGTATTGGTATACGCCATGATCGGTGCCTATTAATAGGGCGTCTTCAGTATCATATAGGCGCGTAACCTTAGCAGGCAAATACTGACTTACCAGCCACTCACTTCCAAAGTTTCGTACGCTTTGTGCAGCAGTATCAACATTGTAAAGATGGTATCCGCTTGATACCCAAAGACGGTCATCACCATCAACGGTCACATGCTCTACGGCATGTCCGGCCATAAGCTGTAAATAAGGAAATGTAATCTTGTTGAGACCATTTAGCTCAAATATTTCCAGCCCTTTTGAGGTTGCAAGCCAAAGCATGCCGTTTTGAAACGCAAATTCATTGATCTGCGACTCCAACTCTAAGACTTGGTTAATCCCACTCTTTCCTGAACGATAAATCTTTCGGTCATCAGCAAACCAAAGCGCACCATCAGGACCTTCAATAGTTTGCCGAATTCGTCCTGATAGGGTGTGTGAGTCATAACTACTAAAGGTCACTCGTTCAAATTTTTTACTAAATAGCGAGTAATAACGAATACCTTGGTTAGTCGCAATCCACATCCCTCCCATATTGTCACTCAACAACGAATAAATCTTCGTGTTATCTAACTCTAACTCAAGAAAACTTGCAGGCGCGACTTCAGTGACCTCACCTGAAAAAAATGAGTACAAATAAAGGCCATGCTCTGTCCCCACCCAATACTCTTGATTTGTCTCTGCGAATGTCAAAACATGTGAGCCGCCAATTCTAATCACTTCTTTATCAGGCTGGTAAATGTTGAAAATTAAAGCGCCACGCAATGTACCTATCAAAATTTCTCTTCGCGTGTGTGAATAATAGACTTTCTCAATGTAGTTTTGACCTGAGGCAGCGACATGGTCAAACTTATCACCTTCAGAAAGATAGAAGCCGGAAGTCGTTGCTAGTGCCCACTTCGTTTCAACTAGCACCGCATCATTAATGTAAACGTAGCTATTATTACTATGTTGATAGAGCTGCAATAGAGAGAAAGAGTTTAACTCGCTAGTGTCGATATTGTAGGTATAGAAATGCGCGCCATCACTCACCCAAATATAGTTCTTTGAAGACCCTATTTTTCTTATTTGTGAGCCTGGATTTAAACTAAAGACTAAACGTCGCTCCTGATTTGGATAAGTTCGATAGACCTCATTTTCAATAAAGGTCCAAAAAGCACCTTTATGATAGGCCAACTGCTTGGCCGACGTTTGTAGGAAGCTACCTGATTTAGGCAATATAGTTTGACCATCGTAAAACAGGACTCTCCCGTGTACGTCATGAATCCACAAACCGCCCTTTTCACCCAAGAACAACTTTTTAGCCGCGATAAAAGTACCCTTTGCCTGAGTTGGCAAAGGGTAAAAGATTGCATTTGCACTATGAAGCGCAAATGCTTGGTAGGATAAGACGAAGCCCAACAGAGCAAGGGCTAATTGGCGTAGCAAGACGAAAACCTTTTGTATCAATTTGTGCTCTGAAAGTGACCGTTCATCGTTTGTAAAACATGGATTGATACGGTTATTTTGAGCTGATAATTATTGGTAATGATATCTCAATTACTTTCTGAGAAAAGGCTCGCCTTACCAAAGGTTGTAATTCTTACTACTGGATCACGTTAAAAAGACTACTCCTACATTACGACAGCACTTAATCTGACTTTTTGTTCAAGCATTGCTCAAAACTATTCGCCATATTGTTGAGAAAAGTAAAGTAACTGCCAGGTTTTGCTTCAATTGTACTCCCTAACGGGTCAAGCTCGCCTTTAGCGACATCACTGCCTCTCATTACGCTCTGAACGACAGCCGGGGTAAACTGAGGTTCAGAAAATACACAAGCCACATCTCCACCACTTAGCTTTTGACGAATTTGAATTAAGGTCTTCGCTCCTGGCTTGCGTTCTGGGCTCACAGTAAAATGCCCCATTTGATTTAGTTCATAACGATCTTCGAAATAACCGTAAGCATCATGGAATACAAAGTAACCTTTGTTTTTTACTGGTGCCAGCTTCTGCTTTATCTGTTGGTCAGTGTCTTTTAGCTCGAGTTCAAACTTTTTGAGGTTCGCTTGATATTGAGCTGCATTTTCCGGATCAAGTGATACAAGTTGATTCACAACAGCCTTGGCCACTTGTTGTGCTTGGCTTACACCTAGCCAAAAGTGCGGATCATGTGAGCCATGATCGTGCCCATCATGGTCATGGTTGTGCTCACTATCAAATTCACGCAATTCTAGATTTGGAATTTGACTAATAGTCAAAGTATTCGATCTATCCGAAACAACTTTCTCTAGAAACGGTTCAAGATCATGTCCGTACCAGATAACCAAATCAGCCGAAGCGACCTTTTTAACATCCGATGGACGCAAAGCATAGTCATGGGGTGATGTGTTAGACTGCAATAGCACGTCTGGTGAAGTTACTCCTTGAGTAAGCTCTGTTACTAACAACTGAATAGGTTTGATACTCGTCAGTACCGTTACCGCCTGTGCTGGCAGTGTTAACATTGCTGAGGCAGCAAGAATTAATGCTCTTTTCATAGTTTTACTTGGGATATGGCGTGGAAAGTGAGATAATGTTACATTATAACATTATTGATTTGCAAATGAGTTTCATTCATGTCTTCCTTAGTCCATCTTGAGCAGTTATGCGTCGAGTTCGATGGCCGCAGAGTTCTCGATAACATTAGTATGGAATTAGAAAAGGGCAAAATAACTACCCTAATTGGTCCCAATGGAGCGGGAAAATCAACGTTAGTCAAAGTTATCTTAGGTCTTCAAAAGCCGACTAGCGGCAAGTTGAACCGACAAAGAAAACTGAAAATTGGTTACGTTCCTCAAAAGTTGAAGCTCAATGACTCCCTTCCATTGAATGTAACCCGCTTCCTAAATTTAGCAGGAAAATACAGTAAGCAGGAGTGCATTGATGCATTAAGGCTTGTTGGCGCTGAACATTTACTTAATAGTAATATGCATCGCTTATCCGGTGGTGAAAACCAACGAGTGTTACTGGCGCGCGCTCTGCTTCAGCGTCCTCAGCTATTAGTATTAGACGAACCAGCTCAGGGGGTGGATATCCAAGGTCAAATCGATCTCTATGACTTAATTGAGAGCATTCGTCACCGCTTTGATTGTGGCGTATTTATGGTATCGCATGACTTACATTTAGTGATGGCGAAAACGGACGATGTTATTTGTCTGCATCACCATGTTTGCTGCTCAGGTTCACCTGCCACTATTACTCAGCACCCTTCTTACATCGCGCTATTTGGCAATGCAGCGAGAGAATCTCTCGCGTTTTATCATCACGACCATGAGCACCATCATCACGATTTATCCGGAACGCCAGTAAGCGGTGATGCGACATCATGCTCCCACCATAAACACGGACATCACCATCATGATTGAGTTTCTCCTACCTTCTATTCTTGCTGGTATTGGTATCGCGATCATTGCCGGTCCACTTGGGTCATTTGTCGTTTGGCGCAAAATGGCTTACTTCGGAGATACCCTAGCTCATGCATCGTTAATGGGCCTAGCGCTGGGCTTCTTGCTCAACGTAAATCTCTACCTTGCGCTACTCGTCTGCTGTTTAGCTCTGGCCGTTTTGCTTGTCACTCTGCAAAAGCAACAACTTGTGGCTACAGACACGTTGTTAGGTATCTTGGCACACAGTGCACTCTCTATCGGTTTAGTATCGGTTAGCTTTTTGGAAAACGTGCGCGTCGATTTAATGAGCTACCTATTTGGGGACTTACTTGCCGTCTCTCCACAAGATCTGATGTTTATTTACGCAGGTGTTGTTGCGGTAAGTGCGTGTTTGTACGTCTTCTGGCGCCCACTGCTTTCTAGCACTGTTAGTGAAGAACTTGCCGCTGTTGAGGGCGTGAATACAGACTTAGTTAGATTGGTGTTAATGCTAATGGTGGGTGTAGTAATCGCAGTAGGTATGAAGTTCGTTGGCGCGTTGATCATGACTTCGCTCCTAATTATCCCAGCAGCAACAGCACGTAAAGTCTCTTCATCACCAGAGCAAATGGCATTGTTCGCATCCATTATTGGCTCAGTGGCAGTACTGATGGGGCTTAGCCTATCATGGCACTTCGATACACCGGCCGGCCCTTCTGTAGTGATCAGCGCAACATCCTTATTTATGCTGAGCCAGCTGATTAAAAGCAAAGCATAATCGCATTGAGCATTAAACGCGAAAGACCTTGCTAACAACAAACATAAACCCACGGAAACGGAAAAAGAAAAGCCTGCGAAGTCGCAGGCTTTTTAATACTTATTAAGTAGTGTGGTCGATTACCAACCCGTCACTTCACGTAGACCTTGGCCAATCTCTGCTAGAGATTTCACAGTTTTAACGCCAGCCGCTTCTAGTGCAGCAAATTTGTCTTCAGCAGTACCTTTACCACCAGAGATAATCGCACCAGCATGGCCCATACGCTTACCAGGAGGTGCAGTTACACCAGCAATGTAAGAAACCACTGGCTTCGTTACATTTTCTTTAATGTATGCTGCTGCTTCTTCTTCTGCAGTACCACCGATCTCACCGATCATAACGATCGCTTCTGTCTCAGGGTCTTCTTGGAACAGTTTTAGGATATCAATGAAGTTTGAACCCGGGATTGGGTCACCACCGATACCAACACAAGTAGACTGGCCGAAACCTTCGTCAGTGGTTTGTTTAACTGCTTCGTAAGTTAGAGTACCGCTACGAGATACGATACCTACTTTGCCTTTCTTGTGAATGTGACCAGGCATGATACCGATCTTACACTCATCAGGAGTGATAACACCCGGACAGTTAGGACCGATCATGCGAACGCCAGTTTCTTCTAGCTTCACTTTCACGTCGATCATATCTGTTGTAGGGATACCTTCAGTAATCGTTACGATTAGCTCGATACCCGCGTCAATCGCTTCTAGGATTGCATCTTTACAGAAAGGTGCTGGTACGTAGATGACTGTCGCTGTTGCACCAGTCGCTTCTACTGCTTCACGAACTGTGTTGAATACAGGAAGACCTAGGTGAGTTTGGCCACCTTTACCTGGAGACACACCGCCAACCATTTGCGTACCGTATGCGATAGCTTGCTCTGAGTGGAAAGTACCTTGACCACCAGTGAACCCCTGACAGATTACTTTAGTGTCTTTGTTAATTAATACAGACATTATTTAGCCTCCGCAGCAGCAACAACTTTCTGAGCAGCATCAGTTAGCGACTCAGCAGCAATGATATCAACATCAGAATTAGCAAGAACTTCGCGACCTAGGTCAGCGTTAGTACCTTCAAGACGAACAACAACAGGTACGCTTACGCCTACCTCTTTAACCGCACCGATAATACCTTCTGCGATCATGTCACAACGTACAATACCACCGAAGATGTTAACAAGTACCGCTTTCACATTGTCATCAGATAGGATGATCTTGAATGCTTCAGCAACACGCTCTTTCGTCGCGCCGCCACCTACATCTAAGAAGTTAGCTGGTTTGCCGCCGTGTAGGTTTACGATATCCATCGTACCCATTGCTAGGCCTGCACCGTTAACCATACAGCCAACGTTACCGTCTAGTGCTACGTAGTTCAGCTCCCACTGAGCTGCGTGTGCTTCACGCTCATCTTCTTGTGAAGGATCGTGCATTTCACGAAGCTTAGGCTGACGGTACAGTGCGTTTGAGTCGATGTTGATCTTACCGTCAAGACATAGCAAGTTGCCTTCACCAGTAATCACAAGTGGGTTGATCTCTAGCAGAGCAAGATCGTACTGAGAAAACATAGTGCCAAGACCCATAAAGATCTTAACGAATTGTTTGATTTGGTCGCCTTCAAGACCAAGTTTGAACGCTAGCTCACGACCTTGGTAAGCTTGTGGACCTACTAGTGGGTCAATTGCTGCTTTGTGGATGAGTTCCGGCGTTTCTTCCGCAACTTTTTCAATTTCCACACCACCTTCGGTAGAAGCCATGAAAACGATCTTACGGCTAGCACGGTCAACTACCGCACCTAGGTATAGTTCGTTCGCAATATTTGAAGCTTCTTCAACAAGGATTTTTGTTACTGGCTGACCATTTGCGTCTGTTTGGTAAGTTACTAGGTTTTTACCTAACCACTTCTGTGCAAACTCTTTAACGCCTTCTTTTGTATCGTGTAGCTCTACGCCACCCGCTTTACCACGGCCACCAGCGTGAACCTGACATTTAACTACTTTCTTGGCTGTACTGATACGGCCTGCGGCTTCAAAAGCTTCTTGTGGTGTATCACACGCGTAGCCTTCTGGCACAGGCAAACCGAATTCTGCAAACAGCTGTTTGGCTTGGTATTCATGCAAATTCATTTCGATATTCCGTTTGTTTTTCCCTTAAGGGATTTATTATTTCCATAACGCTGCAGTCTTGGCTGCTTGTACGTCTGTAGGGTCTTCTCAAATCAATCCTTCATCATGAGTTCTCATACTGAAGGATTCAAATGAAGGCCAAACGTTGAGCTAGTCTAGCCATTGAAATTTTTAACGTCTAGCTACCTACGATAACTAGACGTTTTAGCGATATTAAACGTCTAATAGGAGACGTGCTGGATCCTCTAGTAACTCTTTAATCGTTACTAGGAAACCAACTGATTCACGACCGTCAATTAGGCGGTGATCGTAAGATAACGCTAGGTACATCATCGGCAAGATTTCAACTTTGCCATCCACTGCCATCGGACGCTCTTGGATCTTATGCATACCAAGAATCGCTGATTGAGGTGGGTTGATGATTGGTGTAGACATTAGTGAACCGAACACACCACCGTTTGTGATAGTGAAGTTACCACCCATTAGCTCGTCTACCGTTAGCTTGCCATCACGACCTTTGATAGCCAGTTCTTTGATGCCTTTTTCAACATCAGCGAAACCAAGCTTGTCACAGTCTTTTAGGACAGGTGTAACTAGACCACGTGGCGTTGATACCGCCATGCTAATGTCGAAATAGTTGTGGTAAACAATGTCATCGCCATCAATCGAAGCATTTACTTCTGGGTAACGCTTAAGCGCTTCTGTTACTGCTTTCACGTAGAAAGACATGAAGCCCAAACGAATACCGTGACGCTCTTCGAACTGATCTTTGTACTGCTTACGAAGGTCCATGATTGGTTTCATGTTCACTTCGTTAAACGTCGTTAGCATTGCCGTGTTGTTCTTCGCTTCTAGCAAACGGTTAGCAACTGTCTTACGAAGGCGAGTCATTGGAACACGCTTCTGACTGCGAGCCGCTGCTGGCACGTCTACCACTGCTGGCGAGTCTTCTTTTGACGCAGATTTAGCGTTCGCAAGATGCGCTTCAATATCTTCGCGCGTAATACGACCACCAACACCAGTGCCTTTCACTTGGCTTGCTTCTAAGCCATGTTCAGCCAATAAACGGCGCACTGCTGGGCTTAATGCGTCATTACTTTCTTCGTTAAGCGCAGCTTTGTGGCGCTTATCAGGAGATGCTTCAGTACCTTCTGTTTTGTCTGCAGTTGGTTCACCTGCAACTGCGCCTGGCTTCAATTTAGCAATGATTTGTTTAGAAAGTACTGTCGCACCTTCTGCTTCAACAATAGCTTCTAAAACGCCAGCTTCCGGAGCTGGAACTTCTAGCACAACTTTGTCTGTTTCGATGTCAACCAAAACCTCGTCACGCTCTACTGCGTCGCCTGGTTGTTTGTGCCATGTCGCTACGGTTGCATCAGCAACTGATTCAGGTAAATCTGGAACCAGAATTTCAA
>NZ_JAWPOM010000178.1:0-1128 GCF_033344285.1 Vibrio sp. 779(2023)
CTCGATCAACAATAGTATTGTTTCTCTCACTTGGAACTATTCGGGGGATCAAGGTGCCATTGCAGGCTTTAGAGTCGAACGCGAGAGTTGGAATGCAAAACGTAATCGATGGCAAAGCCTAAGCAGTTGGGATGTTCTCGACCCTACGGCCACGGCGTTTGAAGAGTCCAGTGCCAAAGGCGAAGTGCATTATCGTGTTGGCACCATTCAGCAAAGCGATGGTTCTTTGTTCTGGAGTGGATGGAGCGATAACATCACGGTTGCTGGTTCTGGTGGTGGTAAGGGCGGCGGAAAAGGTGGAGGAAAGCCGAACAAATGATCGCCATGAAAAAGGCCCGAGAAGAGGGCCTTTTTGTGTTTTTAACTTTCTATGTTTTCCATATCGAACAGAGATAAATACGGCTCTGTGGCTAAAGATTTGCCACGAATTGTTTATTAAACTCAGCGTTTACTTTATCGCTTAGCTGTTCGTATTTTTCGCTCAACGCAATTTGCTGTGCTTGTAGATGAGTTGGGTTCTTAGCAAGATCAGAGGCATGAAGTTGGCCCATCTCCTCCATAAAGCCGCTAGTTAGCTGGCTGAAGATCGCGTCTTTACCGATAATAAAGCTCGCAAAATTCTCTTTCACGAATGCTTGTTCATTCGGGTTTAAGTTTTCTAAACCCAGACGTGCTTGGTTAGCAGAGGTTACATCATCAAACGTTGCGTTAGCTGGGTTCGTGCCTGGCTTCAGATAGGCGGCATCATTTTTAAAGTCATTGGCATTTTGAGTAAATGCGTTTTCAATCAACTTTTGAGAAAAGCTTCTGACTTCGAATGTTGACTGCACTGGCTTATGGTCGCTGACATTCTCAAAACCCTCTGTGATAACACTGGTTTGGTGGTTCTGTAAGTTGCCCGTTTTGTTGGTTAAACCAGTGTTATCCAGCTCACCGAAGTCAGGGCGATCTCGGCCTTCTTTCTGCTTAATATTGCCAGTGTGCTTATCTAGCTGCATGTAAGTATGGCTATCGAGTGGTTTGAACTTAAAGCCATGTTTCGCTAAGTGCGTATCATCGTGGGCAATTGGGTCGTACAGCACATCAGAGCCTTCAGCAACGCGCTTCTCACGTTCATTGAGATCGCCA
>NZ_JAWPOM010000179.1:0-1127 GCF_033344285.1 Vibrio sp. 779(2023)
TGCATGTCCATACCTTCCATTTCTTCCTCTTCCGTAACTCGAATACCAACCGTAGCTTTAAGAATCGCCCAAACCACTAAGCTTGCACCAAATACCCAAGCAAAGATCACTGCGGCACCAAGAAGCTGCGCACCAAACGTCGCTTCACCGTTGCTTAGAGGAACAACCATTAGACCGAAGAAACCACAAACACCGTGAACTGAAATTGCACCTACAGGATCGTCAATCTTCAGTTTATCGAGACCGATGATGCTAAATACCACTAGCGCACCCGATACCGCACCGATTGCTACAGCATACAAAGGTGATGGTGATAGTGGGTCTGCCGTGATAGCTACCAAACCAGCCAGCGCACCGTTAAGGATCATGGTTAAATCTGCTTTACCCCAAGTGGTTTTACACACAAACAATGCAGCAATCGATCCCGCAGCCGCAGCCGCGTTCGTGTTAAGGAAGATTTGACCAACCGCCGTTGCGTTTTCAAAGTCTGAAACCATCAATTGAGAACCGCCATTGAAGCCAAACCAGCCGAACCAAAGAATAAACGTACCCAGTGTTGCTAATGGCATGTTCGAGCCAGGAATTGGGTAGATTTCACCGTTTTTACCGTATTTACCTTTACGAGCACCAAGCAGTAACACGCCAGCGAGCGCCGCAGATGCACCTGCCATATGAACAATACCTGAACCCGCGAAGTCGCTAAAGCCAGCTTCAGATAGGAAGCCACCGCCCCATGTCCAGTAGCCTTCCATTGGGTAAATGAACGCGGTCAAAACAGCTGAAAACAGCAAGAATGACCAAAGCTTCATGCGTTCTGCAACGGCCCCCGAAACAACAGACATTGCTGTTGCAACAAATACCACTTGGAAGAAAAAGTCGGATTCAAGAGAATGGTCTGCGCCTTCACCCTGGGTACCAATCAACCCACCGAACGATGGTAACCAACCGCCTTCTCCGTTATCGACGTACATAATGTTGTAACCAATAACAAGGTAAGTGGTACACGCTATCGCGTACAAACAAAAGTTTTTGGTTAGAATCTCAGTTGTGTTCTTAGAACGCACTAGACCCGCTTCTAACATGGCAAAACCTGCTGCCATCCACATTACCAACGCACCGGAAATGAG
>NZ_JAWPOM010000180.1:0-1124 GCF_033344285.1 Vibrio sp. 779(2023)
GGTTTTTGAGGATGTAGAAGTAGGCGGTTCCTGTGTCAATATTGTTTTCTGGGTTGAACAAATACTCTGGGCTAGGTTGTCCTGATTTGTTCTTTACGAGCTTAAATACATCACGACCAGCGGTTTTAGGCACTACTTGCATCAATCCATAAGCATTGGCCCAACTTACTGCGTAAGGGTTAAAACTGCTCTCGGTTTTGATGATGGCGTAAATCAGATCTTCAGGAATGTCGTGTTTTTTTGACGCGCGACGCACGATATCCGCGTATTGGTAACTACGCTGAGAGAAGTGATCCTCTACCATTGGAATCTCAACGTAATACGCTTTTTTAAAGTCTACATCTTTGGTTTTGATGTTATTGGCAATCAGATAGTCAGCGAAGCGATTCGCGCGCCATGACCATTGAATGGGCTTTTTATCTTGATCGAGCACCTGTTTGTACAAAAAGGGTTGGCCTTCGAGTTTGATCTCTTTCGATGAGAACAAGTCGACGTTTGCTGGATCATCTGGCGTTAGCAATGTGGTGATGATCGCGTTCTTCAAGTGTTTTTGTGGTTCGGTCGGAGAAACGGTCTCGATAGTGATAAGACCTTTCTGGAAATCCACTTCTGCCCGACTTAAATAATTGTCGATGTACTTAACGTAGTTACTTTTACCTGCGAACTTCACTTCACGTTGTCCCCAACGCTTTTTGATATTGCCTGAGAAGCTATTGATCAACGCATCGAGTGCGGCGGTATCTTTCTCAAACTGACCTGGTAGCTCTGCTAGGTTGTTTGCAAAGCGGTTGGTTGGCTCGTAGTTCACGTCATAAATTTTTTCGACGAATTCGCGGCTACAGCCTGCCAATAAGAGAGCGGTGGCAATAAAAGCAATTTTCTTCATAAGTTTTTAGGTGATGAGGACAAGACGCTGGAGGAAAAATGACATCACAGTTTAGGTTGTGATGTCATTGCTTTTGAACAAATTGGCTTTATTCGCTTGGTGGTGTGTAACCTTCAATGTGAACGTCTTTGCCTTCGAATAGGAAGTTCACCATTTCGGTTTCGAGCAGTTTACGATGTTCTGGATCCATCATGTTGAGCTTTTTCTCGTTGATCAACATGGTTTGTTTGTGTTGCCA
>NZ_JAWPOM010000181.1:0-1117 GCF_033344285.1 Vibrio sp. 779(2023)
ATTGTCGATCTAAGGCTGGGAATTAATATGTTTCAAATTCTAAAAGCAGAGAAGACGATCGGCTTTATGCGTTGGTCAAAAGTGGCGTTCGTATTCTCAATCTTTATGATTGCCGCTTCTATCTTCACATTATCAACCAAATGGCTGAACTGGGGTCTAGACTTCACGGGCGGTACGCTAATCGAAGTTGGCTTTGAAAAACCAGCTAACCTTGAAGAAATCCGTACAGCACTTGATGCAAAAGGTTTCGGAGATGCGACAGTACAGAACTTTGGTAGTGCTCGCGATGTGATGGTGCGTCTTCGTCCTCGTGACGACGTTTCTGGCGAAACGCTAGGTAACCAAATCATCGGTGCGATCAAAGAAGGTACTGGTGAAAGCGTAGAAATGCGCCGTATCGAGTTTGTTGGTCCAAACGTTGGTGATGAACTAACTGAAGCGGGCGGTCTGGCGATCCTTGTGTCGCTCATCTGTATCCTGATTTACGTATCAATGCGATTTGAATGGCGTCTAGCGGCTGGTGCTGTAATGGCGTTGGCGCACGATATTATTATCACGCTGGGTGTATTCTCATTCCTACAGATTGAAGTGGACCTAACTATCGTGGCTGCGTTGCTAACGGTTGTTGGTTACTCGCTCAACGATACCATCGTAGTATTCGACCGTATTCGTGAAAATTTCCGCAAGATGCGTAAAGGTGATCCAGCGGACATCATGGATGCTTCGATTACACAAACATTGAGCCGTACGTTGATTACTTCTGGTACAACGTTGTTCGTAGTTATTGCACTGTTTGTACAGGGCGGGGCAATGATCCACGGCTTTGCAACGGCACTGTTGTTAGGTATCACGGTTGGTACTTACTCTTCTATCTACGTAGCATCTGCACTTGCTCTAAAACTGGGTATCCAGAAAGAGCACTTGATGCCACCGCAAGTAGAAAAAGAAGGCGCAGAATTCGACGAGATGCCATAAGGCTGATTGAGAATCGAAAACAAAAACCGCTGAACTCTCAGCGGTTTTTTTGTATCTAGATGTTGAGCAAAGAAGTAGAGTGTTTGGCGGACATCAAGTTTTTACAATCTAGCCCAAGTTTTTAGTATCTAAACAATGTTGG
>NZ_JAWPOM010000182.1:0-1115 GCF_033344285.1 Vibrio sp. 779(2023)
TTATGACGAGCAATCAGTCGCAGCTTGGATTGAGCAAGCGAAGCGCATGGCGCCAAGTGTCATCATGGGTACACCGAGCACCGAATTAGCGCTTGCCGACCAAATCATGACCGAGCATCAAATCCAGTGCTTAACCAAACCGCTATCTCGCCGTAAGTTGCTGCAAAGTTTGATCAATGAACATGTTGAAGCCCCTCAAGCTATTGCCGCTCCTGTTGAAACAGAAGAAAGCGAACGACTGCCACTGACGGTGCTCGCGGTGGATGATAACCCTGCAAACCTAAAACTGATTTCAGCACTACTGAAAGAAAGGGTTGAAACCGTAACGGCTTGTAGCAATGGTCAGCAAGCCGTAAATCTCGCTACCGAGAAGAAATACGACCTGATCTTTATGGACATCCAAATGCCATTAATGGATGGAGTGACCGCTTGTCAGAACATCAAAGAGCTTGAGTTAAACAAAGACACACCAGTGATCGCCGTTACCGCGCACGCCATGGCCGGGGAGCGCGATCGTCTGCTCGCCGCAGGTATGGATGATTACCTCACCAAACCAATTGAAGAGCATGTACTGCAACAAGTGTTGGTCCACTGGAATCCGAATACCTGTACAGAAAGCATAGGGAAAGTTGCGCCGTCCTACGTCGATGAACCAGCAAGTGAAGCACCTGCCACAGCTGAAAATACACAACCTGATGTGATTATTGACTGGCAAGCCGCATTGAAACAGAGCGCTAATAAGGAAGACTTAGCCAAAGATATGCTGCGTATGTTGATCGATTTCATTCCAGAAGTAGAAGAAGTTGTCGACCACGCACTTGAGCAAGACGATTATTCGCGTGAAGAGTTAATTCATGTGATCCACAAACTGCACGGCAGTAGCTCTTATTGTGGCGTACCAAGGCTAAAATCTCTCTGTGCTACGCTTGAACACGCACTTCGTTCAGGAGCCAGCATTGAAGAAATTGAACCTGAAATGTTTGAACTGCAAGATGAAATGATTAAGGTCACCACCACCGCAAAACTTTATCTAGAGCAGTAGCATTCTGACTAAACTTCATACAAAAAAGCCAGAGCATTTGCTCTGGCTTGTGTTATTCAACTTAAAGGGTTAG
>NZ_JAWPOM010000183.1:0-1115 GCF_033344285.1 Vibrio sp. 779(2023)
AAGCTCAGATCCATCAGCGTTGGGTCTTCTTTACGGAATGCTTCTAGGCGATCAGCCAGTGTAGCTTCATCATGAAGATTGCCTGCAGCCACTTCGGCATCTAGCCAGCAAAGGAATTTGCTCATCGCTACACCGTCGCGGATATGACAGGCTTTCATGCCCGCAATCTCAACTTCGTTTTTCGCGGCTTTTGGCATTAAACATGGATCGGCTGCAGCAATAACCGATGCGCCTGCATTTTGCAGAACTAACTTAAACCATGCGTTACTGATTGCTGGGTCGAGCAATACCTTTTTACCAGACATGGCTTCAAGGCGTGATTGAAGTGCTTCTGGATGATGAACCGTCACACCAGTGCCCACGTGCGCTGAAAATTCAGCAGGTAAGCGAGCGGGATCTAGGAAGTACTCCACACTTGAGTCGGCATGAAGAATCGCGTGCGACAGTAAAACTGGCAAACGCGATACATCCAAGCCACGTACGTTCAATAGCCAACAAATAGAATCAAGCGCTGTGATGACTGCGCTGTCTGCACCGGCTTTTGCTACCAGTTGAGCGATCTCTTTACGCTTACTTTCGCTTGATTGACCAACGGCTTTTGTTGGCATGAGGCGAACGTCAGAAACCACTGGTGCAGGGCGGTCATGCCACAGCTCATCAATTGGGTTGCCGGAGAGAATGTTTAGCTCCAGTTTTCCGGCCAGTTTTGCTTGTGCCATATCTAGCCAAGCCGAACTGTGCATGCGAGGGTCGATAGCCACGGACGCATTTGTGGTTAGATTGTCTTGAATCCAATCCAATGGTGGTTCTTCAATTAGGTGGCGATCTTCAAACAACTCACTAGGAACTTGTTTGGTCACTTGAACGGTGTAGCGGCCATCAACAAAAATCGCGGCTTTGTCTTGTGTGATCACGGCTGCGCCTGCAGAGCCTGTGAATCCGGTTAGCCAATGGAGGCGTTCATTGTGCGCAGGGACATATTCACCCAGGTATTCATCTTCATGAGGGATCAGTAGGGCATTAATGTTGTGTTGAGCAAGCCATTCGCGAATTGCGTTCACGCGGCTTAGGGTATCGTTGTGCATCTGTTTTATTCCTTCAAATTACCGCTCCTT